>WFWT01000055.1 GCA_015490995.1 Anaerolineae bacterium | reverse complement strand
CACGGCCACATCGTCCATGAATAAGGCCGAGGGCCGGCCATCTCCGTCATTGTACACGTTCACGTACAGGGTGACCGTTTCCCCCCGAAAGGGGGTGAGATCTAACGTCACGTAGGACCACTCGGGGCGGTGCGCGGCGGGCATCGCGCGCCACAAACGCGCCCGGATACGGCGGCCATCCCCGGTGAGGAGGAAAATCTCCTGGCGATCACCCCCGTCCGTGTCCTCACTGAACAGCCATAGCCATAGGGTTAGGGTGATTTGCGAGGCCTCAGGGGGGAGGGAGAGTCGATACCGTACGGAGGAGTACGAAGCTGTTTGGGCTGCTGTGGTTGTCCCCAGCCGCACGACCCGCTGTCCTTCCCGGGGAGTCAAGCCAGGCGGGAGGTTGGGTGGTGTGACGTACATGGCGCGCAAGCGGGTGTTGGGCCGTTCCCAACCTGTATCGGTCTCAAACCCTCCGTTGGTGATCACGTTGACACAGCCGGGCGGCCAGGGAGATGGGGAAGGCGTGACCATGGGCGTGGTGGGGACGGGTGAAGGTGCCGGCGTAGGGGAGAGGGTCCCCTCTTCCGGGACAAGGGGGTAATCACCAAAATCGACGCGCCACACGTTCCCCTCGGGCAGGGCAAGAAGGACTTGATTACTGGTGCTGGAAGTGTAGCCTGGGGGATCAATTTCCTCCACGATATACGTACCGGGGGGCACGTCGTCGAACCGGTACGTGCCGTCCACGTCGGTGAAGACACTTTGGACAAGGGTCTGGTCTGTTCGCCACAGCCGGATAAGTACTCCCCCCAGGCCACTTTCCTCGGGATCGAACAGACCATCCCGGTTGGCATCGTGCCACACCCGTCCCTGGATGACGCCCGTGACGTTTTGCGCCTGAACGAGGGGAAGCAGGGCAGGGCCAGGCCACAGGAAGAACATCACGCTAACCAGGGTAAAGAGGCACAGGTGTAGGGCTAACGTTCTCCGGTTCCTGGATAACATTCGATGGCTCCCCGGGCCGACCCGCTGGACATCGGTATGGTGCCCGCCTGACTTCTCTTCAGCCGTGCCTGTTGTCACAGGCATTGTAGACGCATCCGGTCGTCCTGCCAACCTGTACGGCAGCAGGACAACGACGGGGTTAACCGGTGTTCTTCAGGCCAGAAGCGATGCCCACGATGCTCAGGCGCAATGCGTGGAGCACCCGTTCCCGTTCCGCGCTGTCCAGGGGAAGGCGACGGAAGCGCCGTAACAGCCCGATTTGGATCAGGTTCAGCGGGTCCACGTAAGGATTACGCAGTCGGATAGCGCGTTGGAGGATGGGTTCGTTGTCCAACAGGTCTTTCTGGCCGGTGACGGCCAAGATCGCTTCCCGGGTGCGCAGGTATTCGGTAATGATGGCTCGAAACACGCGACGGCGAATGTCCGGGTCCGTTACCAGCTGGGCGTATTGTTCTGCAATGGACATGTCGGCTTTGCCCAGAGCCATCTGGGCGTTGTCGATCATGGCCCGAAAGAAGGGCCAGGTGCGGTACAAGTGTTGCAGAGTGGCCAGTCCGTTGGGTGCTGTCCACATGTACTCGCGCAGGGCCGTACCAAGCCCATACCAGCCGGGCAGCGTGTGTCGGCTCTGCATCCACGCGAACACCCAGGGAATGGCGCGCAGGTCCTCCAGGGTGGGCTGGCCGGTGCGTCGGGCCGGCCGGGAGCCCAGGGTCAGCTCAGTGATCACGTCGATAGGGGTCGCTTGCTGGAAATAGGTGAGGAACCCTGGAGTCTCATGGATCAAGGTGCGATAGGTGCGCAGCGCGGTCGCGGCCATCGCGTCCATGGCCGAGAGGGCGGCCGGTTCCGGTTCGCACACCAGGCCACCGCTAACCTCCAGCACCGCACCCACGACCTGTTCCAGGTATCGCCACGCGATAAGGGGATGACCGAACCGGTCAAAGATCACTTCCCCCTGTTCGGTGAGGCGTAGCCGACCCGTCAAGGTGCCTGGGGGCAGGCCGAGGATAGCCCGGTGCGTGGGACCTCCGCCACGGCCGATGGCCCCTCCCCGACCGTGAAAGAAGGTCAGATGCACGCGATGTTCGCGCGCGACGCGGGCGAGGGCTTGTTGCGCCTTGTAGAGGGCCCAGTTGGCCGCAAGGTAACCACCATCTTTGGTGCTATCCGAATACCCTAGTTGTACCAGCTGGTGGCGTTGACGACATTCGAGGTGACGACCATAAGCAAGACTCTGCCACAAAGTGACCAGTACCTTTGGCGCGTCCTCCAGGTCGGCGATGGTTTCAAAAAGAGGGGCAATGTCCAGCAGGCTGCGATTTTCTGTGGGCCGGTACAGCCCTACCCACGCGGCCATCAGCAGCACTTCCAGGACATCGCTCACGTCGCGGCACATGCTGATCAGGTAATAGCCCACCGCCTCGGGACGGGTCTCACACATGTGGCGCAGCAACCGGAAGAGGGCGAGCATATCCCGGGTTGTAGGACTGAGGGAGGGATGGGTCAAGAGGGCAGGGTCCAGAGGCTGGGGACGGGCCAGGAGACGCTCCAAGAGCTCTCGACGATCCGCTTCGGCCAGGGCAGCATACCGGGAAGTCACACCGGTGAGGGCGAGAATTTCGGCAATCACGTGTTCGTGTACGCCGCTGTGCTGGCGGATGTCCAACCGGGCGGTGTGTAAGCCAAACGTGGCCACGCTTTCCATAAAGGGCTGAATACAGGTGGCGACCAGTTCGTGATACCCGTCCATTGTCAGACTTTCGGCAACGCGCTGCAGGTGGGCCAGAACCTCGGCGGTGCTGTTGTAAGAGGGGACCGCGACTTGAGGGGTCTCCGCCAGGGGGTCGGGGTTCGGGGGATGAAGGCGAGCGGCCATTACGCTTAACGCTTGGCGGTAAGGCTCCCGGAGATTGCGCCGGCGTAGGCCGGTAGCAGCCTCCGGTGGTACTGTGGCCAAGATGCTTTCTAGGTGCTCGCGCGCGGCCGGCGAAGTGCGATCCTCGACAAGGCTCAGGCGACGAATCAGCTGCACCAGGTGATGATAATGGTGTTGGCGTGCGATGTCACTGTGCAGCCGGAAGGTCAATTCGGTTACCTGGGAGGTCACGTAGGGGTTCCCATCCCGATCACCCCCTATCCAGGACCCGAACTGGAGAAAAGGGGGAATGCGAAATGTGTGGCCGGGATATGCCTGGTGCAGAGCCCGCCGGAGAGAGCGATACACTTCGGGCACCACTTGAAATAGGGTTTCGGTGAAGTACCAGAGGCCGTTTTTCACCTCGTCGATAACCTCCGGCCGTCGGGCTCGAACTTCGTCGGTCAGCCACAACAGGGCCACTTGAGTGCGGATTTCGGTCAACAGGGCTTCCCGTTCTCGGGGCAGCAAGCGGGTGGTTTCCATGCGGTACAGGGCCTGGCTGATTGCCCGCAGTTTCTCGATGATACTGCGTCGCTTGGATTCGGTAGGATGGGATGTGAACACCAGTTCCACGTGGAGCTGATCCAGCAGCTGCTGCATGGTCTCAGCCGATAGGCCTTGCTCCCGCAGGCGGAACACCGCTTGCGCGATGGAATCGCCCAGGGGGCGATCGGGGGTACGTGCTTCTCGCTCGCGCAGGACGCGAGCCCGATGGTGTTCCTCGGCCAGGTTAACCAAGTGGAAGTAGGTGGTGAACGCTTTCAGGATGGGAAAGGCCTCCTCCGTGGTAAGGGTGGCACACATCTCGGCCAGCGAGCGAAAGGTGGCCATGTCGCCGGTCGTGCGCCAAGATTTGGCCAGGTGACGGATCCGTTCCTCCAGGTCGAAGATCTCCGCCCCCTCGAATTGACGCAAGATATCGCCTAGGGTGTCCCCCAGAAGGTGAATGTCCCGGCTGAGCAGTGCTGCTCGTTCGCCCATCCTGTGCCCCTTTTACCCGTGTTCCTCGGAGCTTGGGGTTGTGTCATCGTCGTAGCCAAAGCGCCAGGGGGTGTTGTCCATGGGCAGATCGGTGAGGCGCATCTGGCGGAGGGCCGCAAAACGGGGACGGAGTTCTTCCAGACTGTCGCCCCCGAGCTTTTCGAGAAGGGCGTCGGCCAGTACGATGGCCAGCATGGCTTCACCCACCACAGCGGCCCTGGGCACGGCGTTAAAATCGGAGCGTTCGTATCGGGTGGTCGTGGGTTCACCTGTGGCCAGGTCTACCGAGCGAAGCGGGGTCAACGTGGTGCTAATAGGTTTCATCGCGGCGCGGACGACAATGGGCTGACCGGTGGTGATACCACCTTCTAGTCCTCCGGCCCGGTTACTTTCCCGCACAATGCGTCCCTCTGCCAGGAAGATCTCATCGTGTACTTGGGTGCCTGTCCGGCGGGCGTTGTCAAAGGCGGGACCGATTTCCACCCCTTTAATGGCGTGGATGCTCATGATAGCCGCGGCAATGCGCGCGGTTAGCCGGCGGTCCCAGTGGACGTGGGAACCTAGTCCGGGAGGGATGTTGAGGGCCACTACTTCGAAAACGCCTCCTACGGTATCACGGGCCTGCATGACCTCCCACACACGCCGGCGCATTGCCTCCGCGGCTTCCGGCACCGGGCACCGGACGTCGTTCTCTTCTGCCCGGGCAAAACGCTCTTCGTATGGCATGTCAGGCGGAATGGTTGCCACCACACCGCCCGTCTCCACCACATAGGAGCCAATGGTGATGCCGAATTCGGCGAGCAACCGCTTGCAGATAGCCCCTATGGCCACCCGCATGGCGGTCTCCCGGGCTGAGGCCCGCTCCAGGGCCAAGCGGAGATCCCGGTAGCCGTACTTTACGGCGGCGGTGAGGTCAGCGTGCCCCGGTCGGGGTACGGTCATGGGGGGGATATCCCGGTCGCGCCAGTGTCGATAGTCCCGGTTCGTCAACATGAGCGCGATGGGACCACCTGTGGTATGCCCTGCCATGACACCGGCCAGAATACGTACCCGGTCCTTCTCAATTTTCATCCGTCCGCCGGCGCCGTATGCTTTCTGGCGGCGGGCAAGGTCGCGGTTGATGTCCGCTGCCGTCAGGGGTAAGCCAGCTATCATGCCTTCCAGGATGGCGATCAGGGCGGGACCGTGGGATTCTCCTGCGGTGAGGAACCGCAAGCGCGTCAACATCGGCCCGAGTCCTCCTTCCCATCATCTTCCCGGTGCCGTTTACCTCGGCATCGTGACAGTTTTGGGCAGAGTGTTCAATCGTCACTTACAGGTACTGCACATGCTGAGACGGGACTGCACAACCGGGTAGAGTGGCGGCGTGGCGGCCAGCACGGTGGTTGTCCCCAGGGGTAAGGGAGCACCTTGCCAATCGGACGTGAGGCCGCCGGCTTCCTCGACCAGCACCACGCCGGCCGCGAAGTCCCACGGTTGGAGTTGGGCGTTGAAGTACGCGTCCAGCCATCCGGCAGCGACGTAGGCGAGCCCCAGGGCCGCGGCGCCCAGGCAGCGAAGGGCCTGTACCTCCAGTCCAAGGGCGTTTACCGCGGCGAGCAGGTGAGGACGGCCGGGCCCGCGAGTCCAGTCGCACGCAACCAGGGCCTGATCGAGGTGACGGGTGGCCGTTACACTAAGTCGACGTTCCCCGTTCAGGAAAGCACCGTGCCCCCGAAGTGCCGAAAAGAGCTGGTCACGCAAGGGGTCGTACACCACGCCCAGCACCGGTCGGCCTTCCCACCAGAGGGCTAGGCTGACCACAAACACCGGAAAGCGATGGGCAAAGTTCGTCGTGCCGTCGACCGGGTCCACTAACCAGAGGGGACGCTCCGGGTGGGCGGGCGCTTCCCCTTCTTCGCTCCACACCTGAACGTGGGGAAACGCGTCGGCCAGTGCCTGGACAATATACCGGTGCGCGGCGACGTCCGCGTCGGTGAGAAGGTCCCCGGGAGCTTTTTCCCACACGTTAAACGCGGCCTGAAAGTGGGCTCGAACGCGACGACCGGCCTCCCGGGCAATGTGCTCTACCCGAGCGAGGGTGGTCGGAGTAAGGAGCGTTTCCATTGTGGTGTATGTGCTCATTGCCGGTGCTCCTGTGGTGAAATGAGTATGTCACGGAATAGCGTTCAGCCCTAGTCGACGCCCGGTTTCCAGCAGTTCACGCACTGTCTCGTTGTCCGGGCCTTCGGCATAAATGCGCAACACGGGCTCGGTTCCCGACGGTCGGATGAGCAACCACGCATCGTCCAGGATGTATTTCACGCCGTCCAAGGTGTTCACGGCCCTGAGCGCGCGTCCGGCTAAGGTGGCCGGAGGATCGCCCGCCAGTCGTTCCACTAGCTTGGCCTTGGCAAAGGGAGGTACGCGGTGATCCTCCCGCGCGTACGCGTAATGGCCCACCTGGGCGTAGAGGTCCGCCACCAGGTCCCGCAGCGAACTGCCCGCGTGGGCAACAATTTCGGCGAGCAACAGGCCCATGAGAATGCCATCCCCTTCGGGAATATGCCCTTTAATGCTTATGCCGCCGGATTCCTCCCCTCCGATGAGCACATCATCGGTCAACATGTGTTCCACAATGTGATGAAATCCCACCGGGGTTTCGTACAGGGGCAGGCTATACGCGGCCGCAAGTCGGTTGACCATCAGGGTGGTGGAAACGGTCTTTACCACCGCGCCGTGCTGTCGACGCACCGTCACAAGGTAGCGCAAAGCCAGGGAAAGGATGCGATGGGGGTCCACAAAGGTAGCATCCTCCGCCACCGCGCCAATGCGGTCTGCGTCGCCGTCGGTGGCAAGGCCAAACGCATTATCCCATAACCGTACTTGTTCGACAAGCGCGGTCAAGTTACGCGCGATGGGTTCCGGGTGTACCCCTCCAAACCCAGGGTTCATATCCCCCCGGATTTCCTGCACCTCTACTCCGGCTTCTGCCAAGAGCCGGGCAAAGTAGCGTCGCCCCGCGCCGTGCATGGGGTCCACCACCGCGCGAAGCCCGGCCTGCTGGATACGTTCCGTGTTCACCAGGGTAAATAGGTGATCCCGATAGGCAGGAAACGGATCAAAGCGATGAATATATCCCTGCCGTTCCCCTTCGCCAAAGGGCATATAGCGAGGTGCCCGGTCGGCGGTTTCGTTGGCCTGGATAGCCTGCTCTACCTGGCGACAGAATTCAGGGGTGGCGGGTCCGCCGTGGGCTGCTTTGATCTTGATGCCGTTGTAACGAGGCGGGTTGTGGCTGGCCGTAATCATCACGCCGCCGTCCGCGCCCAGCGTGCGAATCGCGTGGGAGACCATAGGCGTGGGGGTATCACCTTGGGTAAGGTAAACGGTCATGCCGTTGGCAGCCAGGACACACGCCACCTCTCGGGCGTAACGGTCGGAAAGGAAGCGGGTGTCAAAGCCTACCACCAGGCGAGGCGCGTGGGAAGCCCCTTGCGCCTCGCTCCGTGAGAGAAAGACATCCGCGATGCCCTGGGCCACCTTGCGCACGTTAGCGAAGGTGAATTCATCGCTGATCACCGCACGCCAACCGTCGGTGCCAAATTGGATGGCCATGGAACATACCTCCCTGGGTTCGGGGTTTTCTTGGACGGAAATGTTCCTCCCGTGGGGGTGATCGGGAGGCCCTTGCCGGACACGTTCACCGGGCCATATCCGTATCCTCCCGCGGTCAGGTCACTTTTCGGCAAGGGGCAACGCCGACCCCTTGGCCCGGTCGATGATTCGGGGGTATAATACCCGTGCTTTTACGGAAAGGCAAAGGGCTGTTGGGTCTGTAAAAACGCGGGGGACGAGGTCTCGTGCGAGAGGTGGCGTGAAGAGGACGAACCGCGTGACTTCCACAGGCTGTAAGACGTCATTGTGGGTAGAGAAGGTCCTGTGCGGGCCGTAGACGTGGGGCAGGGCCTCTGCGAACGCCCTGGGGGAGGGTAAAAGTATGCGGCGTACGTTGACCGGAATTTTGGGAGCGGTCATTCTTTTGTTGGCCGTGCCTGTTGTCGTCTGGGCACACGAGTACGTGGTGCAACCTGGGGACACGTTGTGGGGCATTGCGCAGCGCTTTGGCATCTCGCGGCACGCGTTGGCGCGGGCGAACGACCTGTCTCCAGACGCGCTGGTTTACGTAGGGCAACGGTTGTACATTCCCTCGGCCCAGGAGGCAGCCGACGGTTTTTCCACTTACATAGTGCGTCGCGGGGACACGCTAACGGGCATTGCCCAACGGTTTGGGGTTTCGTTGGCCGAACTCGCGCGGGTGAACGGCCTCTCCACGACCAGTTATGTGTACGTGGGGCAGCGGTTGCGTGTTCCTACGGGAGGGAGTAACGGTCAAGGGGACACTGCACGCCCCGCGCGCCGGGTTTACACGGTGCAAGCGGGAGATACCCTGAGCGCGATTGCGGCGCGCTTTGGCGTTTCCGTGAGGGCGTTGGCGGAAGCTAACAACCTGCGTGACCCGTCACGCATCTATGTAGGCCAACGGCTGGTGATCCCTTCGCAGGCTTCGGCCCCTGGACCTGTCGCGGGTGAAGGCTTGCAGTTCATCGTCAGTGTCTCTCGGCAGACTTGCTGGTTGTACCGGGGACGACAGCTGTTGTACACGTGGCGCTGTTCTACCGGACGCCCCGGATATCCCACCCGGTACGGCACCTTCCGCATCCAGAGCAAGATACCTGTGGCGTACGGTTCCGCGTGGAACATTTACATGCCCTATTGGTTGGGCATCTACTGGGCCGGCAGCACTGAAAACGGAATTCACGGCCTGCCTTGGGACGCGGATACCGGCGCTAAAGTGTGGGAGGGCCTGGTAGGGCAACCCGTGACTTTTGGGTGTATTATGTTGGAGGATTGGGCAGCCAGTATTCTGTTCGAGATGGCTTACATCGGGATGCCGGTCATCATTCGGCCGTGAGCTCGCCCTGCAAGTATCGATACAGCAACTGTAAGGCCGCTGCTACCGAGGCCCGTTTGTTCTGAGTGCGGTTGCCGGTCCAGCGGTGAGCTTCCCACCAGTCACCTTCAGGGGCTGCCAGGTGGATGTACGTCAGGCCCACCGGTTTCTCTACGGTGCCCCCCGAAGGTCCGGCAATGCCGGTCACACTGATGCCCAGATGAGCCTGGCATCGTTCTCGTACTCCACGGGCCATGGCCTGCGCGCACGGCCGGCTTACCGCGCCGTGCTGCTCAAGTACCGTCTCAGGAACGCCTAACAACCGCTGCTTGACCTCGTTGCTGTAAGCGATGATGCCACCCACGAAGTAGCGGGAACTGCCGGGCACTTCGGTGATCCAGTGACCGAGCAACCCGCCGGTACAGCTTTCTGCTACCGCCAGGGTAAGCCCTCGTGCCTGCAGGTGTTCTCCCACCGCGGTGGCCAGGTTGAACAGGATCTCATCGGTGACCATTGCAAGGTTTACCGGTGACATCGTGTGCCCCTCCGTGTTAAGGTCGGCTCTGCCCAATCACCCAACGTTCAGGGCCAAGTCGACCATGTATTCTACTCCGGATGAACTGCGGCGCCATCTCCTACCTCTCAGGAGTACGGAGGGGAAAAACCCCTCTCCCCGACACCGTCTCGAAACAGGAGCGTGGATTTGACACCCTTCCTGGGGTGTGTTATAGTGGCAGATGTCGGAAAGGGAGCATACGCAGTACGAAGGACGGGCCCATCGAAGTGGCAGCACTTCCCCCGGAAGGCTACCCTCGCCAGTGTGGTTGTGCTTCACCTGCGTAAGCCCCTCACCGACGGCGATTCCATTCACATTTTGTAAGTATCAGAAGGAGAAGTTGCAATGAGTGAGCGTGTTACAGGTCGTGTCAAGTGGTTCAACGCGAGCAAGGGATATGGTTTCATTGCCCGTGAAGGTGAACCGGATGTCTTCGTGCACTATACAGCCATCGTGGGCTCCGGTTACCGAACACTGGACGAGGGTGAACTGGTCGAATTCACCGTAGTGCAGGGGAAGAAAGGCTTGCAGGCCGCGGATGTAGTCCGGCTCGGCCAGCAATAAGCACTCTCCCAGACACGCGCAGAGGGCGGTGTCCTTTATAGGGCACCGCCCTTTTTGTGTTGGGGAGAACCGTCCTCCGGGTCGGAAAAGGCCGTCCCCACTTCGGCCAGAAAAGGCCGTATTGCCCGGGCGGCGCGCTCCGGCTCCTCGAGAGGAAACATGTGCCCCGCGTCGGCCAAAGCTACAAATCGCGCATGGGGCCATACCCGTTGCAATCGGCGCGCTGCCGAGCGCCGGAAGGTGTCGGAACGTGCGCCGTACACCACCAATGTGGGCAGCCGCACGCGTAGGATCCATTGCCAGATATCTATGGGCACGGTGGCAAACACCCGCGCTTCCCAATCCGGGGAATAGGCCAGTTCCACCGAACCATCCGCGCGCTCCCGCAATCCGTAGTGCACGTACGCCTCGAAAGCCTGAGGATGCCAGGCGGCGAAAAACGGGTGACGTCGGTACCGTTCGCGCGCGGCCTCACGGTTGGGAAACACTCGCCGCCGACGACGAGCTGCTCGTACCAGCGCTGACCGTCCTTCCAGCCCTACACGGCGTAGCCACCGCAACATCCAGAGGGTGGCCGGTGGTAATATTACCGGGTCCATCAACACCAGAGCCCGGAACAAACTCGGGTATCGAGCGGCGGCCAGAAGGCTCATTACTCCTCCCAGGGAATGTCCGATAGCAACTACCTGTTGAAGTCCGTACGCCTGGAGGTGGTTTGCCATCTCCTCGGCCAGCATGTGCCAGGTCAGCTTACGGGGCGGAGGGATCACCGCCCTCATGGCCAGCGGTACCAGCGCGATGAAACGGCCTACGTCGGCCAGCGCAGTTACCAGTGGCGTGTAAACCTGAGGAGGAAAGCCGTTTGCCGGCGCCAAGTGACACAGAGTACCCTGCCCGCCCAGCACCACGAACAGGTCCGCGGGCAAGGCCTCCTCACGTGACATCGGGCTCATTCGTCGTTTCCTGTTCGGTCAGGTGGTTTACCAGGGCGCGGATATCTTCTGTGTGTTCGCCTGGAGCAGGCACTTCAATCACAGGCGGCGGACGCTGGCCTTCGAAACGCAGGGGAATGGCCGGGTGTACACGACCGTGTTCATCGCGCACCAGCGCGCCTGCCTTCCAAAGGGCTTCATCTACGGCCACCGTGGCCAAGTCCCGTACAGGGGCTACAGGCACTTCCTGGGGGTTGAGGATTCCCCCACGACCGTCCGGGCCTAACCACGTTGCCAGAGGATGGCGTCGAAAGAGAGCTGCCACCTCATCCCGTAGTGCAGGATCGTAGGCCTTTCCCTGCCATTCCGGCCGATCCACCGCCCGACAAAAAGCCGCCCAAAAATGGGGCTCCAGGGCTCCTAGGGCAATGTAGTGACCATCGCGGGTTTCATAAATGCCATAGCAGGGTAGCATGCCCTGGAGCCCGGCTAACCACAAATCCACGTGTGGCCCACCGTGCAGGCTGGGGAGGAGCAAGTATGCCCATGTTAACGCCCCTTCTAGCATAGCAACGTCCACATAGGTGCCTTCACCGGTGCGCTCGCGCGCCCAGAGCGCCGCCAGGATGCCGACCAGCGCGGGAAATGTCCCGCCGCCCACGTCCGCCAGCTGAAAGGGATACAACCGAGGCACCCCCGACGCATCCCGATGGACATCAAGCAGACCGGCCAGGGCAAGGTACACGTTATCATGACCGGGCCGTGCGCGGTCCGGTCCTTGTTGGCCGAATCCGCTGATGCTGCAATAAATCAAACGGGGGTTAATGGTTCGTGCTGTCTCGTATCCAAGCCCCAGCCGGTCCATCACGCCCGGTCGAAACCCTTCGACCAGCACATCGGCCCACGTTATCAGGCGGCGGGCAACGGCTCGATCCTCTTCACGTTTGAGGTTTAACACAATGGAACGTTTCCCCCGGTTGAGGGCAGATCGATACGGGTGTCGTTCGTCAATCCCCAGCAGTCGGGCAGTGCCGGGGCGCTCCACCTTGATGACATCCGCCCCGAGCTGGCACAACCAGAAGGTCACCCATTCACCGGGGAGCAAGTGCGCGAAGTCCAACACCCGTAGGCCGTGCAAGGGCTGTGCTTTCATGGTCTTCTCTCCGACGGGAAGGACGGTGACGACCGAAACAAGATGCGGCCGTCACCATCCGGGAGACGGTGCCCTCCATCACTTCAGTTCTCGACTACTATAACCCAGAATACGACGGGCCACAATAAGCGTGTTGATCTGACCGGTGCCCTCAAAGATATCGTTAATCTTCGCGTCGCGCATCCACTTCTCGGCCAGGTACTCGGTGGAGTACCCCAGGGGTCCCAGGATCTCCACGGCTTTCTGGGTGATCCACGTAACAGCTCTTCCTGCCTTTACCTTGGCCATGGAAGCTTCCAGCGCGTTGGGCTGTCGTGCGTCGCTCATCGCAGCTGCCCGTAAGGTGAGCAACCAGGCCATTTTGTGCATCGCCTCCATGTGCAGGATGTCCCGTTGTACCGCGGTCAGACGGTGTTTGGGAACACCGTAGGGGATCTCAATGTTCTGCTCGGCTAACTTCTCCTTGACGAACTCAATGGCCGCGCGGGCGATCCCGAGGGCACTGGCCGCCACCACCGGTCGTGATGTGTCAAAGGTCACCATGGCGGCTTTAAAGCCGGCCTTGGTGTCCGACCGCTGCACCTCCGGGGTTCCGAGGATATTGTCGAGGGGGACGCGACAATTTTCAAATACCAAGGCTGCCGTATCGCTGGCCCGAATGCCCAGTTTGTGCTCACGCTTGGCCACTTTGACACCCGGGGTGCCTGCCGGCACAACGAAGGACTTGATACCGGCTCGGCCGGCCCGTTTGTCCACCGTCGCCCACACCACTACCAGCCCTTCTGACGCTTCTAGGGCAAGCCAGCCGTTGGTGATGAAAATTTTTTCGCCATTGATCACCCATTCGTCCCCTTCCCGCACCGCGGTCGTGTTGATGGCGGACACATCTGAACCGGCCCCAGGCTCGGTAATGGCCATCGCCCCCCACTTGGGGTCTCCCTCCGCGAAGCGTTTCAGAAAGCGCACGCGCTGTTCCGGCGTACCTGCCGCGTGGATGGCAAAGCCCGCTAACGCGGGTCCCGGTGTACACAGGTAGATGCCCGCATCTCCCCAGGAGAGCATCTCCACCATAAACACCAGTTGCAGGTTGAAGGGCACCTGTGGCCCTTGCCGTTTCTGTTCACGACCTTTGCCGGCCAGCTCGCGCTCGGCTTGGGTCACACGCTGGGCCCACTCCATCTTGATTAACGGCCAAATGCGACGCACATATTCCCAGGGAATTTCGTGTTCGTGCTCGTCGTAGTACCGGGCATATGGCCGCATGACCTCCCGGGCCAGCTGTTCGAACAACTGCCGCTGTTGTTGGATCGCTTCCGGAATTTCGAAGCTGATCATCCCTCCCCTCCTGTGTGTCGATGTTTCCGTCAAACCAGAATAACTCCCTCCAGCGTGGCGATGCCGCGACCGTTACGCATCCAGAGCTCTACCGGGTACTCTCGAATGTATCCGTATCCGCCCAGGATTTGCACCCCTCGGTCGGTGACCTCCATGGCCACATCATCCGCGGTCAGGCGGGCCAAATACGCCTCCTGGGTGGCGTCCTCGCCTCGGTCCAGTTTCCACGCCGCCTCCCAGGTCATCAGGCGAAGGCCGTCAATGTCAATGGCCATCTCCGCCAACATGAACGCGATGGCCTGCCGGTGTGCGATGGGCTCGCCAAATTGAACCCGCTGTTTGGCATACTCTCGGGCATATTCATAGGCGGCGCGTGCTACACCCACCGCGGCCGCCGCGGTGGCCACGCGCATGTAATTCAACAACCGGTCAAAATCGATGCCCTTCTCTCCGCCCAGACGTTGCGTTACCGGTACGGTCACGTCCTCTAGTGTCACCCGAAACATGGGCAACGCGCGCAGTCCCATCAAGCGTTCACGGCGTTCTACCTTTAGCCCTTTGGTCTGGCGCGGGACAATAAAAGCCTGCACCCCTTCTCCCTCCCGCGCGTACACCAACATCACCTCCGCCCGGTCGGCCAGGGGAACGTAAGCTTTCACTCCGTTAAGAATGTATACATCCCCGTCACGGACCGCGGTGGTCTGCATCGCGTGCGGGTCGAACTGGAAGACAGGTTCCACAAAAGCTGCCGTTGCCGGGTAAAAGGTCTCGCTGCAGAAAGGGGGTAAATAGGTGCGCTTCTGTTCCTCCGTGCCGGCCAACACGATGGGCGTGGCGGCCAGGGCGGGGGCAAGAATGTGCAAAGCCAACGCGAGGTCGCCCCAGGCCAGCTCCTCCAGCGCCAGCACGCCGGTAAGAATGGAATAGCGCTCGCCAAACCCCCCGTAGGCTTCAGGAATGGTGGCGGGGATCAGCCCGAGCTCCCAACCCCGTTGTACGACCTCGGGAGGTGCCTGCTGGTGCTCATCCGCCTCCCGCGCCCGTTCCCTGAGTTCTTCCTGGGCAAAGCGACGCAGGGTGTCAATGAGCATTTGTTGCTCTGGAGATGGTGTAAAGGACAACATCTGCCCCTCCTCCACCTGAGGATGTTACTGCCACATCACCCTTGAGTATACCTGTGTTGGTTGCGGGGGTGTTCAGGAGCGGTGGGTGTGAGGCAAGGTGAAGGCGGGGCAGGGGTGAGCGCGCGTTACGTGTTGGCGTGTTGTAGCTCTTGCAAGAGGCGCAGGTAGTCCGCCAGGTGTCGGGTGATGAGAAACCGTTCGCGTACTCGCTCCCGCGCGGCCGCTCCCATTCGGGCCGCCACGTCTGGGTGCTGCAACAGGTAGAGTACCCGCTCAGCACATTGGTCCACGTTGTCCACCAGAAATCCCGTCTCGCCGTCACGTATCTGGAGGGGAATGCCCCCTGCTCGGCCGCCAACCACCGGCTTGCCCTTCCACATGGCTTCACTGACTACCAGACCAAACCCTTCGCGGGTGGACTTTTGAATCACCACGTCGGCCGCACGCTGAAACGCGTTAACTTCTCGGGGTCCCACACCGTGAAAGTTGTGAAGCACATGGATATCCTCGTCCTCCCCCGCGTGGCGCAGCGTGCGGTCGTAATAGAACCACCCTTCAGGATCATCGGATGCCATCGCGCCGACCAGGGCCAGTTGTACCTCAGGGATAGCTTCCTTGACCAGGCGGTAACAGTCAATGACCCCCAAAGGGTCCTTCCAGGGGTCGAAACGGCTGACCTGCACCAGCAGCGGACGGTCCGGGTCGATGTCAAAACGTTTCACTACCTTCTCAACAACATCCGTGGGCAACGGTTCGTTTTTGGGGGAAAGGGGGTCGATACTGGGAGGAATGATGGCCAGGTGCCGGAAGGTCACACCCGGCCCCACGTACGAGGATAGGGTAAAGATACCGGCATCGTACGCGCCGAGAAAGGGAGCGAGAAATTCCCAAAACGCGGGATTCGGGTGGGAGGTGTCAATGTGACAGCGCCAAAGCCAATAACGCCCCCCGCGTCCCTCCGTGTACTTCAACAGGCCGGCGGGCTGGGGATCGTGCACGATGACGAAATCATAGTCCCCTTCAAAGCGGCTCGCGTTCAGCCGATTGTATTGCTCCCAGATGGCCTTCATCTCATCGGTGAAGGGAATGTCCATGCCCTGGAGGCCGTTGTGCATGGCCTTGGTTACGTTAAAGAACTCCGGCGCCCCCTCGATCACCTGCCATTCCACTTCTAAACCCAGGTCGCGCATGAGGGGAACCAGAGTGTAAAGGATCTCGGCCACGCCACCACCGTATGCCGTGGCGTTGATGTGAACCACCCGTGCCCCCTGCAGGGGTGTGGCCAGCTCTTGAAGGGTGGCTATGGTGGCTTCGCCAACCACCGCTGCGTACGCGCTGAGAGACTTTTGTTGTACCGGTACTCGCTCCAGCATGGGGACCTCCCACTGGCAAAGAATAGTGGGGCTGTTTGAGCAACTGCCAGCCCTCAGGTATACTGTCCTACCGGTGTTGGGGGCCCAGGGCCCGGGTTTACCCGTGGAGGAGGGCTTCTATCCATCGGGAGTATAGGCGGAGTTTCCCGGCCTGCCAAGCTTCGCGTGTTCAACGTGGTAACATCGGCCTATTGCACGCCCGGCGTGGTCCTCGTAATCCATAGCTCGCGAGGAGGTACATCCAAATGGTAGAGGCACAGGTCCAGCTGGTGGAGGGCATGCAGTTTGTCGCGACGTCGGGCACCGGTCACGCTATCGTCGTGGATGGCGATCCGTCCGTGGGAGGTAAGAACACCGGTCCTCGCCCGATGGAATTGGTCCTGATGGGTTTGGCCGGTTGTACGGCGATGGACGTGGTCTTTATTCTGCGCCGTCAACGGCAGCCTGTTCAGGGCCTGACGGTCCACGTGCGCGGCGAGCGCGCGGAATCCCACCCTAAGGTGTACACACGCATTCACGTGGAGTACACCATTTACGGGGACGTGGACGAGAAAGCAGCCCAACGGGCCATTGAGCTCTCCGAGGAGAAATACTGTTCGGTCTCCGCGATGCTCAAACACACCGCGGACATCACCTGGTCATACCGGATTGTCAGGGCCGACACATCGGCCGCGCCGTAACTTCACAACACCCCGCGAGCGCGGCGGGCACCATTACCCTCGCGATCCGGCCTTTTCCCGGCCGCAGAGCCCCTTAACGTTGATAGTTTACCAGCGCGTCGACGGCCGCCGCTGTGGTGTAACGCGGGGACCATCCCCACACATCTCGGGCACGGGAGTAGTCCACCACGAGGGGATAAGACAGGAGAGTCAGCTCTGCCGGACTGCTGGTCTGGGGCAAACGCAATTGCCAGGCCATGGCCAGGAGCCCGCGCCAAACCTGCGCGGGCAAGGGGATAGGTCGCTTGCCGGCCCGGCGGACAATCATCTCCCAGGGAAGAGCGCCCTTTCCACCCACATTAAACACACCTGGCGTTCGATGTTGGCACGCACACCACAACGCCTCGGCGAGGTCTTCCTCGTGGATGAGTTGTAGGCAGGAGGGGGTGCCGCGCAGCACCGGCAATGCAGGTGCGTGTCGCAGTGCCCTTCCCAGGTTGTTGTTGCACCGGGGGCCCACGGTCACCGCAGCGCGCAGGTGGGTGACCGTCAGTTCGGGCCGTGATGCGGCCAACGCGTCGGCCCACTTTTCCACCAGCAGCTTGTGCCACGCGTAATGGTGACCGGGGACCGGACGGGGGAAATGATCCTCGGTCAAGCGCGGTGGGTTGTCGGGCCAGGCGCCGTAAACGGTATAACTGGACAGGTGCACGATATGGGACACACCGGCCCGTACTGCTGCCCGAAAGGTGTTCACCGAGCCTCGCACGTTGACATCGTACATGTAACCCACGTTGTGAATTCCCTGCACTATAAAGGCCAGGTGTACGAGCACCGGAGCACGGTGCTGCTGCAGAACTTCCTCCAGGGATGGGTCACGTACATCTATGCGGTACGAAAGGACGCGCGGGTGAGGGAACGTCACCGGCCGCACGTCCACCGCGATCACTTGTTCCACCTCGGGACGGTGAACAAGCCACGTTACAAATACCCGACCGATGTACCCGGCTGCGCCGGTCACCACCACTTTCATGGCACGTTGCGTTGCAAAGCCCGCAACAAGGATCGCAGCTGTGCTTCCGTTCGCCCTAGCGGATGGTCACCGTCGGCCAAGGCCCGTGCCTGGGCCATCAACTCGGACGTATCCTCAGCCATCGCTTCCTGATACCGACGGGCAAACTCACCGCTATGAATGTCCTCCCAAATGCGCCGAAACTGGGCCGGCAATCCTATTTGCATCAACTCCATTACCCGCAGGTACCCACCAAACATGGCGATGTTCCCGTGCTGATAAGCGGAGCTGGTGAACCCTTCCTCCCGGAAGGCCCGAAACACACTTTCCATCTCCCCGGACATGTACATCTCCAGCACCAAGGCTTCAGGGGGAATCCCTTGCTCTGTGCCGATGGCGAAAAGGCTCATGATGGTGGCCCCGATCACCGCGCCCAGCGTTTGCTCCACGAACAGGTCGAGGTCCGCCTCTTGGCGGAGGGGCAAGGCAAAGGAGACGGGGCGCAACGCGCCCACCGCCTGGGCTAACCCTAACAGCCGGGCCCAGCCCCGGCCGGATACGTCTTGAGCCACGTCTAAGAAGGCGATGAATCCTTCGCCCCGCACAAAACGCGTCCGGAGTTCCTGGCCGCCCATCCGGGGAGCGAGTAAAAGCACATCCACATGATCTGGAGGTGTAATAAGTCCATACGCCACCGTGTAACCGGACGCAAACACCAGCGCCGCGGCCTTCCCCAGAGCCGGTGCCACAGCCGTGGAGAACACCTCTGGCATGACCTCATCCGCAATCAGGAGCAGGATCACCGTTGCTTCCTCTACGGCCTGGCGAATGGGCAACACCTTAAAGCCTTCGCTGCGAGCCCGCTGGGCATACGCGTCTTCGATGTTCCCGATGTGTAGGGAAACGCCGGCATCACGCAGGTTCAGGGCAATAGAACGGCCCAGGTTACCGTAGCCGATAACCGCTACCCGTTCTCCCCGCAATGCATCTGGGGGCACATCAGCCGTTGTGAAGTAACGTAACGTGGTCATGGCACACCTCGCTTAATGTCGAGGGGTTTGTCTTAACTCACCACCTTACGCTCCCATTTCGGAGAAAAAGGAGGGGAAAACCAGCCGTCTCACTTCGTTGTGCCGGCGTCTGAAGCCCGGGGAAGGGTCAAGATGTTACCCTTGCCCCTTAATCAAGTGGACCGACCGCATCCTAAAACTCTGCTTGCCGTGCTTAAAGAGAATCCCCGAATCAGGCCACCTCACGTTGTGGGATGTCGTACAGGAGCGTTGCCATCGACGGATACGTCCGTCTTGCCGACACGTGTTGCCAGGATTATACGGATGATTCGACAGAGGGCAAACACGCGGTCTCGAAATTGGAGGCTTTGGAGGTGAGTACTCCAATTGGCTGTTCGGCACAACTATGTTATAATGGCACCTACTCCCGGAAGGTCGGTCACCGTAATGGGACACGTGCTGTCACCCGGCACGTCGGGGTGTCTGGTGAGCTCCTCGCCGGGCGCAATGCCCTGAGGAGGAAAAGCGCCACGGGGCAACGCTCTGTTACCTAATAGCCTCTCCGGCCTTCTCCTCCCGTATAGGCACCGCCTGTCGAGAGCGAACGGCACACCACGTTATCCTTTTCCTCGCAGGAGGAGAGCGTCATGGACGAGTTCATGCGTGCTGCGGTGGAGGAGGCGAAGAAAGGTCTCGCGGAAGGGGGCATCCCAATCGGCGCGGTGCTGGTCATCGATGGCCAGATCGTCGGTCGTGGTCACAACCGCCGTGTCCAGAAAGGCAGCGCCATCCTCCACGCAGAGATGGATGCCCTGGAAAACGCCGGTCGTCTATCCCCCGCGGCGTACCGGCGGGCCACCATGTACACTACCCTGTCACCTTGCGACATGTGCAGTGGTGCCATTCTGCTTTACAAAATCCCCCGCGTGGTCATCGGTGAAAATGTCACTTTCAAAGGACCTGAGGACTACCTCCGCTCCCGGGGGGTGATCCTGGAGGTCCTGAACGATGCTGAGTGTATTCGCCTGATGGAGGAATTCATTCGGGCTCACCCAGAGTTGTGGAACGAGGACATCGGCGAAGTGTGATCCCCGGCCTTCTGGGGTGCGTCAACGCCGACATAGATACTCATAGCTGCCTGTTCGGGTTTGTTCTTAGGCCTTTCCTCCGGTTCCACCTTCCGGGAAGGTGAAAGATTCCCAACCGTGTCAACGTGCACTCGAATTTTAAGGAGGGAATGATGCAAGTCCGGCGCGTGTACCTGGTGATTGTGCTCCTTCTGGTGATCGGGGTCGCCGTGCAGTGTGCTCCGCAAGCTCAGCCCACACCGGCCCCTCAGGCGGAGGAACCGCCTCTCTTCTTCGCCGCGTTCGCCACCCCCATTGAGGAGCCGTGGGACGGGGTCATCCACGAAGCCCTGCAGGAAGCTGCGGATAACGGTCAGATTCGCTACGAGTGGACTGACGACATCGGCTACGCGGGGGACATGGAACGCATCCTCCGGGAAGTGGCGGAAACCAAGAAGCCCACAGCCATCTTCGGTGACGCGTTTGGCAACGAGGAAGCGGTGCGTCGGGTGGCCCGGGATTACCCGGAGATCGCCTTTGTGTTCGGTTCTGGCCTGGGTCCGGCCGATCCAAACCTTTCCGTTTTTGACAACTGGATCCACGAACCCGCGTATTTGAGTGGGTTGATCGCCGGTGGCATGACCAAGAGCAACGTGATCGGCGTAGTGGGCGGTTATCCCGTCCCCGAGGTGAACCGCATCGTCAACGCGTTTATTTACGGGGTCAAGGAGACCAATCCGGAGGCCAAGGTGCTGGTAGCCTTCATCAACAGCTGGTTTGATCCCCCGGCGGCCAAAGAAGCGGCCCTGGCGCAGCTCGACGCGGGTGCGGATGTCCTCTTTGCCGAACGGTTCGGTGTGATTGAAGCGGCGGTGGAGCGTGGCGCTTGGGCTTTCGGTAACATGAGCGACCAGTACGAACTAGGCCCTGAAAACGTGCTCACCGGTCCGGTATGGGATATGCGTCCCACCGTCCAATACGTTATCAAGCAGTTGGAAGCAGGAGCCTACACGGCCCAGGATTTGAAGGACTTCAGCATGATGGCCAAGGGCGGAGCTCGCCTGGCTCCCTTCCACGGCATGGACAAGTACATTCCCGAGGATATCCTGGCCCTGGTCAAACAACGGGAACAGGAGATTAAGGACGGCCTTTTCCGCGTGCCCATTGATGAGGCGCAGCCTGCGCCTGAGAATTAAAGCAGTGACCTTGTTCTTTCCGGCCCGGGGAAAGGGTCCTGCGCCAAAGGTTGGGACGGCGAGGGCCTTTTCCCCGGGGGGCATTACGGTAACGGCTGTCAGAAGGGAGTGACGGCATGTACGTTGTGGAAATGCGGGGCATCACCAAACGTTTTGGCACTCTTGTGGCCAATGACCGGGTCGATTTTACCCTGCGTGCAGGTGAGATCCACGCCTTGCTGGGAGAAAACGGTGCCGGCAAGACCACGCTGATGCGCATTCTGTACGGTCTGTACCATGCCGACGAGGGCGAGATTCGCGTGCATGGCAGGCTGCAACGCATTACGTCGCCCCGGGATGCCCTTTCCCTGGGCATCGGCATGGTCACCCAGCACTTCGCGCTGGTGCCTCCCCTGACCGTGGCCGAAAACGTCATCCTGGGCGCCCATCGGGGATTTCGCCTGCGTCGGGATGACATGGAGCGAATGGTCGCTGCCGCGGCGGAGCGATTCCAAATGCACGTCGACCCGACAGCTGTGGTGCAACACCTATCCGTCGGGGAAAAACAACGGGTAGAAATTCTCAAAGCGCTTTATCGGCAGGCACGCATTCTCATCCTGGATGAGCCCACCGCGGTGCTGGTTCCCCAAGAGGTGGACGCCCTCTTTGCGACCCTGCAACGTTTGCGATCCCAGGGCCTCTCCATTGTCTTCATCAGCCACAAACTGGAAGAGGTGATGCGCATCAGTGATCGTGTCACGGTACTGCGTGACGGACGGGTTGTGGGTACGGTGTCCACCGCGGCGACCAACGAGCGGGAACTCGCCCGCATGATGGTGGGCCGGGAGACGTTCGGTGTCGTGCGCCAGGGGACCGGCACAGGGCGGGCTCTGCTGTTGCAGGTGGAGGATGTGTGGGCTCATGACGATCAAGGACTGCCTGCGCTCAAGGGAATCACATTAGCGGTCCGGCAGGGGGAAATTTTAGGCATTGCCGGCGTGGGCGGAAACGGTCAGAAAGAGCTGTCCGAGGTGCTTTCCGGCATGCGTCGTCCCACACGGGGGCGCATACGGGTAGGAACCCAGGATCTCACCGCGGCCGATCCGGCCACCTTTACCCAGGCCGGTGTGGGGCGTATTCCTGAGGATCGCCACGCGGGGGTGGTGGGCGATCTCTCGGTAGCAGAAAACCTGGCGCTGGAATACTTGCACGAGTTCACGCACCAGGGGTTGCTGGACCGTAAAGCGATGTTGGAACACGCCCGGCGCCTCATTCAGGCCTTTCAGATCAAGGCCCGTCCCACGGATCGGGCCGGCACCCTTTCCGGTGGCAACATGCAGAAGGTCATCCTCGCCCGCGTGCTCTCCCGTGAACCTCAGATCGTGATCGCGGCTCAACCCACGCGCGGGCTGGACGTGGGCGCGACCGAGTACGTGCGTCGTCAGCTCCTGGCCCAGCGCGATCGGGGAGCAGCGGTGCTGCTGATTTCGGAGGATCTGGATGAGATCCTGGCGCTTTCGGATCGCATCGCGGTCATCTACGAGGGCGAAATTGTCGGTGAACTTCCCGCGGCCGATGCCACCCCTGAAAAATTGGGGCTGCTGATGGCCGGGGCGATGAAGGAGCGAAACGGTGCTCGCACAACGACGATGGCGGCTCAAAGTTGAAAAAACGGGGGCTCCCTGGTGGTTTCGTGCCCTTCTGCCCGCTTTGATCTTTGGGCTGACGTTTGTGTTCACGGCCATTTTCGTGATCTGGGGCCAGGCAAATCCTCTCGAGGCCTACTATTACTTTCTTATCGCGCCCCTGTCTTCCCGGGTCAGCGCGCTTGAGGTGCTGGTGAAAGCCACCCCCTTGCTCCTCAGTGGGGTTGCGGTTACTTTTGCCTTTGTGGCCGGTTACTACAATATCGGCGCGGAAGGACAATTATACGCGGGGGCGATCGCCGCGGCCTGGCTGGGCACGGTGCTGGGCGGTTTGCCCTCCGTGTTGGCCATACCCATTATGATCATCGGTGGGTTCGTGGCCGGTGCCCTGTGGGCCCTCCCTCCCGCGTGGCTGCGGGTTCGCTGGGCCGTGGATGAGGTAGTTACCACACTGTTGCTGAACTCGGTGATGTTGTTCATCGTGAGCGCGTTGTTGAACGGTCCTTGGCGCGATCCCGTTTCTGGATGGCCTCAATCCCCGGCGATTGCACTCAGCACCCAGCTGCCCAAGCTGATTCCCCGCTCTCGGTTACACCTCGGCTTTTTGTTGGCCCTTATCTCGGCGCTGTTGCTGTGGTTTATCCTTTCCCGCACCGCGTTTGGCCTGCGGATGCGGGCCGTTGGCCTGGGGCGTGAGGCCGCGCGGTTTATGGGGGTTCGGGTCGAACGCACCATGTTGACTGCCGCGCTGATCAGCGGTGGCATCGCCGGCGTTGCCGGCATGTCTGAAGTCGCGGGCATTCACTTCCGCCTGATCGAAGCCATCTCTCCGGGCTATGGGTATACCGGCATCATTGTGGCTACCCTAGGTGCCCTCAACGCGTGGGGGGTCACCATTGCCGCCCTCTTCTTTGGCCTTATCGACACCGGAGCTCAAACCTTAAGTCGCGCTATGGGGGTGCCGATTTATCTGGGCGAGATTACCCAAGCAGCCATGCTCTTGGTCGCGTTGGCTTTGATCCCTCTACAGCGCTATCGAATCCGGAGGGCATGATGGACGCTCTGTTCCTGGTCAGTCTGGTTGCCGCAACGTTACGGGTGGCGACGCCTTTGCTCTTCGCTGCTCTGGGTGAAATGCTCACCGAACGCGCGGGCATTCTTAACCTGGGCATCGAGGGCACCATGCTCTTTGGCGCGTTTGTGGGTTTCTTTGTGGCCGACCAGAGCGGCTCACTCTGGCTGGGATTTGCCGCGGCTGTACTCAGCGGTGTCTTAGCCGGGCTGTTAATGGCCCTCTTCTCTGTCACCCTTGGGGTGAACCAACACGTCTCCGGCCTGGGCATCACCATTCTCCTCAGCGGCATCGCGCTGTTCGCATTTCGCCTGCAATATGGTGGGCGCTCGGTGCCGCCTTCCATTGAGGCCTTTCCCCAGCTTTCTCCTTTGGCCGACGTGCCGGTGCTGGGGACGCTCTTACGGCAGTACCTGCTCACTTATATCGCGTTTCTAGGGCTCGTTCCCCTGGCTTGGTGGCTCCTGTACCATACCCGGTTGGGACTCCACATCCGTGCCGCGGGGGAAAACCCGGAAGCGGTCGACGCGGCCGGGGTGGACGTGTTCCGGGTTCGTTATCTGGCCCTCGCCATAGGGGGAGGGCTCATCGCTGCCGGGGGCGCCTTTCTTTCCCTGGCGCAATTGGGCTCTTTCACCCACGGCATGGTTTCCGGGCGCGGGTGGGTGGCGCTGGCCCTGGTGATCTTTGGCAACTGGGATCCTATCAAGGTGATGATCGGTTCCCTGATTTTCGGGGGCACGTTTGCCCTGCAACTGCGGCTCCAGACGTTGGGGTGGGATCTTGTGGTGCCCTATGAAACCTTTCTCGCCTTGCCTTACCTGGTCACTATCGCGGCCCTGATCCTGGCGGGACGCAACGCTACATATCCGGCCGCCCTTCTCAAGCCGTATCGCCGGGATTAGACGTGACTTGCACGCGGCTCCCCGAAAGGCCGGTTGACATGGCCCTGAACCGAACGTACAATGGCCGTGTCGGCGGCTAATAAGCGTCACACACCAGCACATGGGATGGCGGACAAATCTATGACCCCACTCCGACCAGGCGATCCTGTCATGCTCATCAGTCCGGATCGTAAGGTGCGCATTGTGTTTCTGGAACCGGGCCGCCAGGTGGAGACACATCACGGCGTTATCGCCCATGATGATCTCATAGGCCACCCCGCGGGTCGGGTCATTACAACACACAAGGGGTATCCCTACCTGGTGCTGGAACCCTCCACCGCAGACCTCATCCAGCACCTGAAACGCCGTACCCAGATCATCTTTCCCAAAGACGCGGCCTACATCCTTCTACGTCTCAACGTACACGCGGGGAAGCGCGTGATCGAAGCCGGGACCGGAAGTGGTGGCCTCACCCTGGCCCTGGCCCGTGCCGTCCAGCCTACGGGTCGGGTGTACACGTACGAGGAACGGGCCGAACACCAGGCCCTGGCCCGGCGCAACTTGACCATTCTTGGCCTGGACGCGTACGTTACCTGGCACGTGCGCGATATCGGCGAAGGTTTCCTCGAGCAAGAGGTTGACGCCCTTTTCCTGGACGTGCGCACACCTTGGGAGTACATGCCCCAGGTGAAAGCAGCGTTGAAGCTCGGTGGGTTTTTTGGTGCTTTGGTACCTACTACCAACCAGGTTAGCCAGTTGATCGATGCGCTGTACACGCATGACTTTGTCAACGTGACGGTGGAGGAGTTGCTTTTACGGGCGTACAAACCCGTGGCGGCGCGGTTGCGGCCCGAGGACCGCATGATCGCCCACACCGGGTACCTTATATTTGCGCGTCGCGGGGACGAAACCGCACGTGCCTGGGCCCAACCTCACCTGCGTCCTGTGGCGGCCCGCCGGCAAGCTGAAGAAGAGGGAATCCCTCATGAATAGACACCGTCCGTCGCAACCGACCGTCTACCTTTACCGGGAACACGACCGCTATACCGGCGTTCGCCGGGCCCTGGAAAGGGCCACGGCCCACCTGCCATGGCACACGTACCGACATATTGTGGTCAAGCCCAACCTTGTTTCTACTACCCGCCTCTTGGCCGTCACCCATCCCGAAGCCCTGCGCGCCGTTCTCGACGTGGTGCGCGACGCCACCCAAGCCCGTATCACTATCGCCGAAGGCACCGCCACCCAAAACACCTGGCTCGCGTTTCACCGTTTCGGATACACCGAACTTGTCAATCGGTGGGCAAATTGTCACCTTCTTGACCTGAATGGGGACGCCACGGTATCGTTGACCGCGTATGATAGGCAGTGGCGTCCGATGAGGCTACAGGCGGCCCGGACGGTCCTGGAGGCCGACCTGGTGATCACGGTGGGACCGCCCAAAACTCACGACTTTGTCATTGTGACTTTGTCCATCAAGAACCTTATTATGGGCACGCTGATCAGCCGCTTTGCGCCCCACCGTCCCGATCTCTCCCAACTGCAAGGGGACGGGGCCGTACGGCCCTTGCCTGTCCGGGCGTTAAAGGCCGCCCGTCGGGCATATGACGCCCTTCCGGCTCGGGTGCAGGCCCTTCCTCTGTTTGAGGCCCCACGCTTCTTCTTCATGGCTCGCACAACTCGCAGTGATAAGTTTCGCATGCATCAAAGCTATACTCTGCTGAACCTGAACCTCTTTTTGATGGCATGGCAGGGTCTATGGCCGGATGTCAGTGTCCTGGACGGGTGGGAAGCCATGGAGGGGGATGGCCCCACCGATGGTGATCCTGTGGCCTGGCGGGTGGCGTTCGCGGGCACCGATGCTTTGGCCGTGGATGCTGTAGCAGCCCACGCGATGGGATACCCTGTGTCGGAAGTAGGCTACCTGTATTACTGCCACCTCGCTCACCTAGGAGAAGGAGATATCCGACGTGTGCAGGTTGAAGGCAACCTCGCGTTGGAAGACATTCGCCGTACGTTCCGTCCACACCGCCTTATTGCGAACCAGCGTCGGTGGCCTGATCCCCGTGCTCGCGCCCTTGTAGAGGACGTGGTGGCAGGGCGGATATCACTTCACCGTTACCGATGAGCGTGTGCGCTTCACAGTCCTTACCTGACGAGAGTCGCCCGCAGTCCTCGCGTCCTGTCCTGCAGGCAGGGGCGGTGGTGGGCTTGGCCATCATGGGCGATTCGTTGATGTACACTCTCCTGCCCCTGGAGGCGTCTCGCCTGGGCCTCACGCCAACGGCGGTCGGCGTGTTGTTGAGCATTAACCGCCTTGTCCGGTTGTTCTCCAACGTTCTCGTGGGCGCGCTTTTTGCCCGATGGGGCCCGCGGCTTCCGTTCGTGTTGGCCGTGCTGTTAGGCCTGGGCACGACCTTTCTGTACAGTGTTCCTGTGGGAGTGGGCGTGTTCCTCCTGGCCCGGATCGGGTGGGGCATTGCGTGGTCGGCATTGCGCCAGGGCGGTTACCAGACCGTGTGGGCAGTATCCCCGCGCCGACGCGCGCGCATGATGGGGATCTTCTGGGGGTTAGTTCGGCTGGGCAGCGCTCTAAGCGTGTTGGTTGGTGGATATGTGCGGGATAGGGTCGGATACACGGCGGCCGTCACGTTGATCGCAGCAATCGGCTTGGTGGCTGTCCCCCTGGCGTGGTGGTTCCCCTGGCCGCGAGCAGCCGGCCGTGTCCGTTTGAACGGGTTTACCCCGATTGTGCTGTGGCATGGCTTACGTGCCCCGCGCGTCCGTTGGGTCCTGGCTGCCGGTCTGTTGCAGGCCGTGCTGGAAGCCACGCTGGTGGCTACTGCGGCTCTGTTTCTGGCCGCTCATGTACCTTCTCAAGCCCGTGACTACCTGGGCACGGCAACCGGAGTCTTGGTGGCCGTGCGCTGGCTTGCGGACGTGGTGATGGGCCCACTGTTCGGTGCTGTGGCTGACCGGGTGGGCACCCACCGCCTGTGTCTCACCCTGGTCGGCCTGATCGTGCTCTGGCTGATGGGCGGGCTGTTGCTCAGGGGCTGGTGGAGCGTGCTGCTGCTGGCCTTCGTGCTGGTCGCCAACGCGGGGTTACTGGTTTCCCTTGCAGCTGCAGCCAACACAGAAGCGCTCCACACCCCTACCCCTCACCTGGTGGTGGCCGCGTACACCACGGCCATCGATGTAGGCCTGGCCGCAGGACCGCTGGTCGGATATCTCCTGGGCATTCGGTTGCCGCTGTCCCTGCTGTACCTGAGCATAGCCGTGACGTTAGGAATGGTCCTGCTGGGCTACAGCCGTGTAAGTCGTTCCCCTGTTCGGTGAAGGAAATGCCCAAATGCGGCCGCGAAAGTTCACCCATTGACCTCAGCCCATCGCAAATTTAGAAACATACCGATGTTCAACCGGAAAAAGCCAACAGTGTGCCCGTGGGATCGTCGCGCCACGAGTGCAAAGTTTTTACGTAATTAGCCCGTTCAAATGCGGCCGGGTTGGGCACGCGCATCTGGCTGAGCGCCCCTTGCATTGTGGCCACAGATGCGTACTCGTGCTCTTCCATCCAGGCTTTTAACCCTTCCAGCACCGTCCGCAGGTGATCGATGCCGTATCGGAGGAGTGCGGATGCCATCATGGTTACTTTCGCGCCGGCCATAAGCCCCTTCACCACATCCTCGTGAGTGTGGACTCCCGTGGTTAACGCGAGGTCAACCGGCACCCGCCCGTAGAGGATGGCAATCCACCGGAGGGGCAAACGAATTTCCGCGGAGGTGCTGAGCACCAGATGAGGCTTCACTTCCAGGGCCTCAATGTCCAGATCCGGCTGGAAGAATCGATTGAACAGCACCAGCGCGTCCGCTCCGGCGGCAGCCAACTGTTTCGCCATGTTGGGCAAAGAGGTGAAAAAGGGGCTCAGCTTCACCGCCAGGGGAATGGTGATGTGGGATTTCACCGCGCGCACGACGTCAAGGTACATCTGTTCCAGCTCGTTACCTGTCAGGTCGGGGTGGGTGGGAATGTAGTAAATGTTGAGTTCCAGGGCATCGGCGCCCGCCTCTTCGATGAGCCGCGCGTATTCCACCCATCCCCCCACAGAAACCCCGTTCAGGCTGCCGATGATGGGAATATCAACCCGCTCCTTAGCCTGGCGGATGTGTTCCAGGTATTCCTCAGGGCCTACCCGATAGCTGCTGAAGTCCGGAAAGTAGGAGAGGGCTTCCGCGTGAGCAGCCTCCCCGTAGCTGAGAAAATGGTTTAACGCCTCACTTTCCCCCACAATTTGCTCTTCAAACAGGGAATGCATTACCACGGCACCTGCCCCTGCTTCTGCCATGCGTTCTATGTTCTCCACCTTCTCGGAGAGAACCGACGCGGACGGCACAAGGGGGGAACGCAAGGTGAATCCCAAGTACGTTGTCCGTAAATCGGGCATGGTACACCTCCCTGTGCTTCCCTGCGCAGGTGTGCCTGCCCTGGCAGGTTATAGGGCAGGCCGGTCCAGCCGGGCCAGAGCTTCCAGGAACGCGTCCACTTCGTCCAGCGTGTTGTAACCGTGCACGGACACCCTCACCGCTCCCCCGCGCTCGGATACCATGAATCCCTCTTGCGCCAACGTGCGGACGAGAGCCTGGGCCGCGGTACGCGGCCTAAAGGAGACGATCGCCGACCGTTCATGCCAGCCCCGGTGAGGTGAGATCACCTCCCGTCCCAGGCGGAGCAACCCTTCTAAAAGGTGGTCGGTCAGGCGCTGGACGTGACGTTCGATCACGGCAATACCGCTGTCTAAGAGTAATCGCAAACTCTCGTTCCAAGCAACTATCAGGGCGAGGGGAAGGGCGCCCTCCTCGTAGCGCAACGCGTCCTCTCGGAACGGTTGGTCATAGTCGAAATAATTGCCGGGGTCCAATGTGGCCCGCCACCCGGTGATCACGCGGTCCAGCCGGGGCAGCCAATCGGGCCGAATATACAGGAAGCCGATGCCCATCGGACCCAGCAGGAACTTCTGCGCGCCGGCTGCCACAAAGTCCAGTTCCAGGGCGCTCGCGTCTAGGGCGAGCACCCCCAATCCCTGAATGGCGTCCACGCAGATGGGAATGCCCCGCTGATGGCAAAGCGCTTTCAGTGCGGCTAAGTCGTTACGGAATCCCGTTTGGAACTCCACAAAGCTCACGGCCAGCAACCGGGTGCGTTCATCTATGGCCGCGCTTACATCCTGGGGATCGATGCGGCCTTGCCGGTCTGGCACAAAACGCACCTCCACTCCCTTGCGTTCTAGGTTACGCCACACGTACACGTTAGCCACAAACTCGGTATAAGGCACCACTACGTTGTCACCGGATGCCCATGCTAGACCGTTGGCCACCAGGTTCAGGCCGAAGGAGGTGTTACGGGTAAAGGTCACCGCGCTGGCGGGCACGTTGATCAAGCGTGCAATACGTGTACGGGCCTCATTTATCCGTGATTGCCACGCGTCCACGCTTTGCTCTCCCCCGCAGGTCCGGTCCTCCGCGTACCCTTGTAGCGCAGCCGCAGCTGGCCCGGGTAAGGGACCAATGGCCGCGTGGTCGAAGAACACGCAGCGTTGTACCACGGGCATATGTTGGCGGAATGTTTTCAGGCACATGGGTGTCCTCCGGTTGTTCAGGTTTTCCCTCCTTGCAGGCACGGGATAACTAACGGCGCGGGGCCGTAGGCACGTCGGCGGGGAAAGGGCCGCACCTGGCGGGCGGAAACGCCACAGGCGCGGACCGGCATGCATGGAATAGGGTACGGTGAAGTGAAGCTCCCTGTCAAACAGCATGCCCCGGACCGATAAAATGTGCTCCGGGTGAGCCTTAACCTACATGAGGTGTGCTATAATTCATCAACCGCACCGTCATGTCACGGAACATTGATGGGGTTGGTTGTTGTCTGAGACGGCCAACGACACCACACCACTGAACCGGACAAGGATGATGCCGGCAAATAACACCTACACCCGATGGGTCACCATCGCACTGGTCACCTGGCTGAGCGTGGGCTTCCTTATTTTGTCGTTCCTTGTGGCCACAGTAGGGCCTTCTCCGCAAGTCGTGTCCGCAGCGAGCTTCCAGGTAACCGAGGGTGACTTCGCGCGCGCCGCCACACAGCCGGAGCAGGTATACCCCCCGCCCCGGGACGATGAGATCGTGCTCCTCACTGCCGAAGGGCGTATTCAAGTTGTGGACCCTTTCACCCCTGAGGGGTACCGGCAGGTTACCTTTATGTCAAACCGAGGGGCATGGCGTTACCTGACTACCGGAGATGTGAACGGGGACGGGGACGATGAAATTATAGCCACCCGGGTGGATGAGTTGGCCGTGTTTGACCCGGTCGTGCCCCCCGGTACGCCGGCCGCGACGTGGCGTCAGGCCCCACCTTTGGGGGAGTGGACGCAGGTCGCGGCAGGTGATGTCGACGCGGACGGGCAAGATGAGATCGTCGCCACGCTCGCGTTTTTCAAGGAAGGGCACCTTGTGGGTCGGGTGATGGTGCTGGACCCCAACCCAACCGCGACCGAGTTCGATACGGTGTTCCAGCAGGATCTGGAAGTACCGGTGAAAGCGGTGGATACCGGCGATGTGGACGGCGACGGCCTGGTGGATGTGGTGATCCTTGGGGACATTCGGGCGCTTTTTTACGCGTTTCAGGGGGGGCTGTGGGATACCTTATTCCGTCGGTTTGAGCCCAACCCTTGGCTAGGGTTGGCTGTAGGACAGGTGCACGGTGATTCCGCCCGGGCCGAGATGGCCACCTTACGCCTGGTGTCCACCGCGGAAGAGGACACCTACCAGCTACACCAATGGGTGGGCGGCCAGAATACCACCGTTCTGGACCGCATGGCCTTCACGCCGCCCATGGAGGACGTAGCAGCCGTTGACCTCAACGGTGATGGGGATGATGAGTTGCTCTTCATCCGCAGTGATGACCAGGTTGTTCCACTGGTGGTCCGTAACCCTGCCGGCTTCGCGTTACCTCGGGAGATCCAGATCTGGGCCGGGCCTGGATGGAAACGTATCGCCGGGGGGGACTTGGATGGTGACGGTCTCGGTGAGATCGTTATCCTTAAAGAGACCGGCTATCGCATCTTTACCGAGCCTGAATTGAGTGACCGTCATCAGACATTTCTGGGGGGTTTTGCCCTGCAGCTGGCGGTGGGCAACCTGGACGGGGAAGGTATTCCCGAGGTGCCTATTCTGCAACTCAGCGCCAATACCGTGACCTTCATTTATCAGGCGTATGAGCTGCCGCCGCCGCAAGCTGTGTTGGTCAAGAACGTGGGGGCGGGTGGGGCCGTATCGTGGGAGGCCGAAGTCATCGAAGGCAACGATTGGCTCCACGTTGCCCCTCAACAGGGCACCACGCCGGGCACCCTTACCTTGAGCGTGACGCCTTCTCACTTACGAAGTGGCACATATGAAGGCCGCGTGGTTGTGCGCATCCCGGGGGCAGCTAACAGCCCGCAGGAAATTCAGGTCTTCCTCACGGTATTCACGCCGGTCCTGGAAGTCCAACCGCGGGCGGTGTTCTTTGACGTACAAAAAGGCAATCCCCCGGTTAACCAAGTGGTGGCCATTCGCAACCTAGGGTTTGGGGGTAGCATTGGCTGGGAAGCGACGGTGGTGGAGCCTCAACCATGGCTCACCATCACGCCCACCGTAGGTACAACGCCAGAGTTGCTCACCATCGCCATTGATCCTCGAGACATGGCCCCCGACGTGTACCTTGTGCCCATCCGGGTTGCCGCGCAGGACCCGGTTGTCGCCAACAGCCCCATTACCCTGACGGTGCAGGCCATTATTCGTCCTCCGGTGTTGAGCGTTACTCCCTCTTCCATCTACTTGAACCTCTGGCCCGACGAAACGTATGAGCCACCCTCGGTGAACATCGAGCAGGCTGGCGTGCCCGGCGGGCAAGCTATCCGGTGGGTGGCCGGGGTCATCCCCCACGTGAGCGTTTTGCCCACCTCCCTTACCCGCCAAGCCATCACTCGGGTCACACCCCAGGGTGTGACTTTTGGCGAGGGCGCGGACGCGCTCACCGTGCCCGCGGTGGATTGGGTTGTCCTGGACCCGTGGTACGGGATAACCCCGAGTCGGATGCGCGTTCGGGTGTTGAACGATCGGATGGCTCCGGGTTTATACCGGGCTACTATTGTGGTAGACGGTGGCCCAGGCACGGTTAACCGTTTTCAGGGCGTGGACTTGACGGTAATGATACCGGGGTTTCAAGTGCACCTGCCGTTGATTTCCCGGTAACCTTTCAATGTCACCGGTAGGTCGTTCCGATGACGGGCAGTCGCTTCAGAAGTGCTCGTCCCAGCAGGCGTAACGCCCGGCGGGCATACACCCGTTCGTGCACCGTCTCCCGCAGCACCCATCGTTCCGTTCGGTTGGCCTGTAGCGCGTGTCGGGTTCCTGCGGGAATGTAGATGTGTGTCCCTGGACCGGCCACTACGACCTGCCCGTTGATCAAAAACGTGCCCTCGCCCTCCAGGACGTCAAAGCACTCGTCCACGTGGTCGTGGACGTGCTCCGGCACCTGTTGCCCCTTTTGGAAACACAGTAACCGGCCGTAAAAGCCGTCACCGTCGAAGAGGGGCTCGTTGACGAATTGCGTCGCCTCAAACCGGGTGCGCTTTTCCAGGTGTACCACCTGTGGCTGTTTCCAGCTCGGTACACGCACCATCCTTCCCCTCCTGCGTACGCTCCAGTTACTAGCGAGCGAAGAGGCCTACTTCCGCGACCATGGACTGGTAATTATGGCCGGACGCGTAAAAACGGATCTTGCGCAACACTGCTGGTCGCGCGCCCATTTCCGCCCAGAGGGTGATCAGGTTTGGGGACTCGTACGGCCACCACACATAGGGTGGAATTTTTTCCCCATTAGGCGTCGGCCATCCTTTGGGGGGATCACGGAAATAAAAGCCGTGCACCCAGAACTGATCCTTGCCATAAATGTCGGTAAAATCGATGCGCACCATTAAGGGATACTCAGATCCCAAGATGCCCCCACCGGCCAGGCTCTGGTAGAGGAGGCGCACGTCCATCCGAAGAATGAGGGAATCGACATCTCGCACGTCCTGGTTCAGTACCTGTTCGATCCACACCTCGGTGTGAAAGCCTTCCTCCGCCATGCGGGAAAACTGTACGGCGCGGCGTCCACCGACATCGACCACCGCTACGGTGCCAGAAGCTACGTCTTCCGGCTGGAGAAAGCCCACCGACCAGGTAGTCTCTAGCGGCTGGGTGAAATTGCCGTTGCGGATCAGGTTGCGCTCCGCGGATGTGGGTGTGCCGGGAGGCTGGGCCAGAGGCACCCAGGTCCGTTGTCCTCCGCTCACCACTACCGTCAACCCGCGGGCCGTGACATCCACCTGCCCCTGGCGCACTGTAACGTCCATGCCCTGGTTGCTTACGAACACGGAGAAGGAGGCGTTCTCGGCCGTCACACTTCCGTGAGGCGTTTCCACTTGAATGATGAAGGGACGACGGTTATAAGGACCCACCACGATCCGGGTACGGCCCTGCTCCAGCCGCAGCCGCAGGTGCACCGGGTCCGGGCTCCAGCGCGGAAAGCGGGGCCGACGAGCGTCCATGATAGTAATCTCGGTGTTGTTGTACATGAGAATGCTGGCCGCCTCTACCGGTCGGGATGCGGTCTCGTCCGCGTTGACCACCAGCAGGGCGGAGGAGCTTTCATCGGTGCGCACCGTCACCTGCGAGGAAAGGGGGCGTGGCGCAGTCAGAGCGGTGAGTTCTTCTTGACCCGGGAAAGCCAACAACGCGGTGCCACGGAGGGACTGGGCGGTGACGGGTAAATCGCGCGTAGCGTGCTGGAGAAAAGAGCGGACGGCCAGAGGGGTGCCTACGGTCAAAACGACACATGTGAAAAAGGAGGCCAGCATAATCACCCAGGCCACCTTCTCGGGACTGTCCTCCCAAATACGGCGTAGCGGTGAGCGCACTTCGCTCATGAAGGTGTGTCGCTCCCTTCGTCCTCAGAGGATGCCGGTGGTGACGTGTCCTGGGCGCTGGCCAGCTTGGCTTTGATAACGTTGATGTAATGGGCTGCGTCCTTGTCCGCGGGGTTAAGCTCGTACGCCCGCTGAAAGTGGGCCAGCGCGGTGGTTAAATCGCCCCGTTGGAGGTAAATTAGGCCCAGGTTGTAATCCACGTGAGGCGCCCGCGGGTCGGCTCGCAACGCCCGTTTAAAGGCGGCAATGGCTGCTTCCTGCTGTTCGAATGAGGCTTTCTCCAAATGGCCCAGGTAGGCGGCAGCCAGGTTCGTCCACACCATGGCGTTGTCGGGCGCCTGACGGGCCGCACTCTCCAGAAGGGGGATCGCGTCCTGAAAGCGCCCCAGCAGAATATAGGCCCCCCCTAGGTTGATCTTCACTTCCAGGTTATCCGGATCCAGCCGGTATGCTCGTTCCAGCACAGCCGCGGCTTCTCGGGCTTTCCGTTGCGCGAGGAGCCGCGCGCCCTCGTTGATCAGCCGGTATATGGTCTTCGTCGGGGTATCCACGCTTTGTTGCCCCCTTACCGACTGCCGACCCAGCGACTTGTCCTTATCCGTCCCGTTGGGTTTCAACGTCTTCTGAGTCATCGCCTCTTACCTAATTTACCTGATGTATCCTCCCATTGTGGATGGCGTTCACCCGAAGCCCTCCATTGGCCTAGCCGGTAATCAACGCCTTTACCAGAGCGACCACACCGGTCAACGTTACCACACTTGCCAGCGTGGTGACAAACACAACCTCCGCGACATATTCCGGTTCACAGTCGAACTCCGTAGCCAGGACCGTGCTCATGACCGCGGTGGGCACACTGGCCTGGACAATAGAGACCGCCCGCCACACCCCCTCCATGCCTAACCACCCACTGAGCACCCACGCCCACATAGGGCCTACTAACATCTTCACCAAGGTCACCGGCACTACCCGTCGCCAGTGTACTTGACCGTTTAGCCGTCCCAGTTGAATGCCCAGGACCACTAACAGGACCGGTATGGCGGCCTGGCCGGTGAGGTCTACCGCCTTGTACAGCGGTGACGGGATGGGAATTTCCCACCAGTTCGCTATTAACGCCAAAAAGGTCGCATATACCAGCGGCGCGTGAAGTACACTGCGAATCGCATGGGCCGGCCGCGTTCGACCGGCGGACGCGATGTACACCCCCAGGCTGTTCGCCAACGTGGCGTTCAGAATGTAATAGATCATGGCGATCTGCAAACCTACCTCGCCGAAGGCGAAGTGGTTAAGGGGTAGGCCATAATTGCCTGTGTTGCTGTTGACCAGAGCCAGCACCGTAGCGCTGGTTTGGGAACGGGTGAATCCGCCCCAACGCGCCCACAGCCAGCCCAACACCCCCATGCCCGCGGCGACCAGCACACCGAAAAGGAGCGCTTGTCCTAACCCGTTACTGTGTAGGTCCATGGTATACAGACTGGCGAAGGCCAGCGCAGGGGAAAAGGCATAAAACACCGCCCGGGAAAAGGGCCTGGGATCAAGGTCCAAGGTGCGCTGCAACACCACCCCCAGGCCAACAATGAGAAGTACCGGCAACACAATGTTCCACAGGACACTGAGCACCAACACGGGGTTACGTTTCCTCCTCCATGTTGGTGTAAAAGCGATATGTGTTCAAGGAAGGAGTGAAACACTCTATGGCGTAGCCGTCCGGCATCCCGCGTGGTTCCAGCAGGTCTTCCACCAGGCCCTGCAGAAACGTGTCCAGATCCTCATCCGCCCACGCTTCCAGGCGTTCATCCCAGAGCAGCAGAGTGCCGAACATCCCGTCCGCGGTAAAATGGAGGTCTAATTTACCCACCGTCACCCCCTGGCCCTCGGCATCCAGGGTGTACAGGGCAAATTGCTCGGAGTGGGGTGTACGCACCAGACGACGCAACTTTAGGTTCATGGGTTATCTCCTCCTCATGATGTTGGCTCCCCGACGGTTGGAAGGCCGGCATTGCCGGCAGGCAGCCCCGTCCGGTTGGGTGCAGCCCGCGGTCGGACTAGGGAATCATCTCCTCATTCACGGAAAGGTGTGCGGCCGACATTGAGAGCCACATCGCGACGCTTTAGGGCTCCCTGTCCTCTTGTCCGTTTTCCTCAAACAGATCCACGTCGTCGTCGAGCAGGAAGCGCTCCTCATCTGCGAGGTCTTCGAAATCCAGCAAGGGGAAAAGTAGCGTCTCAGGGTCTCCGGACCAGAAGCGTAATTCGTCCAGGGCATCCTCAGCGGCTTCCGCAATCGCATCCTCCGGCGAGTCCAGCAACTGCAGGAGGATGCGTTCCGCCTCCGCGCCCCCGATGCGTCCCAGCGCCTCAATAGCTGCCAGCTGAATTTCAACGTCCTTATCCTCTTCGATAAGTCGCCGTAACGGCTGGATGGCGTCGGCTAATTCTAGGTTGCCCGCGGCCAGGGCGGCTTCGTAACGCAATTCCGGATCGGGGCTTTCCAGTTCGGTCAGTACGTACGAGGCCCAGCGGGTGTTGCCACTCCGCCCCATGGCGAACACCGCGCTCACCTGCATTCGGGTGTCCGGGTGATAATACGCGGCCTCGATCAAGTCTCTCACGTGGGGCTCGTCAATAAAGGCGATGGATTCCAGAGCCCGCCGCCGAACATCGATGTCCTCTTCCGAATTCTGTACCACCTGGAGCAAGGCCTCTACCACCGGGGTGACCTCTCGCATGGGCAGGTCCCCTAATTCCCCTGCCAGGACATATCGTCCCAGGGCTATGGCCGCGGCCTCGCGCACGTTCACATCCGGATCGTGCTGCAGCATGTGCAACAGCGGTCGAATTAATGCGGGTGATTCGTCCTCCCAGAGCCCGTGGATGGCCGTCGCACGTACCTCTGGCTGCGCGTCCGCCAGCAGCCAGCGAAAGATGGCCCGAAAATCGTATAGTGGGTCCTCCTCCGCCATCTCCAGCAACGCGTTTACCAATTGCCGTCGCTCCTCAGAACTTAATCGCTCCCAGGCTTGTCGAAAAGCAGCCAACCGCTCGCTGTCTGGATCGGAAAGCAGGGGGGCTACATGCCACCATCGCTGCTCCGCCACGAGGTGGCAAATGCGATCGACAAGTTGGTCTTCGGGCGTGTTTTTATCCGACATCCGTTTCTACTCCCACTTGTTCACCTCACCGGGGTTAAAGTGCATTAGAACCTTTGCGGTGAGGACTCCACGTTTCCTTTCGATTATACGCCAACTTTCCTTCTCCTGGCAGCTTGAGGCATGGGTTAAGGGGATAGACACACGCGCGGTTACCGGGATGGCTCACGCGTGGCCAAAGCAAGGTCCGCGGTCCCGGTCGGCTAACTGTATCAGCTGGGAGTTGGGGTCGGCGTGGGGGTCGCCGGCCGTAAGGGGATGGTTAAAGTTTGACCGACACGGATGACATCATTGGGTCCCATATCGTTAGCGGCCAGCAATTCTTGCAGGGTGATGCCGAAGCGTTGGGCGATCCCGGCCGGTGTGTCACCCGGCTGCACCTTGTAGGTGGTCGTAGGCGGCAACGGGGTAGGCGTGGGCGTTGCCGTTGGGGTGGGTGTCACCGTCGGTGTGGGGGTTACCGTCGGGGTAGGGGATGGTGTCCAAGTAGGGGATGGCGTCCAGGTGGGGGT
>WFWT01000054.1 GCA_015490995.1 Anaerolineae bacterium | reverse complement strand
GGGCAGGGGGTGAAATCTCCAGGGGCCGGGCTGCTCTCACCGAGAACGCGATGTACATTACATCCTCAAGCGTTCCCTATCCCCTAATTCGTTCCGGGACTCCTTTCCCGGGCCTGAGGCGACGGCTTTGGTGCGGTTCACCCGTCGGTTGACCACGTCGTTGGCCGTAATGCTCACCCTTACCCAAGCCCGTTGTGCCTGGGAGGACAAAGCAAAACCGTCAAAATGTGGGAGAATGGCGCCCCCGGCAGGATTCGAACCTGCGACACGCGGGTTAGGAACCCGCTGCTCTGTCCTCCTGAGCTACGGGGGCCCGACGCTGTGACGGCTGCTATAAAGTATAGCGCAAGGGAGCTCCTTTGCGCCAATACCTGGGTTGCCCTGTGACGACCCGCTACCGGAGCGCCGCCGAACGTGAAAGGGGATGGGAAAACTGTTGGGCTTTCCACGTGTTGTGTATAATTGGACATTCCAGATTCAAGTGTCGGAGCCGGTGAGCAGAACGTCCGGCACAGCTTGGTTTTACGGTAGGGTCCGTTCGCTTCGGACGTGACCGCGTACATCCCCCAACATTACGCACCAGGAGGAAGTGGGCAATGGCTTATGTGCAACTGATGACCGACACCACCTCCAACATGCCGCAAGCATGGGTTCAGCGGTACAACATTAATGTCGTGCCTGTGTACGTTATCTTTGGGGAAACGTCCTACAAGGACTACGTCGAGCTTCCCCCGGCAGAGTTTTACCGCCGCTTGGCCGATGCCCCTGAGATGCCCAAGACGTCTCAGCCCACCCCCGCGGATTTTGCCCAGGCGTACGAAAAGGCCCGAGCCGCGGGGGCGCACACTGTTATCGGGGTGTACGTGACCGCCAAGGCCAGCGGCACGTGTACCTCAGCCCAAATGGCCGCCGAAATGGTCGACGGTCTCACGGTGCACGTGGTGGACTCCGGCACGACTTCCTTGCCCATGTCCTGGATGCTGGTAGAGGCAGCTGAGGTACTGGCCCAGGGAGGAGGCGTTGAGGACGCGCTGGCAGCGATTGAACGGGTCAAAGCCAACAACGCGCTGGTCTTCACCGTCACAGAGGTAGAGCACCTGGCCCACAGTGGCCGCACCGTGGGCGCGGAACGGGTCACCCAGGCCGCGGTGAAGATGAAGCCTGTGGTAAGCATAGAGGACGGGTTGCCCAAAGCCGTGGCCACCGCTCGTACCCAGAAAGCTGCCTTGAATAAGGTCATTGAGTTGATGCAGGAGCGGGTTGGCGGTCGGCCCTTGAAAGGGTTGGGGGTGGTGCACGGCAACATTCCTGAGCAGGCACAGGCGTTTGCCCAACAAGTGCGAGAAACCTTCGGTTACACCGGGGAGGTGGTGATTGTGGACTTCGGTCCAGCACTGGCCGTGCACTTCGGCCCCGGCCTTCTAGGCGTTGCTGCCTATTGGGAGTAAACGATGATCCGGGTAGCGATAGACGTTATGGGCGGAGACTTCGCGCCGGAGGCCATTGTGGCCGGCGCGCTGATGTCTGCCCGAGAGCACCCCGACGTGTACTTCATCCTCGTGGGCTCTCGGGATCGCGTTACCCCCTTGCTCCCGTCGGCGGTCCCGCCCAACGTTTACTTGCACCATGCCGGTCAGTGGGTGCGCATGGATGAACGGCCGGTGCAGGCGGTACGCACGAAGACGGACGCGTCCATCAATGTGGCATGTCGTCTGGTGGCTAGCGGCGAGGCCGATGCAGTGTTGACCATGGGGCATACCGGCGCGGCCTTCGCGGCTGCCCGCTTTATTTTCGGCCTGCTTCCCGGCGTGGAACGGCCGGCCGCGCTTGTGCCGTACCTGGCCATCCACCCGCGTATGGTGCTCATCGACATCGGCGCGAATGCGGATGTACGGCCTCATCACCTTCTGCAATTCGCCGTCATGGGAGCTGTCTACGCGGAGCACGTGTTGGGCATTCACCGGCCACGGGTGGGGCTGCTGACCCTGGGCACCGAACCGCGCAAAGGTCCCTTGGAAGTGCAGGATGCTTATGACCTGTTGGCCCGCAGTGACCTGAATTTTGTAGGCTGTATTGAGGGGCTGGATGTGGCCTACGGCCGAGTGGATGTAGTGGTCCAGAGCGGGTTTGTGGGCAACATCGTGCTGAAGCTTACAGAAGGCCTGGTGGACGTGTTATTCGCGCGGGCGGCGGAACGGGCCAGCGCGGCAGCCGGTGACCGCGCCTTACAGGTGCGGGAGGCCATCCTGCAACTGCAGGCGGAAAACGATTACGCTCGCATCGGCGCAGCTCCCCTCCTGGGCGTGGACGGCCTGATGTACATCGGTCACGGCCGTTCCCGGGAGAACGCGGTCCAGGGAGCAGTGAACACGTTATTACAGGGGGTGCGCGGAAATTTGCTTGCCCACTTGAGGAACGCCTTGCAACAGGTGCAAAAAGAGATGGCATACCGGTCAGATGGCCGATGACCGGGTTAAAATGGGGACGCTTCCCGGTAGAGGACACCCTCCCCCTGGTATTTTAGGACTGGGCAAGGCCATCGGTGGCCGACAATTACCGGGCCACCGATGGCCCGTTTGTGTGCTCGAGGGCGCAATGTTCAATTCAGGGATGATGGGATGTTCTCCTCTCGGGAGCACGGCTGGACGTTTTGTGGATGGCCAGGCCCAGGTGTGGGGCGTTGCCCTCCTGGTGGGTAAGGTTGACGGACGTGTTTGTCTGGCGTAAGATACTGCCAAACATCGCGGAGGAGGCTGACGGCTCAATGGACACCCCTCAACCCTCGACCAACGTAACAATGGCGGATGCTGATCTCCTTCATCGTTTGATTGACGACCTGTTTGTGGTTCGGGAAGTGCGCCCTGGTGAGAATAACACCGTTCGCTTTTACGGTCGTTTAGTGACGGATTCAGAGCAGGCTTATGACGAGGTTTTTCGGCGGGCTCAGGTTTATCAGTATGTGCCCCTTTTCCGGCGGGAAGGGGAGGACCATGTTATCGTCTTCGCGCGCGGGATCCTTCCCTATGCCCGCCAACGGGTCGCGCTCTCCCTCGCCCTCTTCGCGGCGACGGTGCTTTCCGTCTTGTGGGTTGGCGTGATCCAGTCTGATGGGCAGACGTGGTGGGCCATTCTCAGTGATGCGGCCTTCTTTGCGGGGACATTGCTTGCCATCCTCACGGCGCACGAGATGGGCCATTACATCGTTAGTCGCTATTACAACACGCCGGTCAGTCTGCCTTACTTCATTCCCGCACCGATTTTTCTCTTTGGCACCATGGGGGCGGTCATCCGCATGGTCGCGCCCCCCAAGAACCGCCGCCAGTGGTTGCACATTGCGGCAGCCGGGCCCCTGGCCGGTCTGGCCTTCGCCATTCCTTTGACCTTTATCGGCCTTCTCCTGTCCCCTGTGGAACCTTTGCCCCCGCGAGGAGGGTACATCCTGGAAGGCAATTCGCTCCTCTATCTGTGGTTGAAGTTTCTGGCTTTTGGTCGCCTGTTGCCCAGTAACGGAGAGGACGTGTTCCTCCATCCCATGGCTTGGGCCGGCTGGGGAGGGCTTATGGTGACAGCGTTAAACCTGATCCCAGCTGCTCAGCTGGACGGCGGACATGTGGCGCGCGCGTTACTCGGCCACCGAGGGGGACAATGGCTCACATACGGGATAATCGTTGTCCTGTTGTTGATGTCCTTTCTGTGGCAGGGGTGGGCGCTCTGGGCCTTAATTATCTTGATCTTCGCTCGGGCTCAGGTTATGCCCCTGGATGACATCACCGAACCGACCCGGGAGGACAAAGCCCTTGCCGCCGCCATGCTGGTGTTGTTTATCCTCCTCTTCACACCGGTACCCTTACAAATTGTGCCCCCTATGTGACCGGCTCGTGGGTTGTTCGTGAGATTAAACTTCGGGATGTCGGGGTGCTCGGTGTAACCTTCCTCACGGGATGGGCATCTAAGCGTCTTGGCCGTGTCCTCACATCGTGAGGGGGCACGCACGAATGTAAGTGGAACCCATCCTGCAAGGATGAGCGCACGAGGAAGAGCAATGACCACGGAGAAGAAAAAGCAACCGCGCGTGTTGATCTTTACCACGCCGACCTGCCCCTGGTGTCGGCGGGCAAAGCAGTATTTTCGTGAGAAGGGTATTCGGTTTAAGGAGATCGATGTCGCCCGGGACCCGGCCGCCGCGCGTGACCTGGTGCGCTGGACGGGCCAGACCGGTGTGCCGGTGATTCGCATCGGCAATCGATTCGTTATCGGCTTTGATAAGGCCAAAATCGATCGACTGCTGGGACTGTAAGTTCGGTCGTCGGCCACCCTTTGGGTGGCAATTGCCTTTCCGGCTGTTCGCCCCTATACTTCACTGTACAGACCGGCTTGTTGGTGTATACAGGCAACCTAATCTCAGGAGGGAGGTAAGGAGGGAGAGCCATGGCCAAACTGGAACCACTGGGCAATCGGGTCCTGGTAGAGGTAATTGAACAGGAAGAGCGCACCCGTGGAGGCATCTACTTGCCGGAGACGGCCAAGGAAAAGCCGCAACAAGCCCGGGTGATTGCCATTGGTGACGAGGCCAAGGAAGAGCTTTCGTTGAAGGAAGGGGATATTGTGATCTTCCCCAAGTACAGCGGCACCGAGGTGAAGATCGACGGGGTGGAGTACCTCATCCTGAACGGGGACGACGTGCTGGCAAAGGTGGTAGAAGGCTAAGGCTAACGGCGATGGTTCCACCCGCGCCGGCCCTAGCCATAGGGGCCGGCTTTTTTATTCTCCCCTCCTCCTAAGACCGGGTTGCCCAAATGGGATGAAAGAGGTATCCTCTTGTAGTACGGACACACCCGACCTGGGGACGCTACCCTGGCCTCAGGAGGCGTCTCGACTCACCGTTCAGCCGAAAGCGGGCCAACAGGTAAAGTCATATTGTGGATGCCGGGAATGGTGGGGTCCCATGGTGTGCAACGATCGGGAAGCTAAGGCGCACGTGCTTGTGCCGGACGCGGCCCTTCCGCGCGGGCTGTGCTGTGTCCCGCTGATGAGGCGACCGACGCTCCGGAACGGGACGTGGGGCGTTGGTGTTGCCGTGGGCCTCGATCCTGTTTTAGCGATAGCGAGGGGATTACCGTGAACCCGCCCGTGGGCTTATGGTTTGCCGGCCACGAGGGCCTGGCCCCGGCTTTCCTGCGCCAATATCATATTGCCCGCTTCCTTCATTTGTCCGGCTGCAACCGTTTCAATGGACACCGTCATCAGTTGGGTTTGGCCCGAGGACACATCCGCCACTGTTGGACGGTCATTTTTCACTGTGTGTCCACCAGGGCTCCCCGGCGCAATCTCGTATCCGGCTCTCCTTCCTACCCCCTCGGGATAGGCGTTTCCTTTGATCCTCGCCCATCAATGCCCTGTATGACGGGGGTGTCCGCGCGTTCACATTGCTTCCGACATCCTGATCGCTTTTGAGCTTCTGTAACTCAGGCAGGGGGTGGGAAAAGACAGACGGGTCAACTGATGCGAGAGGGTAGCACGGATACGTTTTTGTGAGGGGTGAACATACTGCTGCGTTGTCAGATAGGGTGAATAACCGGTGAGAGCGCTCGGAAGTGCGTGGCCTGTGACGGACTCATCGGGAAATACGGAAGGGCCCTTGTCCCCTCCCCATCAACGGGCCGGTCGTTTCCTCCTGCCTGTTTGCAAGGGGTGGGGATAAGGATCGTAACCTAAACGTTTCACACAAAGGAAAGGGGGCCATAGTGGCCATTGAACGATTCCCCTCGCCATGGGGCATTTGGGTGCTATTCTGGTGGCGAGGCGGCCGGCAACGTCCGATGGGGGAATCTCATCCTAAGGATTATCTAAGGGGGGATCGGACACACCATGAAGGCACAGATGCCGCGTGATGTGCACGCGTTTCACGACCTGGCCCTTCGCGTGGGAAACACGTTGGATATGGATCGAGAAATAGAGGCTTTCCTGGATTGGACAGCGGCCCATGTTCGTCCTCGTTGGGTGGCGCTGTTCTTGTTGACCGAGGATAAAGACCACTTCCGCCTCTGTGGGGTGCGGGGAACGGTCGGGGAACTGCCGGCCTCTTTACCGGCCGGGGAAGATCCCTGGCACTGGTTGAAGCAGCTAGGGCTGCCGTTGCAGGATGTCCCTCCCCAGCGTCGGTACGCCATCCAGGTAACTGCGGAGGACCGTTTGCTCGGCTTGGTATGTGCTGTGAGCCGGCGGCGCATCGCGTCCCGCCGGGAGCAGGCGCTAATGCAGGCAGCCGCGGCGTACCTGGGCGCGGTGGTGCAGAACGTGCAGCGGTACGAACAGTTGGCATCCCGGGTGCTGGAACAAGGTGCAACGCTGGCCCAGGTCGAAACGTTATTCCACTCCCTGGTGGAACAGTCAATCGTGGGGGTTACCCTGATCGATTCCCAGGGGCGATTGGCGTACGTGAACCCTGCCCTGGCCGCGATGCTGGGGTACGAGCGTGAGGCCCTCACGCGGCAAGGGGTGCACGTTATCATTCACCCTCAGGATAGGGAGCACGCGTTGCGGAAGGTGGCCTGGTTGATCGAAGAGGGGGATGGGAGCACCCAGGGTCAAGTACGACTGCAACACCAGGCTCATAGGACGGTTCATGCGCTGGTTACTGCCCAACGGGTCCAGTACCTGGGCGAGCCACACGTGTTGGCCGTACTGGTGGACATCACCGAGCAAGTGTACGCCGAGGAAGCATACCGTACGGTAGCCGAGCGGACGCCTATCGGCATGACCATCCTCCAACAGGACCGGGTTATCTACGTGAACCCGGCTTTTGCCCGGGCCCTCAACGTCTCGACGGCCGTCTTGGAACAGGGATCGGTCACCGAGCTCCTGGACATGTTCATCCACCCTGATGACCGTGAAAGAGCCCATCAGTACTTGCACCAGCTCCACGAGCCGAGGTTTCACCAACGCCGTTGGACGTTTCGTTACCTGCGCGGGGATGGTACGGTGCGGTGGGCTCAGGCTTATGGGACGGCCATCTCGTACCGGGGGGCTCCGGCCGTCCTTGTGACATATATTGATATCACCCGGCAACGGGAGGCTGAGGAACAGCTTCAGCGTCATGCGCGGTACTTGCAAGCCTTGAACGTGATTATCACCGAAGCACACCGGGTGCACGATCTCCAAGAACTGCTGGACACCACGGTGGACCTGGTCATGAAAGCGCTGGACGCGCCCATGGGGGGTGCGTGGCTGTTGGCGGACCGCATTCCTCAGCCCGTGCAGCCGGTGGTGCGTGGCCTTCCCTCGGTCCAGACCGCGACAGTAGTGGACATGCTCAACCGGGCGGAACAGATGGGCATCCCCCTGCAACCGGTGTACGTTATCGAGGACTGGCTGAGCCCCCCCACCGAGCTGAGCGCGTTCAGGCAAACCATCCTCGATCTGAACGTGCGCGCCACGTTGAGCGTCCCCATCAAAGTGCAAAATCGGCCCGTCGGCCATCTGACAGTGGCGCACCCTCACACCCACAGCTGGAGTGAGGAGGAGATCGCCCTGTTAACCGCGGTGGGTGATGAGGTAGGCGAAGTGGTGGAACGTCTGTTGCTCATCCAGGACTTACAGGAGGCCCTGGCGGCCAAGGACGAGATGATCCAAAACGTCTCTCACGAGCTTCGCACTCCGCTTACCCTGATCCGGGGCTATCTGGAGCTCATGGCCGAGGGCGGCCTGGGTCCCTTGACGTCTGAACAGCAGGAAGCCATTGAGGTCATGCTCCGCAATGCAGAGCGGCAACAATTCATGATCGACCGTCTTCTCCTAATGCAACAGTTGCCGGACATAGATGTGCTGCGAGAAGCGATCCCGGTGGAGGGATGGTTGCGGGAAGTTACCCTGAACTGGTATCCGCAGGCCCAGGAGGCCCGTATTCACATAACGTACGAGGTAGCTTCCGGCACCCCTCCAATCTGGGGAGACCGACGCCTTCTTTCTGAAATGATGGATAACTTGGTGCACAATGCGATCAAGTTCAGTCCGGCAGGAGGCACGGTTCGTCTGCAGGCCTGGGGTGAGGATAAATATGTCGTGGTTGCGGTTGCCGACGAAGGGATTGGTATTCCCTCGGAGCAGTTGGAAAGGATTTTTGAACGGTTCTACCAGGTCAGCCGGGGGTTGCGGCGGCGTTATGAGGGGATGGGTATCGGCCTGGCGCTGTGCGCGGAGATTGTCAGGAAGCACGGAGGTGAAATCTGGGCGGAGAGCGGAGGGGAAGGGCAGGGTGCAACCTTTTACGTGCGCCTGCCCGCGGCACTCTCACCACAGGCATGAGCATGATCCTGTTGGGGGCGGCGTCCGCGCTCGGCTCCGCGGTTCTGTCCGACGTTTGGGATGGGTCCGGCAGGGGGTGAGGGTAGGGGGGCTGCCCTGGTTGGGAGCACAAGGCGGACGCGAGCCGATGGCTATTCTGCCAGGGTGCGTGCGGCCTCGACGTACTCCAGGCTTTGATGCCGGAAGTAGATGGTGTACAGGCGGGCGTAATATCCCCCCTTTTGTAACAACTCGTCGTGAGTGCCTTCTTCAATGATCCGTCCCCGTTCCAGCACAATGATGCGGTCCGCGGCTTGGACGGTGGAAAGCCGGTGGGCGATGATGATGCTGGTGGTCTCGCTCATGATCAGGTTGAGAGCCTGTTGAATTTGCCATTCCGTGAAGGGGTCGATGCTGGCCGTCGCCTCGTCCAGGATAAAGATGGCCGGTTGCTGTACGAGTACCCGGAGAAGGGCTACCAGCTGGCGTTGCCCCATGGATAGACGGTTACCCCGTTCGCCCACGTCGGTATGGAGGCCATGGGGAAAGGTTTCCAGCCATTCGCCGTCCCCAATGCGGTGGGCCAAGCGCAAGACCTCTTCCTCGGTGACGTCAGGACGGGCGTAACGGATATTGTCCAGCACCGTGCCCGAGAAGAGGAAGGGCATCTGGGAAACGATCCCCAGTTGACGACGATATGATTGCAGGTCCAGGGTTCGGATGTCGCGGCCGTCGATGAGGATGCGTCCTTTCTGAAACTCGTAAAAACGGGCGATCAGGCGGGCGATGGTTGTCTTGCCCGCGCCGGTGTGTCCGACCAGGGCCACGGTCTCGCCCGGTTGGATGTGGAGGGAAAAGTCCGTCAGGACCTGTTCCTTTTCCGAGTAGCGGAACCACACCCGTTCCATGCGGATATCCCCTCGCAGCGGGGGAACGGGGTGATGGGCGATTTGGACCACGGCGGGCCGTGCCTCGATGAGGGCGAACACCCGCTCCGCTGCAGCCAGCCCGGCCTGCACTTGGGCGGCAAAGGCGGAGAGGTTCAACACCGGGAACCAGAAGCGGTTGAGGCTTTCCAGAAAGAGGTACCACGTGCCCGCAGTCACCAGGCCTTGTTCCACCGTGAGGCCGCCCACATAGACCAACACCGCGGTGGCGATCCCGCCCAACCCGTTGAGGGTGGGAAACACAAGGGAGAGGACGAAGCCGCGACGCACGTTGACGTGGTAAGATTGCCAGTTCGCCGCGTGGAAGTCGCGGTAGATGCTCTCTTCCTGGCGGAAGTTTTTGGCGATGGCGATGCCGCTGATGGTCTCCTTAATGGCCGCGTTCACGTTGGCCAACGCTTGCATGCCCGAGAGGGTCACCCGCCGGGCCCAACCGCGCATGCTGCTTGCCGCCAGGAACAAAAGGGGCAAGAACAGGGCAAGGATAAGGAACAAGCGCCACTCCAGGCGAATGAGGGCTATGGCCAAGATGAGCGCCTGCAGGAGTTGGGCCGACACGTCGGTCAGCAGAACGATGACGTCTCCGAAGTCCTGGGTGTCTGAGGCGATGCGGGAGGCAACGCGCCCGGATGCGTACTTGTCGTAAAATGAGAGGTCGTGGTGTACGGCTGCCTGGAACGCGTCCGTGCGCAAGGTCATCACCACATCGCCCACCGCGCGGGCGGTCAGGCGGCGGCGAGCCCAATTGGCCAACCAGGTGATCACGCCGCTGGCGAAGAGGGCTCCTGCCAACCCCATCATCACCACCGGCGATGGCTGCCCCTGGATTAAGTCGACGCCGTAGGCGAGGAGAAGCGGCAGGGCAGCACTGGACCCGGAGATGATAAGTAGGAAAAGAACTGTGGCCACCAGACGTCTTAATTGTGGTTTAAAGTAGCGCGCCATTCCCGCGATGAGCTCGCGGTCGCTGTATTGGCGGTCGTATTCCTCAACACCTAACCGGGCAAAGAAGGCTCACCTCCTCGGTGCTGTTGGATGTTCAGTTGTTGGCGCAGCCGGCCGGTGTGAGCGCGTCGGCCCGGCTAAAGATCCGGCGATACGCTTCAGAAACCTGCAGGAGTTCTTCGTGAGTACCGATGGCTGCAATGCGTCCTTTGCGCAACACGATGATGAGGTCTGCCCAGCGTATTTGAGATAGCCGGTGGGTAATAATGAACGTGGTGCGCCCCTTGGACGCGGCAAAGATGGCCCGCTGGATTTTGTCCTCCGTGGCGCTGTCAATGGCGCTGGTGGAATCGTCCAGAATAAGGATGGCCGGCTCGGTCAGGAACGCGCGGGCCAGCGCCAGCCGTTGCCGTTGTCCTCCGGAAAGGGTGACGCCCCGTTCACCGATGACGGTGTCGTAGCCGTCCTTAAACTGCATGATGAAGTCATGGGCTTGAGCCGCCTTGGCCGCTGCTATGATCTCCTCCATGGTAGCTTCGGGCTTCCCAAAAGCGATGTTTTCCCGGATGGTGCGGGAGAAAAGGAAGATGTCCTGTTCAATGAAGGAGATCTGACGGCGCAGGGCTTCCAGGTTCCACTCTCGCACGTCAACCCCGTCGATGAGGACTTGGCCTTCGGTGACATCAAAGGTGCGGTTGATGAGCTTTACCAGGGTGGTTTTGCCCGCACCCGTCTGGCCTACAATGGCCACCCGCATGCCCGGTTCCACGCGGAAAGAGATGTTTTGCAGCACCGGTTTCCCGGGCTCGTACGCGAAGGACACGTTGCGGAATTCCACCGCACCCCGCATAGACGCCGCGTAGCCGTGCACGTTCTGGTCCAGTTCGGTGCGTTTGTTTATCAGGTTCAGAATGCGGTGAGCCGCAGCCAGACCTGAGGCCACGCGCGCGTAGGCAAAGAGGGAGACGAAGGTGGGAAAACCGAACAGTTGCAGTAACCCCACGTAAGCAATGACCTGGCCGATGTTCAAAAGGCCGCGTTGATACAGGTACAGCGCGTGAAGGAATCCCGCTGCTACGGCGATACCCATGAGCAGTAGAGGCACAAAGCGGGCTTCCACGTCCCCCTGCCGTACAAACGCCTCCCGAAAACGACGGGCCTTTTCCCGAAAGCGGTGCACCTCTGCCGTTTCCCGAGCAGCCCCTTTCACGATCTCAATACCGTCCAACACTTCCGAAAGGAGCACGTTCAGTTCCCCGAATCGTTCCCGGACCTGGGTGGCAATAGGGTGTAGTTCCTGCAGGTAGCGCCACAAAGCCAGAAAGTAGGCCACAATAAACGCCACCGGGGTTATTAACAGAGCCGGATGATAGCGCGGGGCCACGAAAAGGGGGACCACCAGAAACATCGCGGACCCGATGATTAAGTTAATGCCGGGGCTGAACATCAGGTTGACCTCTCGCACGTCGTTGGTGGCCCGCGCCATGATCTCCCCTACCGGGTGCAGGTTATGAAATGTCATGCTCTTGCCCAGCAGGGCGATGTACACCTCATCACGAATGTCCCGCTCCAGACGTTGGGCCAACAGTTCAGCGCTGAAGTTGCGGGCCAGTTGCAGGCCGCTGCGTACGAGCTGAGAGACGACGATTAGCACCGCGATAGGCAGCAAGGCCTTTATCTGAGGCGGGGTGGCGGTTATCGCGTTGAACGCCCGTCCCACCAGAATGGGGACCGCAGCCGCAAGGGCCGCGTTCCCTATGGCGCCGATAACCATGAGGATGAACAGATACCAGTATCGACGAGTGTGCGATATCACCCACCGGACCGGCCCTCGGCGATCCGAGTGATACCGGTCCGGCAGGGTGAATTCTGCGGCTTTGGCAGGTCTCTCTCCGGACGTTGCCATCACCTCCGCCTCACTTCCCCGGAGTGGGAAACGTGGAAACATCCCAGGATATGGCTTTCACGTTTGGCCTGCAGGGCTGTACCCTTAACACCCGCAGGCACAGGGCCCCTTCCCCGGCGGAACGGGGCCCCCGGGTGGGTCTGTTGGGCATGGGGATAACCCTCTAGGCTGCCGCTCACTTCAGCATTTGTCGTAGGACGTATGGCAGAATGCCTCCGTGGCGATAGTACTCCACTTCGATGGGCGTGTCGAGGCGCACACGGGCCCGGAAGGTCCGCTCCTTCCCTTGGTCATCCCGGACACGCACGGTGACCAGCTGTTGGGGCTGGAGTTCACCGCTTAACCCCTCAATATCGTACACTTCGTGGCCGGTTAAGCCTAGGCTTTCCTTGTTCTCGCCCGGCAGGAATTCCAGGGGCAATACCCCCATGCCGACCAGGTTGCTCCGGTGGATACGCTCGAAGGACTCGGCCAGCACAGCGCGAATGCCCAAGAGCATGGTTCCTTTGGCAGCCCAATCGCGGGAGGAACCGGTACCGTATTCCTTACCCGCGATGACGATGAGAGGAGTGCCGTCCGCCTTGTAGCGCATGGCGGCTTCGTAGATGCTCATCACCTCCCCGGTAGGGAAGTAAATCGTCCAGCCTCCTTCCTTGTGCGGAACCAGCTGGTTGCGCAGGCGGATGTTGCCGAAGGTCCCGCGCACCATCACCTCGTGGTTGCCGCGTCGGGTGCCAAAGGTGTTGAAATCCCGGGGGTGTACGCCCCGGGCGATAAGGTATTGCCCTGCGGGGCTGTCGATGGGAATCGCGCCGGCGGGAGAGATGTGGTCCGTGGTGACGGTGTCGCCCAGTAAAACCAGCACTCGGGCCCCGCGGATGTCCGTGACGGGAGGCGGTTCCAGGGACATCTCCTTGAAGAAGGGTGGTTCTTGGATGTAGGTAGAGTCAGGATCCCACGTGTACAGGTCTCCTTCGGGGACCTCCAGGCTGTTCCACAGGTCGTTGCCCTTGAACACATCTTTGTACTGTTCCCGGAACATTTCGGGCCGCAACGCTCGTTGAATGGTGCGCTGTACTTCCTCTGGTGATGGCCAGATGTCCTTCAGGTACACCGGTTGACCGTTAGGATCATAGCCTAGCGGCTCGTTGTAAAAGTCGATATCTACCGTCCCTGCGATGGCGTAAGCGATGACCAGGGGTGGGGAGGCGAGGTAGTTGGCGCGGGTTAGGGGGTTGATACGTCCCTCAAAGTTGCGGTTGCCGGAAAGCACCGCGGCTACCACGAGGTCGTGTTCGCGTATGGCCTTGGCAATAGGTTCGGGCAGAGGACCGCTATTTCCAATGCAGGTGGTGCAGCCATATCCTACCACGTGGAAACGCAGGGCTTCCAGGAAAGGCAGTAACCCGGCGGCCTCTAAATAACGGGGCACGACGCGCGAGCCGGGCGCCATGCTTGTTTTCACCCACGGCTTGACGTCCAGGCCTCGTTCCACGGCGTTTTTGGCCAGCAGGCCGGCTGCCACCATCACCGACGGGTTAGAGGTGTTGGTGCAGGAAGTAATGGCCGCGATCACCACCGCGCCGTGTTGGAGGGTCACTTCGACGCCGTCCAGCCGGACCGGTGCGCCCGTGGCGGTGGAGTGGGTCCCTTTCACGGGAACGTCGTTGACCGCGCCCCCTTCATCGGCCCAACGCTCGTGATTGGTCTCCTGGACAGACGGCGGTGTTTTACCGTACACATCTTGGAGCGCGATGTGGAACGCTCGTTTGGCCTCCCGGAGGGGGATGCGGTCCTGGGGACGTTTGGGGCCGGCGATGCTCGGTTCCACGGTGCTCATGTCCAGTTCGACCACGTCGGTGTACACCGGATCGGGCGTGTCATCGGTGCGGAAGAGCCCTTGCTCCTGGGTGTAGCGGTGGACCAGTTCAACGAGCTCTTCACTGCGGCCGGTCCCGATAAGGTAGCGCAGGGTTTCCATGTCCACCGGGAAGAAGCCCACCGTGGCCCCGTATTCCGGAGCCATGTTGGCGATGGTTGCCCGGTCCGGTAGGCTTAACCGGCTGACTCCGGGGCCGAAGAATTCCACAAACTTGCCCACCACGCCCTTCTGCCGGAGGATCTGGGTAATGGTGAGCACCAGGTCTGTGGCCGTGGCGCCTTCAGGCAGTTCACCGGTCAACTTAAACCCGATGACGTCCGGGACCAGCATGTACAGGGGCTGTCCGAGCATGTTGGCTTCCGCTTCAATGCCGCCGACCCCCCAACCCAGTACACCCAGGCCGTTGATCATGGTGGTGTGAGAATCGGTACCTACGAGCGTATCGGGGAAGGCGATACGCTCGTCCCCCCGCGTTTCCAGGCGGACTACAGTGGCCAGATATTCCAGGTTTACTTGGTGAATGATCCCTGTATCTGGCGGTACTACCCGGAAGTTACGGAAGGCTTTCTGGGCCCAGCGAAGAAGCGTGTAGCGTTCTCGGTTGCGCTCGAACTCCTTTTCCGCGTTGTAGAACAGCGCGTATGCCGCGCCGAAGTAATCTACTTGGACCGAGTGGTCGATGACCAGGTCGGCGGGCACCACAGGGTTGATGCGGCTGGGGTCCCCGCCAAGGCGCTTCATTGCATCGCGCATGGCGGCCAGGTCTACTACCGCGGGAACACCTGTAAAGTCCTGCAAGACAACCCGTGCAGGGAGGAAGGGGATCTCCTGTCGCTGATCGGCCCGGGGTTCCCAGCGGGCCAGGGTGATCACGTCCTCCTCGGTGACGACCCGCCCATCCACGTGGCGTAACAAGTTCTCCAGCAACACTTTGATCGAGTACGGCAGCTGGGAGACCTGAGCGATGCCCTGTTCCTCCAGGGCCAGGATCCGGTACATTGTGGCGGTTCCACTGCCTGTGTCGAACGTCACGCGTGCGCCAAAGGGGTTGTGTGTTCCCGTCATATGGGTACCCTCCTGTGCCAGACATTTCAGAGCCCTTAGTGTATGGTCGGACATCCCCGCGTAGCGGTGGTGGGTGAGGACATCCTCACTATGAAAGCCGGCTCCGTGTACATCACCTGTTCATCAGGTTGTAGCCGTGTGCTTGGTGACATACTATCGTGCCGGTTTTTTATTGTACCGATGGGACAAGGTGTCTCGGAAATAAAGGGGCAAGGATAGCGACGGTTGTAACCAGGACGCGCCAGGGCCTCCGAGAGCACTATGTCCCGGAGGCCCTGGTCGACGTCACCGGGCAGCAAAGTACGAACACTTCACTGCTGCCGACACTTGTCCTCGATGATGCCCTGGGTGAGGTAGTTTTTAACCATGACGTAAGGGGCACGCAGGCGCAACTCGCCCAGAGGGCTGGGGTCCATAATAGACCACCACCATTGTTCATCGTCAGGGGTCCATTCCAGTTTGGGCATGTAGATGAGCGTCATGACGCCGATCCAGGGTTGCCAGTTTTGTTTGGCCCATTCAAACGCGCGCACGATGTAGCATCCTTGACGGGTGTCGTCGATGCCTGCCCCCGCTCCGTGCCAGTAGTAAGGGGAGTCTGGGCGTGCGTCGCGTGTCCAGCCGAATTCGAGGATGGCCATGCGTTTGTCTTCATCTCCAAATTCGACCATGATGCGGCGGATATCCTCGACGCGTCGGAAGGTGAAGAAGCGTTCGCCCCCGTATCGGGCTTTGTTGGCAGCTGCCTCGTCCGGGCTTACTTCTGGAGGAGCGGCGTAGCCCGCGCCGTGGACGCCCAGCATGTCAAAGTACCCATCGCTGTTGCCGCCCATGGCCCGGTACATTTCCCGATAGAAGCGGTCATCCGGCATGGCTTGTTCGTTGTCCGTGCCTGTGGGAGCCATTCCCGCACTGATAACAATCGCGTTGGGATCGGCGGCCTTGATGGCCTGGTACGCGGCCCGGAGCATGGCGACGTACTCAACCGGATTGGGGCGTTTGCCCCCCCACTCGCGGGCCAGGTTGGGCTCGTTCCATATCTGGTACGCGTGGATGCGACCCCGATAGCGAGAGGCCAGCGCGTACAGAAAGTCCGCAAAGTGTGGGATGTTCTGAGGTGGTGGGCCCGCCCACTTCACACCACCTTGAGGATCGGTGCTCACTCGGGCCAGAAGTTTCAACCCCTTTGCGTTCACCTGTTCCACCACTCTATCGGCCTGGGTCCAGTTGAAGTGTTCCTTTCCCGCCCCCTCAATGTCCTCCCAAGCAAAGGTCTGCTTGACCCACCGAAATCCCGCCTGGCGAATGAGGTCTAGATCCCGGTCGGCGATTTCAGGTCGCCACCAGAGAAAGGCTTGAATGCCGTAGTCCGGCGATGTCATGATGTCCGTGAAATCCTGTCGCGGGGGCAGGGGTGTTGGGGTGGGTGGGGGTGTGGGCGTAGGTG
>WFWT01000053.1 GCA_015490995.1 Anaerolineae bacterium | reverse complement strand
GTGTGGGTGTAGGTGTCGGTGTGGGCGTGGGGGATGGCGCGGGCGTGGCCGTCGGCGTAGACGTCAACATGGGAGAGGCCGTCGGTGTCGCCGTAGGCGTGGGTGTTGGTGTGGCCGTCGGCGTGGGCGTCCACGTGGAAGTGTAAGTCGGCGTCGGGGTAGGCGAAGCCGTCGGCGTCGCCGTGGGTGTAGGCGTAACCGTAGGGGTGGACGATGGCGTTGGAGTGGGCGTCCATGTGGGCGTAGCCGTCGATGTAGGCGAGGGCGTCGGGGTGGGCGAGACTGTCGGTGTCGCCGTGGGCGAAGGCCCCGCCGTGGGCGTCAGAGAAGCCGTCGCAGTAGGCGATAGGAGCGCCGTAGGTGTGGGCGTCGTCGTGGGCGTAGGTGTGGGCGTCGACGTCGGAGGGTCATCATCATCGGTCAACTTTACAGGAGAGAATTGAAAGTGCACCTTTTCGGACAAGCACACTCCCACGACGACACAATTGCCGGAAGAGAGAGGACGAAGAAACCCCTTAGGCCATGCAGGATGTCCCCCGCCAGCAGAAGGCAGAGGAAGCAGCGGCATTAACGCGAGTAAACCTGCCAACGCGCCAACAAGGACGCGCACCATCGAGTTTGAGGTCGGTTGACGTTCCATGGATCAGCCCGTTCCCGCCAGGCGTGACAAATACCTTTCATGGATTTTTCACAATATCTCCTACATGACACCGACTGCAGAGCACGTTCTGGTGGCAGATATAACATACTTGGTCCCCCTGACGGCGATATTCTTCCGCGTGTGTGTACAACATGTCCGGGGGATGGGAGAGATTATGACATATGCCATTGTTACAGAAGGCTTGACCGTGGCACTGATAACACTCCTGTTCTTCGGCCTTGGTTATGCTGCGGTGTTCCACCGTCCAACGGAAATCGGAGTGCGACTCAGGGATAGGACCGGTAATGACGGGAGCTTCCACCACCTGCTCATCCCCCCGGGAGACGATGGGCACGGTATGACACAAGTTGCATTTGGCACTGATCGTTTCCACCTCCTTACCGGCCGCGTCGACCCGGACATGCTTGTCATCATGGCACCGAAAACATCCCGGAAAGGGAGAATGCCGCTCGTTATTCGGGTGCGTGCGCCAATTCAAGCGATATTCGGGAAAATTGGTCTCATCGTATATGCGTTTGATCTCCATAATAGCCTGCTCGATCTCCTCCCGACGCGTGCGGTATACCGTGGGATACCGGGTACGGTAGAAGTCCCGCAACGCCTCAATGGCCTTATAAGCTGCCTCGCGCGAGGGATACAGGGGCTTCAGCACACTCACGGCCTGGGCACGAATGTACGGCAAATCTAGCGGAAGCCGCCCGACATTCAGGGAACGGTCTACCGCCTCTTCCGGTGGGGGTATGTAATGTGCTGTCCGGTTATGGCAGTCCAAGCAATCCATCTTGCGTACCCGTCCTTCCGCCCACGCGCGCTCTACGAAGGAAGTCTGGGCCATCAACACCAGGTCGCGCAGGAAAAATTCCTTTAGGGTGCCATCTTCCTGCTGCACACCTACCCACAGAATCACTTGCTGTCGCTCGTCGCTGGCAATGTAGTACACGGGGTTGGTGATGTGCCAGTGAATGCCCTGACTCACACCGCTGATCTCTTCATAGCCCCCGAGTTTAAGGATGAAGGTGCTCTGGATGCGGGTATTGTTTTCGTCGTTATCGTAGTGTACGATGTTCTTGATCACGTTGTCCTTAAAGGTCGTGGGCCGGTGACACTCCTCACACGTCTCCCGGGCCGGTCGCATGTCGTCGCGAGAGGGTACAATGGGGCGGTGATAAGACTCGGTCACCACTGCATAAACTTGGCGTATGCCTTCTAGTTTCGATTTAACGAAGTACGTAAGCCCGGCACCCACGTGGCAATCCACACAACGCACTTCGGCGTGGAGAGATCGCTCATATCGGAGGTACTGGGGTTCCATGGGATGACAGACACTTCCACAAAACTCAGGGCTTTCCACGTACTCGTAACCGGCATACAGGGCCGTTAGCCCGACAATGGTGACGAAAACCAGGCTAACAGAAGCGAAGAAGAGAAATTGACCGGGATGCTGAAGGGCCCAGAGAAGCCAGAGGACGAGGCGGTGGTTCATCAATTTATCCGACAGCGGGGTAGGAGTGGAGGCACCATCTGATGTGATGATTATGGTCGGTGCTTTCCCTCCTCGCAGTCGAAACTTCATAGCCGTTTACTCCTACATGTCTAGGGCGCAGGATGGCACGGATAGCACACCCCTCGATTGCTCACGTGCAACAACCGGCTATCCGTCGTCCCACCCCCTGGCGTGCCGTCGGGCCACTCAACATCCCCGGAGAATCGCCCCATAGTCGCAGTAGTACCATGAGCCACATGGCAGACGAGGCAGGTCAACTCCTGAGCTGTTGTGCGGTGGCGGTACGCGAACACGGCATCACCTGAAGGATCCGTGCCGGTGGCCAGATACCGGGTATGACAGCCGGCACACCATTCGCTGATGCGTTCGTCCAGGTAGGACACATCGCGATACCCGTCGGGTGTGTACCGGATGGTGTAATAGGGCGGCCTTTCGTCTGGAATCGCTGTATTAAGGCGGGCGGCCAGTTGGTGAGTGGCGTCCGTGGGCATGCTGGCTTGGCTCAACCGTCCCTTTTGCTGTTGGATGTCATGACATCCCGCACAGGGCAGGTCATCGCGCAGGATGCGGTAGCGGTCTGCGTTGGCAAATCCGTGGGGGTTGTGGCAGGAACTGCACTGCAAAGTAGCACGCTGAGAGGAAGTAACGTGACCCACACCGGAACTGCCCAGTCCCCAGACAATCATACCGGGCACACCCACATCGTGCTTAGAGGTCACCGGTGCGGCAGTGGGCGTACCGGTAAAGTCAGGATCCATCAAGGCGTTGACAAATCCTCCCCCTCGCAAGCCAGCGCCCGGGACACCAAATTGGCCACCGGACGCGCGGTTCATGTAGATACCATCCTCCACGTTCGTGTCCGCGCCGGTCGCGGCACTCCCGTGGCAGGAGAAGCACAAGTTTATCTGGGAGGTATCGATCAGCACGCGGGCCTGTTGAGTGGTGACGAGATCGCCTGCCAGCAGGCCGGGGCCCTGGCCCCGATGTGCACGATGACACTGAGCGCACGCGTCGGTGGTTTTGGTAAACGTGCCTTCATGGGGACCGTTATCTGCCCATCCAGGCCGTGGGAGAACCAGCATAGCCAGGAGGCCTACTAGTAAAGAGCACGCCCACCGACGCATAGCGCTTCTCCTAACATGGATACCGCTCCTCATACAGGACAGGGGGCGGGGCCTTTCCTCCCCGCCCCGCTGTCCTGTGCGTCCAGGGCCATATTTCGAGGATTATGGCGACGGATGGCACTGGACGCAGGTACCGCGGTTGTTGACGTGCAACAACCGGCTGTCGTTGGTGCCTCCACCGGCCGCGCCGTCCGGCCACTCGACGCTGCCCGAATAGGTGCCGGTCATGACCGCGGAGGTGCCATGGGCGACGTGACAAGCAAGGCACTTCCGGTCATTGTCCGCCGTCACGTGTCGGTACTTGAAAATCGCGTCCCCCGAGTCATTTTCATCCGCAGCGAGGTAACGGGTGTGGCACTGGGCACACCACTGGCTGATCACTTCGGTGACATAATCCACATACCGGTAGCCGTTGGCCTGATACGACACGGTGTAATCCTTAGTGGGCTCATCCGGCACCAACACGTCAGTAGCCGCACCGGAGTCCAGCGGCTTAGGACGGAGAATACGGTACGCGTCCTCCGGCCCCGATGTCCCGTGCGGGTTATGGCAGGAACCACACCGCAGGTTGACGTTGGCCTTGCCGGGGTTGGCCGTGCCGCTAACGCCACCATTACCCCACATCGTCCCGGTGGCGTCCACGTCATGTTTGGATGTTACAGGAGCCGATGCGATGGTCCCATCCATGTCGGGATCCATGATGGCATTTACAAAGCCGCCACCCCGTAGGCCTGCGCCCACACTCCCATACTGCCCACCGGATGCGCGGTTCAGGTAGACACCATCTTCCACGTTGGTATCCGCGCCTGTCCCAGCAGCGCCGTGACAAGAGAAGCACAGAGCTGTCTGAGACGTTTCCTTCAAGAGCTTGGGCGCCTGACCGCGGTGGGCCCGGTGACAGCCGGCACAGGCATCTGTCGTCTTGTTGAAGTCGCCCTGGTGCGGCCCATTATCCGCCAGCGCAACGCTGGCAAAGACCAGGAGCAACCCAACAACCAGCGTGGAGAGCACGAACCACTTGCGCATATAAGCCACCTCCTTCACCATTTTGGTGCCACCCACTGTTATGGGAGTACACCCTTCACCCAACCGTGCACCGGAAAACACTCATCCACACACGGCTCTCACCTGACGCTTCTGCTCTCACCCCCTTTCCAGAACCCCTAATACGACCACACCTGTATGCGATTGTTCTCCCGGTCCGTGATGTAGAGTCGACCGGTCAAGTCCACCGCAATATCGTTGGGGTAACGAAACTCCCCATCCCCCATTCCGATGTCACCGAACTCATAGAGAGCAACGATAGGCTGGGAAGCCAGACTGAAAACGCGTACCTGGTGAGCTACCGCGTCGACGAGGAAAAGGCGCTTCTCGGTATCAATGGCCAACCCTCGCGGTAGGTTCAGCCCACGTAACGCGTACAGGAAATTCCCCTCCGGGTCCAGGACCTGTAAGCGGCCATTATTACCGTCACTGACGTAAAAGTTGCCCTCCTCATCCCGCACTACCGCATTAGGAAACCAGAACTCGCCATTCTCGCGCCCCTCCCGGCCAAAGACCGTCTTCAGTCGGCCCTCCAAGTCGAAAACCATAACCCGATGCTGTTCTCGGGTGACTTCGGTGACCAGAATTTCATCGTTGACCACGTTCACCCCCAGCGGCGTCCAGAACTCCTCACCCTGAGGGGGAGAGAAGACCCGCAACAGGTTGCCATCGGCGTCAAAGACGTAAAGCGCAAAACGTCGTCGGTCCGTTACATACACTCGGCCATATGAATCAACAGCGACGTACACAGGTGCCCGCTCGGCCGGACGGGTATCAGGCACTGCGAATGAACGGATAAACTGCCCCTCCCGGTCAAAGACTTTAATTAACCGTTCACCGGCGCTTTCGGTGACGTAGATGTACCGGCCGTCGGGGCTGAGAGCAATGCCCAGGGGGCGATCAACCCCGTAAATGGAAAAGAGGTAATGGGGCTTGAACGCCTGGGCCACCGCGGGCGCGGGCGGCAACGCGGCAGACAACGGTTTACGGGTGCGCAGATAATACGCCCACAAGCCGGCGACCAAAACCAACAGCAGAAACAATGCTCCCAGAGCTATAAGCCGTCGCCGCGCCCACTTCCGTTGCCTTGTATTGGAAATGGCCGAGCGTTCCGGTCCCTTCACCTTGTCGCTCATTTGGCACCTCGCTGCCCTGGCACGGTTGCCGTGGGAGGTACACCGGTTAACCGATGAATGGCAAACTGGGCGGCCACGTCATCGGGGTGTACCTCAAGGTATCGGTTTAAAGCCTCGATAGCAGCTTCGGTGTTGCCCAACGCTTCGTGAACGAGTCCTAGCCCGAAATAGAGCTCGATGAAATCAGGGTTCATTCGAATCCCCTCCTCCAATACAGGCAAAGCCTTTTCGGGCATCCCCTGAGCGTAGTACAACATGCCCTCTGTATAACGCACGCCTGCAGGCTCCTGTAATGCCTCATAACTGGCCCGCATGGCCTCGTACACTTCCGGAAACTTGGGTACAAGGCGTACGGCCCGATGAAAGGTGTCCAGGGCCTTCTCATGTTCACCCAACCGCTGATAGGTGATGCCCAATCCCAGAAGAGCATCCGCGTCGGTCCGCTCGATCTTCAACGCGGCCAGAAAGGCGTCCCGTGCCTGTTCCAGCTCTCCGCGCCCGAGATGAATTTCGCCGATCTCGTAGTAAGCCGTTTCCAGATTTGGGTTAATGGCTGCGAACTCGTTGTCCTCGTTTAACGTCACTACCTTCTGGTATTGCGCCAACGCAGCATCAAGGTCACCCTGCAGCCGATAAGCGTCCCCCAGCACCAGGTACGCTTCCTCCATCGACGGGTTAATCTTCAACGCTTCATTGGCCTGTTGAATGGCTGCATCCAACATATCGCGAGCCAGATAACGCTTGGCCACTTCCACCCGCAACAGGGCGTCAGCTGGGTTTTGACGGATCAACGCCTCCAAGTGGGCGGTCTCCACGTCCACCAGAGAGGGACCCCGCCTGTAGTACCGGTCTCGGTAGTAATAGGCACCAAAGCTGATCAGGCCCACCAGGACCAGACCCGCCAGGACCCAAATCAAACGGTCCACGGTTTTTGGCGATACGTGGAACGAATGCAGGAACATTAGGGCTGACTCCTTCTCACATCTGTGTGTTGCCGCCGATAGGCTCGCAACAAGGCACACGCCGCCCCGGGACACAGATAGGCATTTCCACTGGCCGCAGCCCGAACAGCAGCCACCAGATCACTCCCCCCCGAACAGGTATCCAGCCACCCACACGCTCCTGCCCGCACCAGTTGGAAAAACCCTTCACCCCCCACCTCCCGGCTCAACACAACAATGCCGGCCCCTTGCGCCGTCGACCGGATCGCCCTAACCAACCGGGCTGCTTGATCGTCCACTCGTACCACGTCCAAAATGACCACGTCCGGTTGCCACTCGACCATCACACGTTGAACCCGCTCCATATCCCAATCCTCGCTGCTAACCTGCCAATGCGCCTGCCGGCGCAACAGAGCACAGACCCCCTCACGCAGTAACACAAAGGAACTGACCACTAAAATGCGTGTTGCGCCCATCCCCGAACCCACACAATGACCCACCCTGGGCCTCAAACCCCATGCAACTCCCACCTCTACAGGTAGTATGACATCGCACGAGCACCAAGTAAATAAGGTAATGACCTTACTCTCCTTGTTCTCCTCACCGTATTTGTGCAAACGAGCACAGATCCCGGATTTGCCCGACGTGAGGAAAAAGCATGAGCGAGATCATGGCGCGCGATCGGCCCATAGGTTTCAATGGGAAAGGAGTGCGCGGCCTCACCGAGATGTGTCACAGGGCGCGGCGTGGCGGGGGCATGCGGAGAGGAATGAACGGCCACCATGCGCGCACGTTGGCAGCGCCTCTGGGCGCGGGGACGTGACAACTGGCAACGCCTTGGCACCGCCACCCAGCTGCTTATCGTTCTTGACATTCTGGCCCTTCTCCTCATCGGCGGACTGCTATTCTTCACCAACCGGGTGATCGTCCACTCCGTCCAGACAGCCCTGGACAGCGATCTCACCCATCACCTGAAAACCGTTCGGGCCATCCTCCAACAGGAGGGATATTACTTCAGCGCGGAGGGCAAGACGGTTCTCTCCTTGGCGCGTGTTACCGCGCTCGACGCCGAACAGCTCACTTCCCTCACGACTGTGTTGGAGGCGATTGAGGAAAGCCACCAAATGGGGGGCAGTTACATTCTTGCCTCCGATGGGAGGATGTTACTACGGGTGGGCCTCACGTTGCCGCCGGTACAAGCCATTCAAGAGCATCCCCTCTTTGTCCGGGCACGCGAAGGTATCCCCGTCAATCAGCTCAGCGTGGTGGATAACACGCTGTGGTGGCTTAACCTCACTCCGTATACCGATGTCAACGGCCAAGTTCAAATTATTCTTGTGTTCGCCCGTCCAGTGGACAATGCTTATCTCCAGTCCCTGCAGGAGAACATCGGACCGGAGATCGTTCTTTCCGACGGGCGGCACACCGTCACCTCGTTCGGCACCCCTTTGCCCGAATGTTGTGGTGCCCCTCAACTCCTGGAGCGCCTGCACAACCGTGCGGTGCCCGCGCGGTTCGACATTCAGGTGAACGGAGTGCCCTACCGGGTGCTCGCCGAGCCTCTTGACCCTGAGCTGGCTCCCGGCATGGTGGTAGCCCTCCTGCAACCGAAAACCACCACTAACCTCATTATCCGGCACACGAACGTCCTTCTCCTTGTCATGGCGTTACTCCTCATCACCGTGACCTTTGGGCTGGTCCATTTTCTGGTGCACCGGATCTTCCGGCCCATGGAACGGCTAACACGCGCTGCCGAACGCATGAGCACCGGACAGCTGGACCTTCCCATTCGCGAAGAAGGGGCTATCGAGGTGCAGGTACTGGCCACTGCCCTGGACACCATGCGGCGGCGTTTGCAAGAACTGCTACGGGTCCAGCGAGCGTGGAACGAACACCTGGAGCAAGAAATTCAAGCCCGCACCCAGGCATTACGGGAACTATGCCAACAACGTGACCGGCTACTGCACAAGCTAATATCCGCCCAGGAAGAGGAGCGACGTCGTATCGGCCGCGAACTCCACGACGAGACCAGCCAAACCCTGGTGCACCTGATCATTATGGCGGAAACCATCGCCCGTACCACCACCGACCCTGATACCCGCCAACAGCTACAACACATCAAAGAGCGTACCGGCAAGGTACTCGACGACATCCGCCGCATCATCTTGGACTTGCGTCCCCGCCTGCTGGATGAATACGGCCTGAGCGCCGCCATTCATCACTATGCCCAAGAACGTCTCACCCCGGCCGGCATCTCATTTCACATGGAAACCCGAGGCTACGAACAGCGGTTGCCTTACTATGCTGAGATCAACCTGTTTCGCATCGCCCAGGAAGCCATCAACAACGTTGTGCGACACGCAGAAGCATCCCAAGTGGACATCTTACTGGCCTGGGAGGCGGATCAGGTGACCCTCCGCATCGCGGACAACGGACGGGGATTCGACCTGCCGGAAGTAATGAACGCCTCCGACAAAGCCCAGGGGCTGGGCCTATTGGGCATGCAGGAACGGGCCAGCCTGTTCCGGGGTATCCTAACCATTGACACCGCGCCGGGCAAGGGTACCGTGGTCACCGTGCACATTCCCAAAATGGACATGGGAGAAGAGGCTTATGTCCAAAATCCGTGTGCTGCTGGTGGATGATCACACCCTCTTGCGGGCCGGACTCAAAGCACTCCTGGCCACATACCCAGACATCGAGGTGGTCGGAGAGGCAAGTGACGGCGCAGAAGCGATTAAACAAGTGAAAGCACTGAAACCTGACGTAGTCCTCATGGACATTTCCATGCCCAACATGAACGGCCTGACGGCCACCCGATATATTCTGGAAGCCTATCCTGACGTGCGCGTGATCGTCTTAACTCAGTACGACAGCAAGGAATACGTCCTTCCCCTGCTGCAACTGGGCGCAGCGGGCTACGTGCTAAAACAGTGTGCAGATACCGACCTGGTGAAAGCCATTCGTGCGGTCCACGCGGGCGATTCATACCTCTATCCGCCTGTTGCCCGCACGCTACTGGACTCCTACTTGGGTAAAGTGGATCAAGATGCCCCCCATCACCACCTTACCCCACGCGAGCAGGAAATTCTGGTCCTCATCGCGCAAGGATATACCAACCGACAGATTGCCGACCTCCTTCACATCAGCCCGAAAACCGTGGACGTCCACCGTTCCCGGCTGATGAAAAAGCTGAACCTACACAACGTGGCCGAACTCACCCGATATGCTATCCGGCATGGGCTAATCGAAGCCACCTGACACAAATCACGAGCTGCTTCCCTACCAATCCCCAAAAAACCACAGGGGGTGCCGGGCAATTGCCCGGCACCCCCCTGGCCCCACACCACAGAGGAGGAGACACCCATGCGGAACGCCTCTGCACGTTCCACTCTACGATACGCCTATTACAGAAAAATGGATCTAACACTCCTAGACTGGTTGACATAACATAGAGCGTCCAGAAGCTCACTATATTGACCTTTCGGCCCTCTCCCCCCACCCCGTCGTGCCATCAGGCCATCTTCACCACTATGTCGCTGATGACGTTGGCCGTCTCATCCCCTCGGTCCGCAGCGTTGCTCAGGTGTCGATACAACTCCCGTACCTTTAGCATGTACAGGATCTGTTCCACATCCGCGGGTTTACTGAACAGGTCGGCGATAGCCTCCCGGTACACGCGTTCCACACGATTTTCCAAGGCTTTCGCCCGCATCGCGTGTTCCGCGGCCACGTTGGGATGATGTTCCAATCGCTGCATGGCCATGTAGATCTCGTTGGCAGCCTCCCGCAGGAGCGATGCCATCCGACGGAGGTACGGATTCGGCGCTACGTTAAGTATGTGCATCTCATCTACCGTGGTGTACGCGTAATCCAGCACGTCATCGATGGACCGGGAAAGGGCGAATATGTCCTCTCGGTCAATGGGTGTCACGAACGTCCGGTTCAGCTCATCGATGAGGATGCGGCGCATTTCATCAGCTTCTTTTTCGGCCCGTTCCAGGGCCTTGGCATGACTGTCATCCTGATCCTCCATGTAGGCTTCCAAGTGCTCCAACCCTTCCAGGGTGATACGGGCCTGTTCTCGCAACAGCTGGATGAAGCGGTCCTCGCGTTTGCGAAAGATATCCAGAAGCCCCACGGCACTCCCTCCCTCAAAGCGTTCCGTCGACATACAAGGGCATACTTACCCAAGCAGATGGCCTGTGAACGCCGACGCGGGCCGTAATTTCTACAATTATAACACAAGCAAAACGTACCGTTTGAGCGCCCAGTAGGTGCCCGCGGCCAGCAACGCGGTCACAGGGATGGTCAATCCCCAGGCGATAACGATGTCTTGGGCTACTTTCCAGCGCACTTTGGAAGCCCGTTCAGCGGTGCCTACCCCTACCACGGCGGCACTGACGATCTGGGTCGTACTGACCGGCCCTCCCAGCAACACGGCGCCGATGACCACACCAGCCGACGTCATCTGGATACTGAACCCGTGAATCGGCCGAATACGGTAAAACTTAGCGCCGATGGTGTGAATCAGTCGCCATCCTCCGGTATACGCGCCCAAGGCCAGAGTGATAGAGCTAACGAGAATTACCCAGCCGGGAACGACAAAGGTAGACAAATACCCCAGGGTCATCAGCCCCAATGTGATAATGCCCATGGCCTTTTGGCTGCCGTTGGCCCCATAACTCAGGGCCAGCGCGGCGGAGGTAAGAATTTGCGCGTTCCGGAACCAGCGATTCACGCGGGGTGTTGCCCACCACAACAGCCCAAACAGCACCCGCATGAGGATAAAACCCAAGATAAAGCCCAGGACCGGGGAGGTGAAGAGCGCAATGAGCACTTTCTCCAGGCCAGCGGGCTGAATCACGCCGGGACCGGAGGCAATGGCCACCGCACCTACCAGCCCTCCAATAAGGGCGTGGGATGAACTGGACGGAATGCCAAAATACCACGTAACTACATTCCACACGATGGCCGACGTCAACGCGGCGTAAAGCACCAGCACTGTAATGTGTTCCGCGCTGACAATGTCCGCGCCAATGGTTTCCGCCACCGCCACGCCCAGCACATACGGGCCAATAAACTCGAAAAACGCGGTCCAGGTCAAGGCTGCCCGGGGTGAGAGCGCTCGCGAGGAGATTACCGTCGCCACAATGTTGCTCGCGTCGTGAAAGCCTACCAGGAAGTTAAACGTGAGGGCCAGCGCCAGGAGCACCCAGAATGCCACCACGTTGTCGAGGACGATCATTCTTCTTTTCGCTCCACCACAGGGGTCGGTTGAAAGGTTGGCGCCTCCTCCCACACACGGTCCGGTTGACGCGGGCCCTCCACCCAGTACGCGCCGGTGTTCAGCACCTCTTTCTTCCAGATGGGGACAATAGCCTTCAGGCGTTCAATGGCATACCGGCACGCCTCGAACGCGCCGTCATCCCGGTGCGGCGCGGCAACTGCCACCACCACACTGGGCTCACCCACTTCTAGGCGTCCTACCCGGTGCACCATCGCCACCGCTTCCACCCGGGGCCATCGCTCCTTGATTTCCTCCTCAATCTGGGCCATCATGGCCTCGGCCATCTCTACGTAAGCCTCGTACTCCAGATGGTCCGTAATTTGGTCTCCCGTCACGCCGCGCACCACCCCGGCAAACACCACTACCGCGCCACAGTTGGGCTGACGAACGCGAGCGGCAACCTCATCCATAACGATCGGATCACGGGTAACCTCAAAGCGCTTGGCCGGAGCAGACTCCTCACCACCGCTGACCGGAGGAAAGAGGGCAACTACATCCCCTTCTCGCACCGGGGTTTCAGGTTCCACATACCGGTTGTTCACAGCAGCGTAAATGGCCCCGGCCGCCTCCCGCAGGGCCGGTATTTCCCGCTGAACAGCTTCTACCACTTGTCGCACCGTGGCCCCTTCAGGGACATTTAACAGCAATCGGTCCCGTCCGGCCGTTTCCCGCAGGGACGCGAACAATCGCACCTGCACATTCATGGTCTACTCCCTCCTCAACACCAAGTGAACCCCGTGCATGCTGTGCCGCAACCACCGAACCACCTCATTCCGGTGGCCCCACGAAAATCTTTGCTCCATCCTCCCGGACAAAGGTGCCGCTTTTGCCGCCGGCCTTGTAAATTAAACGCACGTTGTCGATGGTCATCTCCTTTTCCACGGCTTTGGCCATATCGTAGATCGTCAACGCCGCCACGGTCACCGCGGTAAGCGCCTCCATTTCTACCCCCGTGGGCGCGCGGGTCTTGACCAGCGCTTGAATCTCGATTTTACCGACATCCTCATGAAAGCGGAAGTCCACCGCTACCTTAGTGATGGGCAAGGGATGGCAGAGAGGGATGAGCTCATGGGTACGTTTTGCCGCCATAATGCCCGCAATACGGGCAGTGGCCAACACATCCCCCTTGGTCAGAGCTCCTTCACGGATTCGCCGCAGCGTCTCGCGGCGCATATGTACCTCTCCCGCCGCCACCGCCACCCGTTCCGTGTCCGGCTTGGCGGTGACATCCACCATCGACGCGCGGCCGGCCGCGTCAATGTGCGTTAACCGTCCTTCAGCCACAGGCCGAACCTCCTTTCCCGGTCACACCCCACCAGGCCGGCAGAGGGTGTAGTACCAGCGCTTCTACCTCCGTACCGGCCAGCACATGTTGCCATTCTGCCTCCAACCGGATTAACACGTCTGCCTCGACCATGCTCAACAGCCGACTGGAAGCCTGAACTCCGGTGGTGCGGGCGTATAGAGTATTTTCCTCCCGCCAGACGCGAGCACGCTGAAACTCCACCCGGCCTGGCTCACGCACAATGTCATGAGCCAGGGTCACCCGTACCCGTGGCCGGTGCCAGTTGACATCCCCCTGCAAAATGGCGATAGCCGGCTCCACGTACAGGTAAAAACACACCAAAGCCGAGACCGGGTTGCCCGGCAAGGCGAACACCGGCACCTCCTCCACCGTGGCAAAGGTGACCGGTTTCCCCGGCTTGACCCGCACCCGGCCGAAGTGTACCGTGCCCATGGCAACCAACAAGCTCTTCAACAGGTCTCGGGAGCCCATGGACACCCCCCCGGTGGAGAGTACCATGTCGGCTTCCTGCAGGCCCCGGTGCAATGCAGCCTGCAACGCCTCCTCTTCATCGGGCACCGCGCCCAGGTCCACGGGCACACCGCCGGCCTGGCGGACCGCCGCCATCAACGTGTATCGGTTGCTATCCCGTATGTGACCCGGGGGCAAGGGTTCACCGGGCTCCGTCAGTTCATCCCCGGTGGACATAACCGCGACGCGCGGTCGGGGGTACACCGGGACGGCCACCGCGTTTACCGTGGCGAGCACGCCAATCTCGGCCGCCCCGAGGCGCATGCCGCGCGAGAGCACACGCTGCCCTCGCGCGATGTCATGCCCCACCGGACGCACGTGGTCACCCGGGCGAGGCATCACCTGAGGTACGATGTAATCGCCATCCCGGACCGTCTCCTCTACCTTGACCACCGCGTCCGCCCCTTCGGGCAAGGGGGCCCCGGTAGTCACCCAAGCTGCCTCTCCGGCCCCCACTTTCACTTGTCCTATAACCCCCGCGGTTTGTTCCCCCACCACCCGCCGTGGATGCCGGCCATCGACCGCCCGCAGGGCATATCCATCCACCACCGACGCGGGGAAGGGGGGAACATCATCCGCGGCCACCACGTCCTCGGCCAAGATAAGCCCCAGCGCTTCTGTAAAATGCACCGCCTGTGG
>WFWT01000052.1 GCA_015490995.1 Anaerolineae bacterium | reverse complement strand
GGCTCACTGGCCCTACCGGGAAGGCATCTACCTTTTCAAGCCCACCGCCCAGACTTGACCCTCATCCCAGGACGCCTAAAATGCGTTTCCGTCACCGTAGAGGTACACATGTCCAAAGGTGGCCGTACATGGGAGGGCCATGCCATGATCGAGGTGGAAGGACTCACCAAAACATACGGACCGATGGTGGCCATTCAAGACCTGCACTTCCGGGTGGAGCCGGGGGAGATCGTCGGCTTGCTGGGACCGAACGGTGCCGGGAAAACCACCACCATGCGCATTCTCACCGGCTATATGCCCCCCACCCGAGGACGAGCAATAGTCGCCGGCTATGACGTCCTTACCCACCCCCTGGATGTACGCCGACGTGTCGGATACATGCCCGAAACCGTACCCCTCTACCCGGAGATGACCGTTGCCGACTACCTCGACTTCATGGCCCGCCTCCGAGGTATCTCCGACCGACGCACGCGCATCGCCGAGGTCATGGACCAACTGGGACTCACCGAACGGGCCGATGACCGCATCGGCACCCTCTCCAAAGGGTATCGACAGCGGGTAGGATTGGCCCAGGCCATCCTTCACGCTCCTGAGGTCCTTATCCTGGACGAACCCACCATCGGCCTCGACCCTCAGCAAATTATCGAGGTGCGACAGCTTATTAGACAGCTGGGAGAACGCCACACCATCATTTTGAGCACCCACATTTTGCCCGAAGTCAGCCAGGTAGCGGATCGTGTGCTCATCATCAACAAAGGACGCCTTATCGCCGAGGACTCGCCGGAAGGCCTTACCGCACTGCTCGCCGGGGGACGGCGACTGGAAATCGAGCTCATCGCTCCTAACACCCCCCAGACGACGGTCCAACAGATCCTGGCCGCGGTGCCGGGCGTGCGGGACGTGACCGCAGAAAACCCCCAACGTTACCTAGTTATCGCTCATGAGGAGGAGGACCCACGCCCCTTATTGGCCCAAACGGTGATCCAGCAAGGATGGCAACTGTTGGAACTGCGTACCTCCACCTTAAGCCTGGAAGACATCTTCCTCCACTTGATCACCCGCGAAAGCGCGGGCCAAACTGCCTGAGGCAACCTCCGGAGGACGAACCATGCGAAACGCGTGGATCATCATGCGGCGGGAAGTGATGGCGTACTTTGTCTCACCCATCGCATATGTAGTAACGGCCCTCTTCCTCGCCCTTCACGGATACATGTTTAGCCTGATCCTGTTTTTCTCGCAGGAGGCCACGCTCCGTTATCTCTTCGGCACAATGACCACTGTACTGCTCTTCATCGCGCCCGTGTTGGCCATGCGCTTGCTGGCCGAAGAATACCGGTCCGGTACAATAGAGCTGCTGCTCACCGCCCCCCTGCGAGATTGGGAACTGGTACTGGGCAAGTGGATGGCCAGCGTCGTCCTATGGGCCACCATGCTTCTCTTTACCTTGGTGTACCCCTATTTTCTTTACCTTTACGGTCCCCCGGACTGGGGACCGGTGATCACCGGTTATGTGGGCATCTTCCTCTTCGGGGCTGCCCTCCTGGCCCTGGGTACCCTTGCCTCTGCACTCACGGAAAACCAGATCGTTGCTGCTATTCTCGGTGTTGTCTTCACCGTTGGCCTCTGGGTGCTCCGAGGGGCCGGAGATCTCGTCAGCGGCCCGCTACAGTCGCTCATCACTTATATCGCACTGGCCGACCATACCCTGGACTTCACCCGGGGAGTAATGGATACTCGAGATGCCCTCTACTTCCTTAGCGTTATCACTGTCGCCCTTTTCCTGGCCACCCGGGCGGTCGAAGTGCGGAGGATGCGATGAAACAACGCGTGCCTGCCCCTGTAATTGCCAGCATCAGCCTTCTTCTGTGGGTGCTGGCTCTGTTCTTGCGCTGGCTGGCTATCGGGCCAGCCTGGACTCCCGTCGCGCTGGCGGCCGTGGGAGGCGTACTGGCCATTATCGCCCTTGCCGCTGCACACGCCACTTTAGCCCGGTTCCTCAGGGCACGGGGCACCCAAGCCGGAGCGAACGCTCTCATTATGAGTGTGCTCTTCATCGGCATCGTGGGCGTGGTGAACTACCTGGGCTACCGCTATTACAAACGGGTGGACCTTACCGCCACGGGACAATACACCCTCTCCCCACAAACCATCGAAATCCTCCAAAACTTGGACACACCGGTCCAAGCCATTGCCGTGTACACAGACGAAGATCCCCGCCGCCAGACGGTGGAAGACCTGCTCCGCGAGTACGCGCAGATCACCGATAAATTCACCTACGAGTTCATCAACCCCAACCGGGAGCCCGCAAAAGCCCGCAGACTAGGCATCACCCGCTTGGGCGTCGTCCTCCTCCTGCGCGAGGACCGCAGAGAGGAAGTGGCCGTCCTGGACGAAGAGGACCTGACCAGCGGCCTGATCCGAGTATCCCGGGACAAACCCCGAGTAGTGTACTTTGTCACCGGCCACGGTGAACGGGATCCTAACTCTTTCCTGGACCCGGATTACGGCCAGGCCATGCAAACCCTGCGTCGCGAGTTCTATGAGATAAAGACGCTCAACCTGAGCACCATTACCAACACTCTCCCCACTGACATGGATGCCCTTATCATCGCCGGCCCGCGACGCCCCTTTAGCCCCGAAGAAATAGAACTGGTGTTCGATTACCTCAACGGTGGCGGCCGTGTCCTGTTACTTATAGACCCTGACCCTAACTTGGACGTGGCCCCCTTCAACGAACGCCTTGCTTCCTGGGGTATCCGACTGCGGGATGACCTCGTCATCGACCCACGATCCTCCTTTATGGGTGACGTGGCCGCGCCCCTCGTCACTCAGTATACCTTCCACACCATTACGAAAAACATGCCGGGCATCGCTACCTTCTTCCCAACCGCCCGCTCCATTGAGGTTTTGGACGCCTCCCCCCTGGACAAGCGGGTTACAGTCCTGGTCACCACCTCTCCGGACGCGTGGGGCGAAACGGACTATCAAGCACCACAGCTCGGGTACACTGAGGGGAAAGACGCTCGCGGCCCCCTTAACCTCGTCGTGGTTGTCGAACAGGTCGACGAGGAGGGCCCCCGAGGCCGGCTTGCCGTGGTGGGCGATGCCGATTTCCCCAGCAACGTCCTCATCAACAATGTGCCCGGAGCTCTGGGCAACGTGGAGTTGTTAAATAATATTATCAACTGGCTCACCGAAGACGAAGCCCTGGTATCCATTGGGCCTAAACCGCCCGCCTTTTACCCGCTGAAACCACTAACACCGGGCGAACAAAACGTTATCTTCGTGACCACGACCCTTATCTTGCCGCTGCTGATCCTACTGGCAGGCATCGTCATCTGGTGGCAACGGCGCTAAAAAGCCACACTTGAGGGAGATACCGGGAGGAATCATGCTCCGCTGGCGCACCATTACCGGCCTGGCCGTTGTCCTCGTCGCTCTTTCCCTGGTCGCGTGGTGGACCACCGGTCGTGAAGACGGGACCGGGCCCACCCCGACCCCGCCGCCCCGTGTGATCCCCATCGATGTCGAGGACATTCAACGTGTGGACATTGAGCAAGGTGAACAGGCCCTTGCTCTCCAACGCTCGGGGGAAGCCTGGTACATCTTGGGGACCACAGAAGAGGCCGCGGATGGGGACGAGGTGGAACGGCGCCTGCGTTCCTTGGTGACCATGGTCTCCTTTGACGCGTTCGTGCCGGAGGACCTGGCTGAATTTGGCCTGGACACCCCTCAGGCACGTGTGATAATCCAAGCCTACACAGGTACCACTGTGTTGTTGATCGGGGATATGACCCCCACCGAAAACGACTATTATGTCCAGCGTGCCGACGATCCCACAGTGTACGTCGTCTCTCGCTATCTTATCGACCGGGTGTTAGAATGGCTGGAAACGCCACCATACCCGGCCACACCTACACCGACCACGCCGGCAGAATAAGGGCGAGCGACCATCAGTCGGCCGATGTTATCAACGCCCGCAATACCTGCAGATTCTCCACATCCTCGTGCATGTCTGGACTCTTGGGCGTCTCCAGCACCATCGGAACGGACTGCAGCCGCGTGTCGCTCACCAACCAGCGAAACCCATCAAGGCCAATGTGCCCTTTGCCGATGTGTTCGTGACGATCCTTGCGGGAGCCCAAGGGGTGTTTGCTGTCGTTAAGGTGGATTGCCTTAAGTCGGTCCAGCCCCAGAATGCGGTCAAATTCGGCCATCATGGCCTCATAACCTTCCGCGGTGCGAAAGTCATACCCTGCGGCAAAGACGTGACACGTATCCAAACAGAAACCAATGCGCTCCGGGTGTTTGACCCGGTCTCGAATGGCGGCCAGGTGTTCGAACCGATACCCCAGGTGATCCCCCGTGCCGGCCGTCACTTCCAGCAGGGTCAATGTGCGAAAGCCCGCCGTTGCTTCATGGCATCGGTCCAGCGCCGCCACAATGCGCGCAATCCCAGCCTCCTCCCCTTCCCCCATGTGCGACCCGGGATGTAAGACAACCCCCAACAGACCAAGGACTTCCGCTCGCTGTAATTCGTCGATAAACGCCTCAATGGAACGTTCCCACAAATCCGGCTTAGGACTGGCCAAATTGATAAGGTAAGCCGCGTGAGAAAACACCGGCCAGATACCCGTTTCCTTGACGCGTTTGTGAAATCGCTCAATGTCCGCAGGCTGGAGTGGCTTAGAGGCCCAGCGGTTGTTGTTTCGAGTGAAGATCTGCACCGTATCGCACCCGATGCTCTCCCCTCGGTCGATAGCCTTACTTACACCACCGGCAATCGACATATGTGCTCCCAAAAGCGGCATGGCTCCTCCCCATATGTGCTGTTAGGATAGCTCTCTCCCGGCCATAACCAGAGCCAGGAGTATCTATTCATCGGTGTCCTCATCTCATGCGCCCGCTGCCGTCGGGACCGGTGTGAGCCTCAACACCGGCAAACTTTCCTGAGGGCGTCGGTGTGGCCAGGACGCGGTCGTGAGGTCCGGCTCCCCTGCCAGGCGTTCCCCGTCGATGACCTCCATCAAGTACGTGAGGGTGATCGCGTTGTGCAAGTCCACGTGAGCCGGCACCCTGGCGTGGACCCGCAGGTAATTGTCGGTCAGGCCGGACCACGTGTGGTATCCGTCCTCTTGGCCGACCACCTCTTCCCAGAGCACCGGCCGCCGGCTGCCCACGAAGTTCTGCAGCACGCTTTGTTTGCTCTCGCGCATCCGGGCGTGCAACCGATGGCTGCGTTCCTTCTTCACCGCGGGCGGTACCTGCCCCGGCATACGAGCGGCCGGTGTTCCCTCACGTGGGGAGTAGGTGAAGATGTGAATGTGACCAAAATGCAGGCTCTCCACATACCGCAACGTCGCCTCAAACTCTGCCTCTGTTTCTCCCGGAAAGCCCACAATGATATCCGTGGTGATCACCACATCCGGAATACGCTCACGGGCAGCCGTAACCAGGGCAGCGTACTGGGCCGTCGTGTAACGGCGCCCCATGCGGCGCAATGTTGCGTCGCAACCACTTTGCAGAGGAAGATGAAGGTGAGGCATCAAACGACCGGGATACCGCTGCCACAAGTCGAAAAAGGTAGGGGGGATGTCCCACGGTTCCAGAGAGCTCAAGCGCAAACGTTCAACAGGGGTCTCTTCCAGGATAGCCCGCACCAGATCCGCGAGCTGAACGCCCATGTCGCGCCCATACCCTCCCAAGTGTACCCCGGTCAGCACCACCTCCCGGTAGCCCAGCGCGATCAGCTGGTTTACCTCCTGAACCACCGCCGCAATCGGACGGCTACGCTCCTCACCGCGCAATGTGCTCACAATGCAAAAGGTGCAATGGTTATTGCACCCGTCCTGCACCTTAAGAAAGGCCCGGGTTCGCACGCCCGGAAAGACGTGTACGCTGTCCGCTGCCTGGGCAGCGACCGGCATACTCACATCCTGGCTGAAACGCTCCAGCACGAGGTCCACCAGCCGCTCTTTATCCCGGTTGCCCACCAGGAGATCCACGCCGGGGATAGCAGCTGCCCGTTCCGGTTCCATTTCCGCGTCGCAGCCCGCGAACACCAACCGAGCGGAGGGGTTACGCCGGTGCAACCGTCGGGCGGCCTGACGGGATTGACGGGAGGCCGCGGCCGTGACCGCGCAGGTGTTCAGCACACAAACGTCTGCCTCCTCCGGCCGTGCGACCACCGTACACCCACGCCGGACAAACTGCCGCCGCCAACGCTCCAGTTCTGCTTCGTTTAGCCGGCAGCCAAGAAAATCCAAGTACACTCGCATTATCATCCCCAACCCGCAAGAAATTCGCGTAGTATATTCGTGTAACCCAGCTTCCCTTCCTCCATGCTCCCCCAAAAACGCTTCGTCTTACGTCACCAGATGACCTCTCCGGCGGAGGATCAGTATATCACCGGTATAAAGGAGGACCAAACCCCTCCGGCCGCGGGAGATTCAAGGGCGGAGGGAAACATCACAAAATAAGCCAAGCCCTGTCCTGTACATGCGGTGCGAGGGCTCCGGGCTTGGCAAGAGGCACCAAGGTGCGCCATAATGAAGCACCCTCTTCCCCATCAGCGACATTGGCCCTGGACGCCCCGTGGATATCCTGTGACAGCCCCTGGAGCGGGGAGAAGGGATCGGGCGGGGATGAAAGCGTACCGCGGCAAAGTGGTGCTTTTCGGTACTGTACAGGTGTACACGGGCCAGGATGCTCCCCTGGACACGCCTTCCCCGCGCGTGCAAGCTCTGTGCGTATACCTTTCCCTGCACCAAGGGCACCCCCTGGACCGACGCCGATTGGCCTTTCTTATCTGGCCTAACGTACCGGAACAGGCCGCGCGACGCAACCTACGCCAATACCTTCACCGCCTACGGCACTACCTGCGCCCCATTGACCCGGAAGGAACGCTTATTGTGACCGATGGCAGCAGCGTGACCTTTGACCCGCAGCGTTTTCTGTGGGTAGACGTTCAAGTCTTCCGGGAACACCTACAACGGGCCGAAGAGACAGAGGGTCCAGGTCAATTGGCCGCCCTGCGCACCGCCGTTGACCTGTACCGGGGTGACCTGGCACCCAACATCTACGACGATTGGTGTCAGCATGAACGGGAATATTATCGCCAACAGTTCGAACGGGCATTACACCGGCTTATCTCCCTTTACGAGGCCGCTTACCGGCTCGATGAGGCTATCTATTGGGCAGAGCGTGCCCTTCAGGCGAATCCCCTTCACGAAAGCTTATACCGTACCCTAATGCGCCTGTACGTGGCCATGGGTGACCGTGCCCGAGCCCTGGAAGTGTACGAGCGTTGCCGCCACACCTTGCACGAAGCGCTGGGCGCCACACCTCTGCCGGAAACGGAACAGCTCTTTCGACAAATCCAGGCCGGGGAGACCCACATCCCTATCGCCTCCTC
>WFWT01000051.1 GCA_015490995.1 Anaerolineae bacterium | reverse complement strand
GCAGCGCGTCCGCGAGGGGGTGGAAGGGCGCGCCGTGCCCGAACTGGTAACACCGGCCGCGCAGCACGGTCACCCCGCGGCCGCTCAGGTGCTTCAGGAACTCCTCAACCAGTCGCGTTTTGCCGATGCCCGCCTCCCCTTCGACGAGGGTGAGGGCGTGTCGCCGGGTTTGCCAGCGGGAGAGGAGCCACGCGTGTTCACGGCCCCGGCCGAAGAAGGGGACAGGTGGGAGCAGGTCCGTGGGGGATTCCGGCCGAGGCCGGAGGGCGGGAAACTGCCGCGGGTCGCGAAGGCGCTCGTAGAGGCGGACCGTTTCGGGCATGGGGGTCACGTCCAGGTGGTCGCGCAACAGCCGTCGGCACGTCTCATACTGGGCCAGCGCGTCCGCGCGACGGCCGGCCAGCGCGTAGCAGAGCATCAGGCGGCGGTGCGCCCACTCGGACCAGGGGGCCAGGCTGAGCAGGCGTTGCAGGGCGAGGATGGCCTGATCGTACTCCCCGCGCGCGGTGTGGGCTTCGCTCAGGCGGGAGAGGACCTGGAGAACGCGCTCGCGATAGTAGGCCCGCTCGCCCATGAGCCAGGTCTCGAACTCGGGCGCGTCCCGGACGTAAAGGCCTTCGAGGAAGTCCCCCCGGTACAGGGCCACGCACGCGCGCAGGTGCTCCAGCGCCCGTTCCGACGCGAAGGATGACGTGTGCGCCGCGGCCAACCGCTGTCCGGTTTCCAGGTGTTCGTCAAACTCGCGGACGTCCAGGCGGTAGGCCGCGTCGTGGTTGAAGGCAACCGTGTGGCGGCTGACGAGGAGGAAGGGGCAGGCGTCGCCCTCGTCGGGGCAGAGGGTGTGGCGGATGTTCCACACAGCGCGGCGCAGGCTGCGCGCGGCGCGTGCGGCATCCTGCTCACCCCAGAGGAGCGCGGCCAGCATGTCGCGCTGGTGAGGGCCAGGGCGCATGACCAGGTAGGCCAGGAGGGCCAGGGTCTTCACCGTCTCCAGGTGGACGGGTCGGCCGTCCAGGCGGATCTCAGGCCCGCCCAGCAGGCGGATGTGGAGGGTCGACGCCATGGTCCCGTCCCTAGCGCATTCAACGTTCGTTCAACGGTCCGGCCGTAAGATGACCGTGTGGACACGAAGCGCAGTTGCTTCGGGACACCGGTGCATCGGGGAAAACCCATCGACCGGAGGAGGACGTCCAGGGAGGCCGATCCGTGTTCCCCGCGCAGCCCATTATACCCTGAGCCGGGTAGGACATTCAAAATGGACCGGTACCACATTTACCTTTTGCACATTTGGACGGAGCAGGCGGGCGAGGAGGAGCACGGTCTCCTGTTTCGCGGCGCCCTGGAAGAACCCCACAGCGGCCGCCGTTGGGCGTTTACCGATATCGAGGGCCTGGCCAAGTGCGTTGAGGACATCCTGGCGGACATGCTGCGGGAAGAGGTCGAGTGAAAGGGGGCGAGGCTCCGGCCAAGCGCCCACAGGTCCATCCGCGGGCGCCTCGCCGAAGCCAAGCGCCATTTAGAGGGAACTCCCGGCAGCCGCTGTCCATAGCCTTTTTGCTCAGATCACCGGGTGGTAAACCGCCAGGCGGCCTAGCGGAGAAAACACGAACGAGAAGAAAAGGAGGGGTACATCATGTTGAGACCCGCACCTTCACCTCGCCTGCTGATGTTGGCGCTTATTTTCGCCGGATTGGGAATTCTCTTCCTCGCCTATGGCCCGGCAGGTGCAAGTACCCTGGCCGCCCGACCACAAAGCGTAGTCCAGGGGGTGTGGAACGTCATCGACTTCTCTTCCCTGGTCAGCCCAAATACCAACGTTACGTTGATCGATGGCACATCGCCAAACGACATCTACGTGCGGTACTACGACCGTGATGCCGGAGACGAGGGCATTATTCATTATGACGGCATCTTCGCATCCATTCTTCCTGACCCGGTTCCTCTGGTAGGCACGGGCATCCGTGACATCGCCGCTGCCCCGGAAGGAGTCTACGCGATTCACAACTGGAACCGGGATATCTCGCTGTATGACGGTACTTCCTGGATCACGATCACAAACGCTTCATTGGTGCCCAGCGCGCCTACCCAATGTGCGGGAGAGTCGATGCTTTTGACATATGGTGGCATATGGAGCGCGGGCTCCAACGATCTCTGGGTCATGGGCGGGGCGTATGGCACGAGTTGTCTCTGGCGCTACAAGAACGGCGTCTGGCAGACCGTCTTCGAAAGCACCAACAGCAGCGATTTGTACCACATTTATGGGGTGCGTCCAGACCTCGCTTTCAGCACGTTGGGGGATTCGCCCAAATATCTCTATGTGTTCAATGGCACCTCATGGACACCGGGAGGCCCCATACCGGCCGACGCCATGTTATCCATCAACCGCAGTGCCATATGGGGCACATCGCCTACGAACATCTACATCGGCTCGGACAGGAATGGCCTCTATCACACCACCGACGGTGGTCAGACCTGGACTCATATGCCCATCCCTGCTCCTCCCAATACCGACTTCTGGAGCATCTGGGGCACATCTGACAACGACATTTATGCCGGAGGGGGCTACGGACGCGTCTACCATTACGACGGCACCTCATGGACTGAACTGGACACAGGCCGGCATACCGTCAACGATAGTATCGAGGACATGTGGGGCTACGGGAATACCGTCTATGTCCTCATGAGGTCCTTCCCCGGCATTCTCTACTACCAGGGCGGCGCTCCTTCTCCCACGCCCACGTCTAC
>WFWT01000050.1 GCA_015490995.1 Anaerolineae bacterium | reverse complement strand
GAGGGTAAACGAAAGCCGTATTCCACGAGAGTTTGCTTTCGTGACCGATCACCGTTGTACATCCCGCGCAGCTGGGGGATGGTCATGTGTGACTCGTCGATGAAACAAAGGAAATCGGGCGGGAAGTAATCCAGCAGCGTCCACGGGGGAGTACCTGGAGGACGCTGGGAAAGATGCCGGGAGTAATTCTCGATACCGGGACAATACCCCACTTCCCGCAGCATTTCAATGTCATACCGTGTGCGCTGTTCCAGCCGTTGGGCTTCCACCAGCTTTCCCTGGACCCGCAGCTCTTGCAACCGCTCTTCCAGCTCGGCTTCGATGTCCGCGATTGCCTTTTGCAGCCGTTCCTCAGGCGTCACAAAGTGTTTCGCAGGGAAAATTTCCACTTCTTCCCGCCGCGCTATCACCTCCCCGGTTAGCGGGTCCACTTCGCTGATGCGGTCAATTTCGTCCCCCCAGAATTCCACGCGATATGCGGTCTCCATGTACGCAGGCATCACTTCCAGCGTATCGCCACGTACCCGGAAGGTGCCCCGCCGAAGCTCCAAGTCATTGCGCTCGTAGAAGATGCTCACCAGGTGCTTAAGGACGGTGTTACGGCGTACTCGTTCTCCCTGCCGCAACGTGAGGACCACTCGACCGTAATCCTCCGGACTACCGAGGCCATAAATACACGACACGGACGCCACGATAATCACGTCCCGACGACTGAAGAGGGCCGACGTGGCGGCCAACCGCAGCCGTTCAATTTCCTCGTTGATGTCCGCATCCTTCTCGATGTACAGGTCCTGTTGGGGGAGATAGGCCTCCGGCTGGTAGTAATCGTAATAACTCACAAAGTATTCCACGGCGTTATCGGGGAAAAACTCACGGAATTCCGCGTACAGCTGCGCGGCCAACGTCTTATTGTGGGCAATCACCAACGTAGGCCGCTGTAGCGCCTCAATGACTTTCGCCATCACAAAGGTTTTCCCGGTACCCGTGGCGCCGAGCAACGTCTGATGACGATATCCCCTTTTTATGCCCTCCACCAGTTGGGCAATGGCCTCCGGCTGGTCGCCGGTAGGCTCAAACGGAGCCACCACTCGAAATTCCGGCATAGCCCCTCTTCTCCTGAACTTGCGCCTACCACATCCTGCCCGTGACACCGCTTCCACTCATTATACTCCAACTTGCCATCGACAAGATGTATGGCCGGCCGTTCCTCAAACATCATAGCCCTCACACGTGCTCAGGGTCTCAGGTCAACAAAAGGGTTTGCTCCTACAGGGTGAGACCCGTATACTTAGTCACCGTAAACCGCCGGTGAGGCAACCGGGAAACTGATGACACGATTGGTGCTTATTCGACATGGGGAAACCGACTGGAACGTAGAGGGGCGTTATCAGGGGCAAGCAGACCCTCCCCTGAACGCGAAGGGCCTGGCCCAAGCCCGTCAGGTCGCAGAAGCCCTTAAAACGGTAGGGATCCAGGTAATTTACAGCAGCCCTCTACAGCGCGCTTGGCAAACGGCAGAAATCATTGCCCGAGTGCTGGAGGTGCCTCTCTTTCCGGAACCGCGCTTGATGGAAATCCACCAGGGGGAATGGCAGGGTCGCCTGCGCAGCGAGATCGCGGTCCAGTACCCGGAGCTTTTCCGGCAATGGCTGGTCGACCCATGGCACGTCACCCCACCGGGCGGCGAAAGCCTGCATCAGGTCCAGGCGCGCGTCCACGCGGCCGTGGACGACATTCTCGCCCGGCATCCCGGCGAGACCGTGGGCTTGGTCACCCATCGCATTCCCATTGCCCTTATCAAGGTACGCTATCAAGGCCTTGATCCCAACGCCGTTCGCACATTGAACCTCCCCAACACTTACTGGGAGGTGATCGACGTCCCGGAAACAACGACCACACCCCAGCGAGAGGTGAAGGGAAGGGACTATGACGCCCCCTGAACGCCGCATTGAAGAGCTCCTGCGCTTTCTGTACGGGCCCAAAACCGGTGCCGAGACATGGGACACCCTGCGCTCACGGCTGATAGCGTTCCGTGAGACCCATCCCCAACTCAGGGAAAATGTACCGCCGCCTGAAGAACGACTCACCGAAAGCGACGCGTTTCTCATCACGTACGGCGATCAGGTCACCGAGCCCCGTACGCCCCCACTGCAAACCTTGCACAAGGTATTGCATGCCCTGGTCCGTGACGTCATCACCGGCGTACACATTTTACCCTTCTACCCCTATTCCTCCGACGACGGTTTCTCCGTCATTGATTACAAACAAGTGCATCCCGACCTTGGCACCTGGGAAGATATACGACGTCTGGGCCAGGATTTTCGTCTTATGTTCGACGCAGTGATTAACCATATTTCGCGGCAGAGCGCCTGGTTTCAGGCGTTCCTTCGGGGTGAACCCCCGTATACCGATTATTTCATTGTCGTCGACCCGCACACCGACCTTTCCCGCGTCGTCCGGCCTCGGGCGACCCCTCTCCTCACGCCGGTGGAGACGGTCACCGGCGTCAAATACGTGTGGACCACTTTCAGCGCTGACCAAATCGATCTGAACTACCATAATCCACATGTCTTGTTGGACATCATCGACGTACTGCTGTTCTATGTGGGACAGGGCGCAGAGATCATCCGTTTAGACGCCATTGCTTATCTGTGGAAGGAGATCGGCACCCCCTGCATTCACCTGCCACAGACCCACGCCGTGGTAAAGCTGTTCCGGGCCGTGCTGGACTGGGTTGCGCCCGGGGTGTTGCTCATCACCGAAACCAATGTGCCCCACGAAGAGAACATTAGCTACTTCGGAGACGGCACCGACGAAGCCCAGCTGGTGTACAACTTTGCTCTTCCTCCCTTGGTGGTGCACACTTTCCGTACCGGCGATGTCACCCAGCTGCGGGAATGGGCCGCGACACTGCACCTCCCCTCACCAACCACTACCTTCTTCAACTTTCTTGCCTCGCACGACGGCATCGGCCTCATGCCGGCCCGGGGTATCCTGAGCGACGAGGCCATCCAGGCCCTGGTGGACCTGACTCTGGCACACGGCGGCCATGTGTCCTACAAAGCCAACCCAGACGGCTCCCGGAGCGTGTACGAGCTGAACATCACCTTTTACGATGCGCTGAACGACCCGGCCCATCCCCAGCCGGAGGTGGACGTTAACCGCTTTCTGGCCGCTCAAGCCATCATGCTAAGCCTAAGTGGCGTTCCCGGCATTTACGTGCACAGTCTCTTTGGTTCCCGCAACTGCCATCGTTGCGTCGAAGAGCGCGGCTACCCCCGGGCGATCAACCGGGAGAAGTTCACCCGCGAGCAGCTGCAAGCGCTCTTGACAGACCCGGGCCAGCACCACGGGGCGGTTTTCCAGGGGTACCGGCGTCTGCTGGCAACACGACGTCGCAACCGTGCATTTCACCCCAACGCCCAACAAACTGTGCTGGATGTGGGCCGGCACGTACTGGCCTTATGGCGTGTAGCGCCGCAGGGTGATGCAAAGGTTTTGGTCCTCATCAACGTGACCAATACCCCCCAGAGGATAGCCGTGCCCCTAACCGTGCTTTCCCTTGCGGGCACCGTGTGGCAGGACATGCTTTCATCCTGTCATGTTGTCGCCAGTCGGGGAACACTTACCGTGACCCTGGCCCCTTATCAGGTGGTTTGGCTCACCCCGAAGGAGGACATGTCATCATGAAACGCAAGGTTGTCAAACACAAGGTTGTGCTCTTCGTGGTGTTCGCGTTGGCCCTTGGCACCACGCTGGTTGCCGGCTGGTGGGCCCGAGCCCTGGCCGCGCAAGACTCGCCCGCGCCTGAGGTGACCGATCCCTTCGGCGTGCAACTGCTGGGTGGCATTTACAGCGTAGCGTCATCCACCGACGCAGAAGCGATAAAAGACCTGGGCGCTTCTTGGGTGCGGGTGGACATCATGTGGTCCCGAGTGCAGCCCACGGAGGACAGTCCCTTCAACTGGCAGGACGTGGACGCGGGGTTTGCGCGCTTGGCGGAACTGGGCCTGAAGCCTATTGTGACCATCTTCGGCATCCCGCAGTGGGCCGCCACCGAGCACCCGATCCCCTACAACAATCCCGCTTACCGGTACCCCAACTGCGGCCCGGTGCGGGAGGACAAAATGCCCGCGTATCTCTCGTTCGTGCGAACGCTCGTCCAGCGCTACAGCCAGCCCCCGTACAACGTCAAATACTGGGAAATTTACAACGAGCCGGACAAGATTCACAGCGTCCGGCCGTGGATTAACCTGGGCGGATGCTTTGGCGAGATCTGGTACGACGAATACGTCCGCATGTTGCGGGAAGTCTATCAGACCATCAAACAGGTGGATCCCACTTCCTACGTGCTCATCGGGGGTGTCGCTCACGACTGGTTTTACTGGCCGGAGTACAACCAAAACGGCGTGTTCGATCCCTTCTTTCTGGATGAAGTCATTGGCCAACGGCGGGGTGGGAACTACTTTGACTTCATGAACTTCCACGCCTACTCCGAGTTCTCGTACTACTGGCGACGTTACGGCGTGGACGTACTGGGCAAATACCGTTACATGCAAGACCAACTGCGCAAGTACGGTTATCCCGACAAGCCCATCCTGATCACCGAAGTGGGGGCCCGGAGTGCCGACCCACAACGGCCGGAAATCAATGAGACGTACCAGGCCGCCTACGTGCTAAAGCTTTTCGCTCGCATCTTGACCATTTCGCCGGATCGTCCCTTCATCTGGTACACCATCCGGGATGTGGCGGACCCTAACGGGTTAATACGGTCTGATGGCACTCCCAAACCCTCTTATCGGGTGTTCCAGTACGGCATTCAACAATTCACCGGCGCGCGCTTTGTGGGCATGACGGATAGCTATGGGAATACCATTGAAGGCTACCGCTACTGGCGTCGAGGAAAGGAATTCTGGGTGTTGTGGTACAAGGACGCGCCTTTCCCCGAACGTGAGATCAGCATTCCCTTCACTCAGGTGCGCGTCCGAGATATGTTCGGCCAGGTGAAGGCTCTTATCACCGACGGCGGCCCCGGCGACAGGGACGGCACAGTCAACGGGCAGATCCGGTTGGGCATTCCCCACGAACCGGTTTACCTGGACGATCCTCAGGTCGCGGAATGGACT
>WFWT01000049.1 GCA_015490995.1 Anaerolineae bacterium | reverse complement strand
GTGTGGGCGTGGGGGTGGGGGTGCCGCGCACTTCCCCTGCGGGCGGAATAATGAGGGGTTGTCCTATCTGCAGGCGCCGCGGGTCTACAATCCCGTTAACGTCCTGGAGCAGCTGAACGCTGACACCAAACCGGCGGGCAATGGCGAGAAGGGTATCACCTTGTTGCACGGTGTAAATTAAGGGGGTAGGTGTTGCAGTAGGGGTTGGGGTAGGAGGAGGGGTGTACGGCCGCGGGGTTGGTGTAGCCTGTTGCGGGGTTGGGGTCACGGTAGGGGTTGGTGTTGGAGTAAAGGTAGGGGGTACCGGCGTAGGCCGAGTAATAACCCGACCGCACGCGACCAGCCCCAACATGACAATCCCCAGCGTCATCCAGCGCCACCAGCGATAAGTCCGCACGCTCCCCGTACCGGCGTTCATGATTCGGATTCCTTCCATCCACACCGCTGACGTTGCCCTACACTTGCTTACATCTCATTCCGTGACCAACCGTTTGCCGATCACCATTTTCATAATTTCCGTCGTCCCCTCGCCGATGCTCATTAGGCGGGCATCACGGTACATGCGTTCCACCTCATATTCCCGGCTATACCCATATCCGCCATGAATCTGAATCGCTTCCCGGGTGACGAATTCCGCGGTTTCTGTGGCCACCAGCTTGGCCATTGCAGCCTCCTTCGTGAACGGTTGGCCCTGATCCTTCAACCATGCTGCCCGGTATATCATCAGACGAGCTGCTTCTATGCGGGTAGCCATATCCGCCAGCTTAAACTGGATTGCCTGGTGTTCCACCAAGGGCTTGCCAAAGGTGGTGCGTTCACGCGCGTACTGCAACGCGGCCTCATACGCGCTCCTGGCGATGCCCAGGGCGAGGGCAGCAATGGCGATACGCCCACCGTCCAGGACTTGAAGGGTTTGATGTAAGCCCATGTTCTCCTCACCGAGGAGATTCTCCAGCGGGACCCGCACATTGTCCAGGCTCACCGCGTGCGACCATGCACCGTGCAATCCCATCTTCTTTTCCGGTGGCCCCACCTCAAATCCCGGTGTGTCGGTAGGCACAATCATTTGGCTCAGGCTGCGGCTACCCCCTTCTGGGCCGGTTCGCACCAGAAGCACCACGTAATCGGCCACCCCGGCATTGGTGAGCCACATTTTAGCCCCGTTGATAACCCACTCGTTCCCATCGCGGCGGGCCGTCGTCCGGATGCCATGTACAAGGTCGGAACCGGCTCCCGGTTCGGTGAGCCCCAGGCCGGCCAAGCTTTGACCAGAAGCCAACGCGGGCAAATATCGTTGTTTTTGGGCCTCGGAACCAAACATGACAATCGCGGCCGTACCCAAGCACAGGTGAGCTTCGGCAACCAGCGCCGTGGACCCACAACCCGCGCCCAACTCTTCGAACAAGATAGCCACGCTCAGCGTATCCGCGCCCATGCCCCCGTAGGCCTCCGGCACATCCAGCCCGAGCAAGCCCAGCTCACCCATCTTGCGGATGGCGTCCCACGGGAACTCTCCAGTTTCGTCAATGTGCCGGGCGCGGGGGCGGACCTCCTTGGCCACAAAACCCCGCACCGTATCCCGAAATAGACGATGTTCTTCAGACAGGGCAAACTCCATGACAACCCTCCTCTTTGAGGTGTGGCAAGGTGCTTCCTCGGTGCCTGAACATCCCCGTCGATTGTGCACACTCCACCGCGCGGGACACACTTCACCATCTAAGGGACCTACCGGATGTTGCACGGCCCGTCACCGTGTGGCCGTTCGCCCACATAGCCGGTCCACAGGTAACGGACAACGTGGCGCGAGGTGGTTCAGGTGGACTCCACAAACCCCAGCAATTGAGGCTCCCCCCATACTGCCCACTTCCAGTGATGGTTGCCCAGCGCGTCGGTGATGAACTGAATGGTGGGGGTAGTGCCGGCCAAGGTGGGCAGATCAACGACGAAATATTCCCACGTGTTGGTGTGTTTGACCCGATTCCAGATACGTCGGCCGTTCAGCCGGATACGGAATCCGACCGGGTTATCCTCGCTGAGAATAGCACCGTCGCGCACGCCGATGGCAAACCGCAGCTGAAGGACCTCGACATCGGGGGGAATAGTGGGTTGGTACTCCACCACCGCCTCACCTTTGAGGGGAGGGTGTTGCCAGAGCGCCATCTTCTGGATCATGCCGCACTGCGCGGGCCCGACCTTCACCTCCATACCCTGCTCCGTGACCGTCCCGGCCCGGGAAGCTTCATCAAAGTGCTCGATGAAGTCGTATTGCCAGACAACCTCCAGGTCGGGACGCGTCTCATCCCCCACAATGGAACGCCACTGTTCTTCCTGCCACTTTAGAAAGGAGATGAAGGTGCTGAGCTGGGTCAAACTTTCCTCAGAAAGGTCGTGGATGCGCCGAACAATGGCGTCGATGAGTTGCTGGCGATAGTCCACTCGGGTCATTCACCACCTCGACATACTCTGAGTTGCCAACCGGGCCGGTCTGCGGTCAGGGCGTGCCCTTCCACCGGAGATGTAAACGCCCTTCCGTTCACACCGGCGGTATTCCCTAGGCTAAAGGATGCGCTTACCCAACAGGGAAGCGGCCAACTCCACCGCGATGCGCGCCGTCTGGTTATGGCGATCAAGGATCGGATTAACCTCCACGATGTCCAGCGACCCTATTTTACCCCACTCGGCAAGAATCTCCATAAGGAGGTGGGCTTCCCGGTACGTCAGGCCACCGGGCACCGGCGTGCCGACCCCGGGCGCGATTTCAGGGTCCAAGGCGTCCATGTCAAGGCTCAGGTGAACGTGATCCACGCCGTGCAGTTGGGCGATGATGCGTCGGGCAACGGTGCCCATGCCAAACTCGTCGATGTCCCGCATGGTGAACACGGTAATCCCACTTTCGCGCAACGCGTCTCGCTCCTCAGGATCCAGGGAACGCGTCCCCACCAGCACAATGTGGGCCGGCTTCACTTTTGGTCCGCTGTACCCCACGTTTACCAGGGCTTCCGGCCCTCGGCCAACCAGGACGGCGACCGGCATGCCATGGATGTTGCCGCTGGGGGAAGTTTCCGGCGTGTTGAAGTCCCCATGGGCGTCCACCCAGATGAGCCCCACCTCTCGGCCTTCGGCCACCGCAGCCACGGTGCCGATGGCAATGGAGTGATCCCCTCCCAAGAACAGGGTAAATCCCTCCGCCGCGCGTGCTGCCCGTGCCGCACGGTACACAGATTCACACACCGCAGCCACCGCGCGCAGGTGTCGGGCACGCGGTGAATCCTCGTTCTCCGCCTCGGGCACGGGTACCGGCAAGTTTCCCTGATCGACGACCCGATGGCCCAGACGGGCCAAGGCCTGCCCCAGCCCGGCATATCGCAGGGCGGAGGGCCCCATATCCACCCCCCGCCGGCTCTGTCCCAGGTCCATCGGCACACCGATAATATGGATTGTGGTCATGAGGGCCTCATCGTCTTACACGTTACCGTAGGGTAGGCCGAAAGTACGCGATGTCGGTAAGTCCACCCTGACGTTCTGCCGTCGGTTTCAGCACCGCCTCCACCGACATCCCAATGTAGACGTCCTCTGGGGCCACCTCGCCCAGCCGGTGTACCAGACCACCATCGCACCCGTCGATCTGGACGAACGCGATGACCTCAGGTGTGGGCAGAGGAGCTTCATCCAAATCCTGGTGCACTACGGTGAAGGTGTGCACTGTACCGGTGGAAGGGACCTCTACCCATTCCTCCAACGGAGCAAAACAGCGCAGACAATACAGCCGCGGGGGAACGTACACCACGTCACAGGCTGTGCATCGCGTACCGAAAAAACGGCCGTTTTCCTTGAGCTCGCGGAAAAAGCGTTCGCCCGCGACGCCGTACGTGTATCGTCCCGTCAAGGGAAAACGGTCTACCCATGGTTGAGCCTGGGTGACAATGTTTACTTTCTCCATCATGCTTTTCCCTCCTCCAAGACCGACCTGGCCTTGCCGACGAACTGACAAGGTGTTGCCCTTCTGTTATCCAATGTTTGAGCCCAGGCCTGAGTTACTCGGTCATCGGCTTGAAATATAAAATGTCGGTAATGGCCCCTTCCCGTTGGTCGGCCGGCTTCCACACCGCCTTCACCTTCATGCCGATGTGGACGGCCTCCGGATCCACCTCACCCAAGTGGTGGAGAAACCCCACACCAGGGGACGCCCCATCGATGGCGATCACCGCGGGAATTTGTGGATGTTCCAACCGGCGCATGTCCCAGGTGATGTAACAGCGGGAGAAGGTGATCACCGTGCCTGTGTCGGCTAAGGGGACCCATTCGTCGTTGGGGCGGAAGCAATGCTCGCAGAACATGCGCGGCGGCACCACAACCCGTCGACATCGTCGGCACCGGCGGCCAACGATGCGGCCCTGTTTAAGCTCGGCCAGAAACCGCCCTATAGCCGTACCCCGGTCCCACGCGTAAAATAACCTGGGTTGCCAAGTGGTATACAACACCCGACCCTCGCGGAAATCGTCCTCCTTGACGTAAACGCTCGGGTAAACCCACTGTTCCATAGTCATGATATGCCTCCCCGCTCCGCGCTGGAGATGTGCTGACGTCAGGGATTACACGCCGAGGATAACAACGGTGCCGATTTGCATGAGGTCACCCCAGGCCTGGGCCAACCCGCGTTTGGGGTTGCCCGGAATCTGGCGGTCGCCAGCTTCACCTCGCAGTTGCCAGAAGATTTCGGCGACTTTCATCAGACCGGCCGCCGCAATGGGGTTGCCCACTCCCAACAAGCCCCCGGACGGGCTACTGGGGAGCCAATCGGGATGGTTTTCATTGTCCCGGTCGAACCGGCCGGTGGCCGCGTCTTCCGGCGCTTTGCCTCGGTCGGCCAACAGCAGCCCTTCCAGGTGGTGTAGTTCCTTGTAATCAAAGGGATCGTAAGGCTCAACAACATGGATTTCCTTGCGCGGCTCCTTGATGCCGGCCATCCGATACGCCATGCGAGCCGCTTCCTCCAGGTAGGTGGGATAAGACAGGTCACGATTTGTCCAATAGGTGGTGTCCACGTTCCACCCGACCCCTTCAATCCAGACGGGCTTATCGGTGACCCGCCGGGCAACGTGGTCCGCGGCCAACACAACGGCGACCGCGCCGTCGGCGATGGGACTGACGTCCATCCGCTGGACCGGCCACGCCAGCACCGGCGAGTCCAGCACATCTTTGATGGTGATGTCCCGAACACCTAGCATGGCAGCCGGATGATCTGCGGCGTTCCGCTTGTTCTTTACGGCCACGTACGCGATGTCTTCCTTGCGAAGCCCGTAGCGGTTCATGTACGCGTTCATTTCCATAGCGAAGATCCACAGGAGGTTAGGCCCCAGGGGGCGTTCGAGAATGTGGTCGAAGATGGTGATAAACGCGCCTTGTGGATGTGGGATGTGTGAGGACATCTTTTCCTCACACACCACCAAGCACGTGTCAAAGACGCCCGAAGCTACGTGATACCACCCTTGAATGACGGAGAAGACGCCCGTGCCTCCGCCAACGTAGGTCCGAATGTAGGGTTTACGCCAGGCACCGGCCCCATCGGAGAGGTATTCCCCTTTCATGTGTACCGCGTCGAACGCGTCGGGGGCGGTTCCCAGCACTACCCCGTCAATGTCGCTCAGTCGAAGGTCACAGGATGCCAGTGCTCTGCTGGCCGCTTCCCACGCCAGTTCTGGGCCGGTCTCCAGGGCCCGGCGGACAAACTTCGTCATGCCTGCGCCCACGATGGCTACTCTGCGCATGCCCATGATTGCCTCCTGTTCCTTTCAGGCGAGTGTTCACACCGTTGTGAGTGACACACCGGGCGATGCAAGACCTGTTAGTTGGCCAAGATGATGGCAGCGCCACTGGTGGTGGGGAGCCCTCGCCATCCAAAAGCCAGGCCTACCTCCACGTCTGGGATCTGGCGCTGCCCCGCGTCACCCCGCAGTTGCCACACTATTTCCAGCACCCGAGCGAGCCCCGACGCGTCCAGCAAATGCCCCACCCCCAGGCTGCCGCCGGAGGGGTTCACCGGGAGCTCACCTTCCAAGGAGGTATAACCTTCAGCTACCAGGTAACCCGCCTCGCCGGGGGCACAGAGGCCCAACGCTTCCATGTGCTGAAGCTCTTTGTACGCGAAAGTATCATCAATTTCCGCCACGTCGATGGTGGCCCGCGGATTGCGTATGCCCGCCATCCGATACGCCATCTGCCCGGCCAGGCGAGCGTACTCGGCCTGTGCCCAGGAGCGACTGTCCAGGGCGAATGCATCGTTGGCAAAGCCAATGCCCAGCACCCAAATGGGCATATCGGTCAGGGCACGGGCCACATCACCGGCAGCCATCACCACCACGATCGCACCATCCACGTGTTGACTCACTTCCAATTGGGTGAGGGGTTCGGCTACAGGGGGCGCGTTTAACACATCTTCCACCTCAAGAACGGCCGGGTAGGAAGCCAAGGGGTTGCTCAGAGCATGAGCCCGGTTCTTTACCACGACCTGCGCACAATGCTCATGAGTGAGGCCGCTTTCATCCAAATAACGACGCATCTCCATCCCGGCCAGGGCCAGCGGATGCACTCCCAGAGGGCGGGTGTACACCGGGTCCATCGCCATAGCGGTGACGTGACCAAGGTGAAGAATGTTCGATGCTTTAGCGTGGGATTCTACCACCACAATGTCAAACTGGCCCGTACATATCTGCATGTACGCCATCGCCAGCCCGTGGATACCATCCCCGGCCACGGTCTGCACAGGTTTCTGAACCGCGCCCAGTTGATCCGGGACATACTCATCGGTAATGCTGGTACCTTCGTGAAGGTCCTCTGCTACGGAGATGAAGCTGTCCACGTCCGTGCGGGGGTTGATGCCCGCTTCAGCATAAGCACGGGTGGCCGCTTCGAAGACCAGTTCCTTGTAGGAGAGATCAGGGGTGAGGGGTCGGAACCCTGCATAGCCAATGCCCACAATCGCCACCTCGCGTTTCATCGGAGCCTCCTTAGTCCTTGGCTGATGTGGTGGGCAACACGTACGCCCTTGTACGCTGTTGTAACAACCGGGTGGGGCAATAGAGCGTACCTCAACCGGCCCGTTAAAGGGGCACCTTTATGGTACAGCAGAAGAAGAGAGGGACCAAATACGGTGCCGTTTATGGCCTCTGCGCCGTTTTCCGGTGGCTGCTTCCACGCTCACCGTCAAAGAAAGGCTTCCTTAACCGTAGGCCATGAGGGACCTTGGCGGGACTTGCAAGATGCGGTATGCTACACACACATGCGTGTCCTGACCGGGACTTGCACGACCTGTGGGCGGTGGCCGACGATGGCTTCATGGTTGACCGACAAAACGCTGTCCTTGGGAGGTAGTTATACCGGGAAGGTAAGGGAAGAAGGGTTTTTCTGTGCCGGGTTAGGTCCGGCGCCAGCAAAACGTCCCGAATTTTAAACGACCGTAACGATCTGTACGTGCAGGAGGGACCATGACATCTACTGCGCCTTCAGGCGCTGCTCGGGCGAGAGCATCGTTGCAATTTCAATCCGCGCAACGTCGCGCCTTAGTTGAACGGGTGCTCTCTCGCCTAGGAGGCAAACAACAACATCTTATTCCCTTTGACGAGGTAATGCGCATTCTCGGCTATGGTCGCGCGCAGCGCCCTCACCGCGAGCCGGAGCCCATCCCGTTGGACAAAATTGTAGGGAGTGTGGGCCGCTATCGCGATTTCACCCGCTCCTTCTTGCCCACGGACAACGTGAGTCGCGAGCGCTGGACGCGCGTGGCCGCCTTGCTGGAAGGGCCAGGATGGCCACCCATTGAGGTGTACAAGCTGGGTGACGTGTACTTTGTCAAGGATGGCAACCACCGCGTGTCAGTAGCTCGCGCGTTGGGCCTGAAGGAGATCGAGGGATATGTTACCGAGATCGAAGTCCCGGAAGGGGTGTCCTTGTCCCCGGATATGAACATTGACGAGTTCCTGATCAACCTGGAACGAGCACAATTTCTGGAGCGCACCCGGTGGCATGAGATCCGACCTGATGTACCGGTGGTGCTCACAGCGCCGGGCCGATACCAGGAACTTCAGGAACACATCGACGTACACCGTTATTATCTGGGCCTGGAAAAACAGCGGTATATCCCCTACGAGGAAGCCGTACGTTCGTTCATCGAGAACGTGTACCTACCCATTGTGGAGGAGATTCGCAAATCGGGCATCTTGAAGGAATTTCCCGGTCGCACGGAAGCGGACCTGTACTTGTGGATTGCCCGGCACCGGGAACGGCTGCGCGAGCGTTACGGTTTGCCCCATCCCCCTGCACCGGCACAAGCGGTGCAAGACTTCGCCCAAACCCACAGCGGTGTCCCGTGGCGCCGGCTGGTGAAACAGTTACACCACTGGCTAAAACCCGGAGAATTCCCCCGGGCGCAAACCCCATCTTCGACGCCATCCCAGAAGAAAAACGACGACCCATGAGCGACCGACCTCGACGAAAACGCTCCCATACCAGCGCGTTCGGGTCCCCATCCCGGGTGGGACACGATGCCCGACGTTTTTACAGCAGTCGGCTATACGAAGGACTGCCCACGGAATCCCCTCAACGTTATATGGAACAACCGATACCTGCGGACGTGTTGGACCGGATTATCCCCCACACGGCAGAGCAGATGAGCGAGCTGCCCGATTGCAGCGTACACCTCATGGTTACATCCCCACCGTACAACGTGGGAAAAGAATACGACGAAAACCTCTCACTCGCGGAGTACCGTGCCTTTCTGCGTCGGGTCTGGCGCGAGGTATACCGGGTACTGGTTCCTGGTGGTCGCGCCTGCATTAACGTGGCCAATTTAGGACGTCGTCCCTACATCCCCCTCCACGCGTTCATTGTAGAAGACATGCTGGCGGAAGGTTTCCTCATGCGAGGAGAAATTATCTGGAACAAAGGCGCCACGGCCAGCCCTTCGACCGCCTGGGGGAGCTGGCGATCGGCCACAAACCCCACCCTGCGTGATGTGCACGAGTACATCCTGGTGTTTTGTAAGGGCACTTTCCGTCGAGAGAACCCCTTCCGCCGTGCCAGCACCATCTCCCGCGACGAGTTCTTGGAATTCACCAAAAGTGTGTGGACCTTCCCCGCCGAACGCGCACACCGAGTTGGACATCCCGCCCCTTTCCCGGTGGAGCTCCCGTACCGGTGTATCCAGCTGTACACCTTCGCGGGAGAAGTGGTCCTGGACCCTTTCATGGGTAGCGGACAGACCGCTATTGCCGCCCTGCAAGCGGGCCGCCACTATGTGGGATATGAAATTCACCCCGAGTACGTTCGGCTGGCCCAGGAACGCATCGCCAACTGGAAAGCCCACCATCTGCCCGAGCCCACTCCCCCACCCCCACCAGAGCCCGAATGAGACCACGGATCTATATTCACCCCTTTCCTCTTGGCCACTTTAACTAAGCGGATATAGCCGCGAAAACTATCCATCGTTTTACCGTCGCCATCTTTGTCTCAGTCGTTGAATTTCACGCTCAGGCAGACGACTTCCTGCAACCAGTATGCGCTCCAGAGAAGCAAGGGCGTCCACGGGCTCCAGGTAGCCCAGGTTTACCATGCCCTCCAACACCTACAACGTACCGTGCACGGACACGCCTTCTCTTTCCGCAAACCTGCGCAACGCGCCGTCACCTGTCAATAAAGTGGCGCCCAGGTCACGCGCGAGGACGAAAGCGAAAAGGTCCTTTACTGAAACACTTCGGTGGAATTGTGCCAGGGTATATACCTCTATCACCTGTGATGGGGAAAGGCCTTGTACTCGCACCCCCCAGTTGAAAAGCTGCTGAACCTCGATACTCTGCAGTTCCTCCGCTACGATGAGGTCTGGAATGATAATTTCAAAGGGCATCCGGCAGAAAAAATGAAGAACATCGCCGTTATTTAGATCGATGAGCACACTGGCGTCAACAACACATCGCCGCGGGAATGGCTCCATGTCGTGTTTCCTCCGCATGCCAGAATGCTTCCAGCGGCATACTCAGCAATTCCGCGGCCCGGGAGCAGGTGATAAGACCTTCTGCCAGCGCCCGCATGACCAACCGCTTCATCCGTTGCGGCTCCTCCGGCGGGAACGGATCGCCTGGCTCTTTCCGCCACCAGTTGCGTTGCTTGAACTCGCGAAACAGACGCTGCGCCAGAGTTTCGGAGATGATACCCAGGTCGCGCGCCCGGCTTATCCACGCCGCCATGCTCATGCCGTACTTGTGCTTGAGGAGGTACAGTTCGTGAATGTAGATGTGACGGCGCTTCCGTCCAAGCTCCATGTACACGGCAGATTTGGGGACGAGGAACGCGGCGGCAAACCGGTTAACCACCTTCTCCTCATCAAGCCCCTCGGCCACGTCCAGCATCAGGTGCCCCAGTTCGTGGGCCATGCTAAAACGTTGCCGGTCGCCCGGCATTCCTTTGCGCAACACGATGACCGGCTCCCCGTTGGCCCGCAAGGTAAGCGCGTCGAATTTATCATGAGCTTCCACCATCCCCACTTTAATGCCTCGCTCCTCCAGGAGCTCGGCCAAGTTGTCCAGAGGATCCTGGCCAAGGCGCCAGTGGTCCCGAAGGGCCGACGCGGCCTCCTCCACGTCCTCAAGGGAGGTGATTCGCCGTGGAAAGTCCGGCGGCAGTTGAAATTGCGGGCGCTCATCGGGGAAAAGATGTTCGACTTCCACGTACCGCTCCAGCCAGTCCTGGACCCCCGCAATGATGGCCTTTCGGGCTTTCTCGGGTAACGCCCGTTTCCGTCGATAGACGGGCATGGTGACGGTCACAACGGACGGCCGGAAGAAGTATTCCACTTTTACTCCCAGAACCTGGGCCAGGCGGATGAGCACTTCAGAGCCGGGCACGTTCAGCCCCCGTTCGTACTTGGAAATCGCCGTGTGACTGATGCCAACCTTTTCTGCCAGGGCCCGCTGGCTCATTTGAGCCCGTACTCGTGCCGCCCTCAGTCGTGCCCCTATGTGTACGGATGCACTCATGGCCCTTCTCCTTACTATGGCCCTTTGCCCTCCAAGTTCGGTTTACATCATAGCATATGATGCACTACTTTGTAAACCGCTTTCCGGAAAGAACGTGACTGTACGGTCGAAATATGTTCACCCCTTTCCCCAGGCCTACGCACTAAACTGATATGCTTACACAGGAGCCTTTGACAAGGCGCTCTCCCAAGAGTACACTTCGGTACGCCTACAGTGGATGGGGACATGTAGGGAGTGAACGGTTGATGTCGGGAAAGAACTACGAAATTACCCACGTGCACGAAGACTACCTGAAGGTTATCTATCACCTGGAACGTGAGAACGAACGGGCTACTACCACCGCGATTGCCGAGGCCATGGGGGTCAGCCCTGCTTCTGCCACCAACATGGTGAAAAAGCTCGCCGAATTGAACCTAGTACACTACACCCCTTACCAGGGAGTACGGTTGACACCGGCCGGCCGCAAAATCGCGCTGGAAATCATCCGCCACCACCGGCTGCTGGAATTGTACCTGGCAGAAGCCCTGGGCATCTCGTGGGACAAAGTCCACGAAGAGGCGGATCGCCTGGAGCACGTCATCAGCGAAGAGCTGGAAGAAGCCATGGCCCGGGTCCTGGGATATCCCAAGGTAGACCCTCATGGGGACCCTATTCCATCCCCGGAAGGTGTGGTCGAGGACATCTCCGGCCCTACCCTGACCGACATTCCTCTCAACACGCCGGCACAAATCACACGCGTGCGCTGCCAGGAGCCGGAAATCTTGCGGTACCTGGGTGGGTTGGGAATCTACCCCGGCAAACGGGTCCTGGTGCGAGAACGAGCACCGTTTGAAGGCCCCTTGCTCATCGAAGTGGAAGGGGTGACTCACGCCCTGGCCCATCATGTGGGCAAAGAGATCGACGTACACCTCCTGACCGACGAGGAAAAAGGTGCTGCCGGGCAAGAGGACCCCGCATAGACCACCCACCCATGGGGCCAAAAGTAAGGGCTGCCACGTCCCCCCAGCCGTGGCAGCCCACCAAGGAGGAGAGAAGGAGGCACCGCACCGTGTGGCTTAAGTGAGGATAGCTCCCTTCACCTTTTAGTTTAGCGTACTGACGATAGTTTGTCTATGGTACTGTGGGCCTATATGTAGCATAAATTAATGGATGCCGTGTGCACCCTGTCAACGCCTTATCTAACGGCCATGACGGCACTCACACGAACAGTTCCACTGAAGCCGAGGAGACGATGGCATGCGGGACACAACCACCGCGGTGGCTGCGTTTGTGGTCATAGCGGTTTTATTGACCGGCGTCTACCTAGCCCAACAAACCTATCAAGCCCAACGTCGTGCTGCCAACCTGGAAGGATTGCTGGACACAGCTGACCTTTTTGACCTGATGGACACGGTATTACAAGCCGGGGAGGCGAATTATCCACCTCCTCCACCCCTCACACCCCGACCTGCGGAACCGACACCTACCCCTACACCCACCGTAACACGCGCGGGCACAACGCCCACGCCGACCGATACCCCCCTTCCTCCACCC
>WFWT01000048.1 GCA_015490995.1 Anaerolineae bacterium | reverse complement strand
GGCAGCGGCCTGGGGTGGGCTTCGGCAGAGGCACTGGCTGCCTTTGGCGCTCGTGTTTTCTGCGCGGACGTGCGTTACGAGGCGGTCCAGGAACTCGCCCGTGCGCTCCAGGCTGCGGGCCACACGGCCACCGCCCACCGGGTAGACATCCGGGAGACGGCCAGCATCCGCCAGCTGTTGGCACAGGTAGATCCACCCGACATCTTGGTGGTGACGCCCAGTGTGAACGTGCGTAAGCCCCTTTTGCAAATCACGGATGAAGAGTTTGACCGCGTGATCACCCTCAACCTGCGTGGTACGTTCCTCCTCTTGCGGGAGGTAGCGCGCGGTATGGCGGAGCGGGGGCGAGGAAGTATCATCGTGTTCTCCAGCATTCGAGCACAGGTGGTGGAGCCAGGTCAGGGGGTGTACGCGGCCACAAAAGCGGGCGTGGTCCAGATGGTACGTGCCCTGGCCGCAGAGCTAGGCCCTCGCGGGGTGCGGGTGAACGCGATTGCCCCAGGGGTCGTGGAAACCCCTCTCACCGAACAGATTAAACGTCATCCCGCGTGGTACCGGGCGTATGCGGAGAAAAACGCTTTACGCCGGTGGGCCCAACCCCACGAAGTGGCTACAGCGGTGGTCTTTCTCGCTTCGGATGCGGCGTCTTACATAACGGGCACGTTGCTCTTTGTGGACGCGGGCTGGACCGCGATTGACGGACGGTTCGAGCCACCCTTGGGATAAGAAGAAGTGTCGCCTACCGGTAGGACATCCCCGGCGAGGTCGGGCTATTAGGTTGGAGTTATCGTTTTCATTCTATGTTTGCCTCACGTTATAATGAAACGCGCCGGTGCACAGGCCCAGGTGCCGTCGTTGGACCCCGGCGATGTGGTCTGGCGACCCAGGCAGAGGCCGTCGTGAGGTGTGCTGCCCACCAGCACTGCCGGTGAGGACATCCTCACAGCAAAGGGGGCCACGATGGACGTCCGCGCGTTGTGGGAGTTGCAGGAAATTGACATAGCCCTGGACCGTATCGCTCAGGACCTGGCGGATGTGGACGCGGCCCTTGGGGAACCCTCGGTCCTTCAGGAGTTGCGAAAGGCGTTGGACGCGGTTGAAGCCACGGTGCAACGGTTAAGTGTGCAACAAAAGGATCTGGAGCTCACCCTGGAGGGTTTGAACGAACGCCTGCAGGACCTGCAACAGCGCCTGTACGGGGGGATGATCACCGACCCCAAGGAGATCGCGGCTTCACAGCAAAAAGAAGCGGAGATGTTACGACAGCGCAGTACGCTCGAGGATGAACTGTTAGAGGTTATGGAGTCCCTTGAAGCATCGCGCGCGGAGGTGCGCACGCTTCAGGAACGATTGGCACAGGAGGAAGCCCGTTGGCGTCGCGAACGTGACGAACTCCTGCAACGTCGCGATAAACTGCTGGCCGACCAGCGTGCTCTTCACCGGCAGCGAGAATGGTTGGTAGCTCGTCTGCCCGGGGAGATATTGGTCACTTACCAGCGTTTGCGCCAACAAAAGTACGGCATGGCTGTGGCTCGGCTGGATGGACAAGTTTGCCTCGCGTGCGGGGTGGAGGTGCCCGTCAGTGTGGCCCGTCAGGCCAGAATGGCCGATCAGCTGATTTTCTGTCCCACATGTGGCCGCATTTTGGTGGCATAAGCCCCGTTGTCAGCCCCGGTGGCAAGCCCGCGGGTGAAGGCCCCATTAGGCGGTGACTCACGGTAACGCTTCCTCGCCAGAGTGCGGTACGTCCTCGGATCAGCGAGGCGGACGAGCCCGCCACAAGGCAACCGGCACCGGTGTTCCCTGTTGCACCAGGAAAGCGACCTTGCCCTTCAGCGCGCCGGTTGGGCACACAGCCACACAGTTGCCGCAGAAGACACAGGTAGTTTCCGGCATGGGGCGGTTGAAGGCTGTGGTGATGTGGGAGTGAAAGCCGCGCCCGCCCAAGGTAAGGGCATACGTGTACTGCAGGTCATCCGCACATGTTTGAACACATCGCCAGCACAACACGCACTTGTTATAATCTCGCACGTAGAAGGGATTATCATCGTACAAGGGAAATTGTCGCCGGGCGCCGGCTTCAAAACGCCGAAGGTCCGCTCCCCAGGCCTGGGCATAGGCCAGCAGAGTCGGACTTTCGCTCAAGTCCACCGTAGAGGCCAACAGCTCCAGGATCACCCGGCGGGCACGCTGAACCCGTGGACTGGCGGTATGAATTACAGCCCCTTCCCGGACGCGCGCCACACACGCGGGGACAAGGGTGCGAGCTCCTTCCCATTCCACCACACAGAGCCGACACACGGTGTTCGGCGTGAGGTGCGGGTGATAGCACAGCCGCGGGATGGAAAGGCCCATCGCGTCGGCCACCTCCATGATGGTGGCGTCCGGAGTTGCGCGAACGGTTTGACCATCGATGGTCAGCGTAATCTGGTCCTTCATAGCGTGCCTCCTCGTGCGGTAAATACCCGCGGTGTCCTAGGGGGTACCTGTCATGCCGGTGTTGGCACCGAGACCAACCCCTTCTCCAGCGCACTCAGGATGGCGTTGGCCGCCGTCTGGCCCAGGCCACAGATAGAGGCGTCCGCCATGGTGGCAGCGATGTCGCGCAGGCGTTCCACGTCCCCGGGCAAAGGCTCACCGCGGGCCAGTCGCTCCACGATTTCCCACTGCCGGTATGTGCCCAACTGACAAGGGTAACATTTCCCACAGGACTCGTGGGCGAAGAAGCGAGCCACTCGCCGGAGCACTTCCCACAACGGCACCCGATGGTCAATCACCATGATTGCGCCCGATCCGAGGGGAACACCGATGGCCTGTAGGGCCTCCGGGGTCAAGGGGGTATCCATCTCCTCAGGGGTGGCGAACGCGCCGGCCGCGCCCCCTACCAGAATTGCCTGTACCTCCTGACCGGACGGCAGACCACCGGCCATCCCTTCGATGAGCTCTCGCAAGGTAATGGTCACCGGGGCCTCGTACACACCTGGTCGTTGCACCGCCCCGCTGACGCAGAAAAGCTTGGGACCGGGCATGGCAGGAGATCCTATCTCCCGAAACCACGCCGGTCCGGAACGGACGATCCACGGAATACAGGCCAGGGTTTCCACGTTATTAATGAGGGTAGGTTGGCCGAACAGTCCCTGTTCCGTGGGAAAAGGGGGTTTTTGTCGGGGCATTCCCCGTTTTCCCTCGATGCTTTCGAAGAGCGCGGTTTCTTCGCCACACACGTACGCCCCCGCGCCGCGACGGATTTCAATGTCGAACGAAAAGTCACTGCCCAGGATGTGGGTGCCCAGGTAACCGGCCTCCCGCGCGACCGATACCGCCCGTGATAGGCGGGTATATGCCCTGTGATACTCCCCCCGCACATAGATGTATCCCTTGGAGGCACCCACCGCATATCCTGCGATGACCATCGCTTCCACCACGGCGAAGGGATCACCTTCCAGGAGCACGCGATCCTTGAACGTGCCCGGCTCACTTTCATCCGCATTGCACACGACATATTTGGGGCGGCGCGGTTGGCGGGCGACAGCTTCCCACTTCACACCTGTGGGAAAGAGGGCCCCTCCCCGCCCTCGCAGGCCCGACGCCTTGACCATCTCGACCACTTGCTCCGGCCGGCGCATTAACACTTGCCGGAGCGCGCGAAAGCCCTCATAGGCTTCGTAATCGGCCAGGCTTTCCGGATCAATGTGACCCACACGGCGCAACAGGATAGGGGCTATCATCCTGTACCCTCCTCTGTTGCGGCGGGATCTTCCGCCCTCTCGGAGAGCGTGGAAGGAGCGCTCTGAAGATGGGCCTGGACACGGGCAAGGACGTCCTCTGCCCGGGCAGGGCCTATTTCGTCATCGTTAATAAGGACAAACGGCGCGCGTTCGCATCGCCCCAGGCACGGGTGAACTTCCAGCGTAATCGCCCCGTCGGCGGTAGTTTTGTTGGGCTCAAGCCCGAGCGCTTCCTGCAGCGCGTTGAGGAGTTCACTACTCCCCCGCACGTAACACGGGACGTCATCGCACACCCGCAGGACGACGCGACCTACCGGCCGGTCGTAAAGCAGGCTGTAAAAGCTGATCAGGCCGTACACATCGGCTTCAGGGACCCGCAGGTGACGGGCGATGTGGGCACAGAGTTCGGGTGAAAGGTAGCCGGTGATGTCCTGCACCTCCAGGAGACAGGGGAGAAGGCCTGAACGCCCATGTGTGGCCCAGCGCTGGATGATTTCGTCTACCTGCTGCCAACGTTCCGGTTGAGGCGAGTGCATGGGTCGTTCTCCCTTCGCCATTGAGCGCACGGTTTACCGTTCTCATGTCTGGTGCGAGAGGCCGCGATGGAGGGAAGGAGTCGGTTCAGGTGTCCTGCCACGTTCCGAACGGCGTCGTGCTCATTATACACCGTCCGGTCATAAGGCATAAAGGGCGACCGCCCGGAATGCCAGTCCCGGGGTTTGGTTCTCCGGTCTTCCTCGGCTATAATCCTGACCAGAGGGGCTTGTGTACACCCCGTGGAAGGTCCCCTGTGTAACCCCGGCGGTTTAGGGCACTTCTGCGAGTGCCGGAGGATAACCGGACCTACCCCGGTGTGGCGGTGTATGCGGAAAGGAGGGAGGTCATGGGCCGTACACATTATTTCCCTGCCGATGCAGTACATTACCAGTGGGACCGGAACCTGACGCCGCAACTGGAGATCGAGCCGGGAGACACCGTTGTTTACACGTTCCGGGATGTTACGGACAACCAGATTACCCCCACATCGACCGCGGCCGATCTGACCAACCTGGACTGGAATCGCGTGTATCCTCTGGCCGGTCCGGTGTACGTGAAGGGAGCGCAGCCTGGAGACACGCTAGAGGTAGAGATTCTGGACCTGCACCCGTTGGGCTGGGGGTGGACCGGCATCATCCCGGGGTTTGGGCTGCTGGAGGAGGAGTTCACCGAGCCGTACTTGCATATCTGGGACCTCTCGCCCGGCACATACGCGTGGTTTAAGCCGGGCATTCGTGTCCCGCTGGATCCGTTCTGTGGCACTATGGGAGTGGCACCGGCCGCGCCAGGCCCTCACCCGGTCATGCCTCCCGGACGTTTCGGGGGGAACATGGACATCCGGCACCTCACCGTGGGTACCCGTCTGTTCCTGCCGGTGGAGGTGGAAGGCGCGCTGTTCTCGGCGGGTGACTGTCACGCGGCCCAGGGGGATGGAGAGGTGTGTGTCACGGGCATAGAGTGCCCCATGTACGGCGCACTGCGCTTTCACCTGCACCGCGGGCGCTCCATACCGGCCCCTCAGTTCCAGACGCCCGGTCCCCTCACCGCGAAGTACGACCGGAAAGGGTATTACGCCACCACCGGTATTGGTCCCGACTTGATGGAGGCTGCCCGCGATGCCCTTCGCCACATGATTGACCATATGAGTCGGACCTACGGGTTGACCCCTGAAGAAGCATACGTGCTGGCCAGCATTGTCGTGGACCTTAAGATCAGCGAGATTGTGGACAAGCCCAACTGGATTGTCACCGCTTATTTGCCCCTGTCCATCTTTGAGTGACACGTGGAGTTCGGACACGTGCACAACGAACCGGGAGGTGCCGCCGGATGTTGGCCGGCCGGCGGCACCGACCACCCGTATTGCTCGGAAAGGTGTTCATGCGGGGTTGGATTGAGTACAAGAAGAGCGTTTGGAAGTCCGTGTTCTTCACGCCCTCACCTCCACCCCTCGCAGATGGGTAGAACGAGAAGCCAAACCCGTTGGAGGAGACGGAGTGTGGGTGAGGGCCGGACATGCCTTTACGTAGATGAACGGTGGACGTCCATCGTCCACCACAGCCACACATCTAAAGGGAAGACATGAGTGCTGGACGCGTGACCATTGTGCACTACGCGGCCCCTCCCGTTGTGGGCGGCGTTGAAGTGACGATCTTTCACCACGCGCGCGGGCTCCAGGAGCGCGGCTATAAGGTTACGGTGGTGGCCGGTCGGGGGGAACCTTTCCACCCCGCCGTGGAGCTACGCCTTATCCCTGAGGTGGACTCGCGCCACCCGGACGTGCTGACCGTGGGGCAGGCCCTGGCCAAAGGCGAGGTGCCTCCTCTCTTCCACGTATTGCGGGAGCAGCTTCGCGAACGTCTGCGGCCTATCTGTCAAGCCAGTGATGTGGTTCTGGTTCACAACGCGATCACGTTACACAAGAATTTGCCTCTCACTGCCGCCTTATACGACCTGGCAGAGGCAAACATCAGCCGCTTTGTGGCCTGGTGTCACGATTTCGCGTGGCAGGATGACCTGTACATTCCCGAAATGCATCCTGGGTATCCATGGGATTTGCTGCGCACACCGTGGCCCCGCGTCCGGTACGTGGTAGTCTCGGAGCACCGGCAGCGTCAGCTGGCAGAGTTACTGGCGTTACCGGCCGAGGCCATTGCGGTAGTGCCGCCCGGGGTGGATGTGGCGGCTTTTTTTAAGTGGGAACCTGCAACGCGACGGCTGGTTCATCGCTTGGGGTTGTTGGATGTGGAGCCCCTCTTGCTGTTGCCAGCACGTGTGACGCGGCGGAAGAACATCGAGTTTGCTATTCGAGTATTGGCCGCGCTGCGGGAAGAGATGCCCGACGCTGCCCTGGTCGTGACCGGCCCGCCGGGACCACACAATCCTGCTAACCAGGCTTACCTGCAAGCTCTGCGCGATCTGAGCGCCCAATTGTGCGTGCAGGAGCGGGTATATTTCCTGTACGAGTACGGTTCTGACGGCAGTCCGTTGTACGTCACCGACGCCATGATGAGCGACCTGTATCACCTGGCCGACGTGTTGCTCTTCCCGAGTAAACGGGAAGGGTTTGGTATTCCGGTGTTGGAAGCCGGGCTGGCACGATTGCCCATCTTCGCGGCCGATATCCCCCCGGTGCGGGAGAGTGCGGGGGAGTGGGCCGTGCGATTTGATCCCGATGGGGACCCGAGGACGGTGGCCCAAGCCATCGCAGAACGCCTGGCTACCGATCCGCTATACCAAATGCGTCGGCGGGTGTTGCGCTTTTATACTTGGGAACGGATTATGGAGACAAAGATCCTGCCCCTGCTGCAGGAACTCATTACTTGACTCGTCCGACGGGAACGTCCGGAGCGAGGGAGCGGGTATGAAGGTCAAACGAGTGCGTCGACGGGAAAACGGTTGGGATAATCCCCCTACCAACACGACACAACGTATCCTTGTGCCGGTGAAAGAGCGTCATGAGGCGGAGATCCTGTTGCCGCTGGCTCACGCGTTGGCACAGGCGGACCACGCTCAACTGCTGTTGGCACACGTGGTGGCGGTTCCGGAAGAGCAGCCTTTAAGTGCAGGGGCTGCGGAGGCGAGTCGGATTCGTGAGGAGCTGGAAGCGTTGCTTGCGGATCACGAGCTGCAAAGCGCGCACGTGCGGGTCATTGTGCGCGTTGCGCGGGATGTGTGGGAGGGGATTTGGGAGACGGTATTGGAAGAGCAAATAACCCTTATGATCCTTGCCTGGGCCAGTGACACACTTCCCACCACGGCCTTAGGCGCGCTGGATGATCCTCGGCTGGCCGCGCCGCCCTGCGATGTTATTATTGTGCGTCCAGGGCCGGAACTTCGTTCTCCTGAGGGATGGCAACGGGTACGACATATTCTCTTGCCCGTGCGAGGTGGCCCGCACGCGGCCATTGCGCTACGGGTGGCCAATGCTCTGGCCGAAGCGACCAACGCGACCATTACTCTGTTACACGTGACGCAGGAAGGCGCGCGGGATGCGGAGGAGCGCCTGTTCGCGGAATTTGCTCCCGCGCTGAAAGGCCTGCCTCGGTTAACCCGGTCCATTACTACGGTGGGGGACATTTCTCAGAGTATTATCGCAGAGGCGCAGGGGCACCAGGTGGTGGTAATGGGCGCCTCGGCCCGTCAGGTCGAACATGACAAATGGATGGGGCCTATCCTAGAGGCGGTCGCCCGTAACACCCACGTGACGTTGATCATTGCCAAGGAATGCCAGCCGGAATCTGTCCAGGTGCACCCGTGGGCAGCCCCCCGCCTATCCCCCATGCCCGAGGTGGAGACCGCGCTTCGCCACCATCCCATCGCGGTGGTGGTGGACAAGTGGTTTGCGGAAAATACCTTCCATAGCCGCGAGTTTCAGGACCTAGAACGTCTGTTACAGTTGAAAGAGGAACAAGGGTTAACCATCAGCTTAGGATTGCCCGCCTTGAACGAAGAGGAAACCGTTGGCAAGGTGATCACCACCATCAAACACGCTCTGATGGAACAAATCCCATTACTGGACGAGATCGTGCTCATCGATTCAGGGTCCGTGGATTACACGCGCGAGATCGCGGCAGATCTGGGCATTCCGGTGTACATTCACCAGGAAGTGTTGACCCAGTACGGGGCTTATCACGGTAAAGGAGAGGCGTTGTGGAAAAGTCTTTACATTCTCAACGGCGATATCATTGCTTGGATTGATACAGATATCAAGAACATTCATCCCCGTTTTGTGTATGGCATTCTGGGACCCCTGTTGAAGAACCCGCGCATTCAGTACGTAAAGGGGTTCTACCGGCGTCCTCTGCGGGAGGGGAACAAGATCGTTGCAGGCGGGGGAGGACGTGTGACCGAGCTCACGGCTCGACCGCTGTTGAACCTCTTCTTCCCCGAGCTGTCCGGTCTGATTCAACCCTTGGCCGGGGAGTACGCCGGGCGGCGGGAAGCCCTGGAGCGCCTCCCCTTTTTCACGGGGTATGGGGTAGAGACGGGATTGCTCATAGATATTCTGGAAGCTTACGGCCTTCAGGCCATTGCTCAGGTGGACTTGTTGGAGCGGGTACACCACAATCAACCGCTGCCCTCCCTCTCCAAGATGGCGTTCGCCATTATTCAAGTGGTCGTGCGACGGCTGGAGGACCGACACAAGATCCGTTTGTTGGAGGACATCAATAAGACCATGAACCTTATCCGGTACGGGCCTAACCGGTATTACCTGGAGACGGTGGAGATCCGGGAACACGAACGCCCCCCCATGATTACCATTCCGGAATACCGGGAAAAGCGGGGCCTTCCCCCGCTGGGCAAGACCAACCCGGAGGTGTCCCCAACCTGGTCCTGAGCGTATGCCGTGAGTGGAACAGCGTTGGCACAAGAACACTGTCCCGACCGGTCGCGGCCCTACCCACAACCGGTCGGGACAGTGTGGGCAAGACGACGTTTATCGTTTTGTGAGGGGCAAGAGATACTGGTGTAAGCCGGAAGAGCGTCGGCCCACCCAGGGCATAAACCATTGCTCCTTGACCGGGAAAGGTGTGGGGGTCAGGGTGGGCGTAGGGGTGGCTGTAGGTGTTGGTGTCGCCGTGGGCGTGGGTGTAGGGGTGGGCGT
>WFWT01000047.1 GCA_015490995.1 Anaerolineae bacterium | reverse complement strand
CCCCTACGCCGACCTTTACGCCCACCGTTACGCCGTCGCCGACCTGGACACCTACCTTTACCCCTACTCCCACCCCTACCCCTGTACCGCCTCGGGTCGAGCAAGTCCCCTGGGTCAACACCGATGCGTTGCTCATCACCCTATTGGCACTGATGGTGCTTACGGTGGGCAGTGTGGGCCTGTGGACGCAGAGTGACATGCGGCCGGAGGCCATTGTTCGCTGGACTGTGTGGGAGTGGGTGCTGGGTCTTACCGCGTATGTTCTTTTTGGATTGGGCATGTTGCCCGGCACGGTGGAGTGGCGTTTGCGTTTGGGGCCGGCAGCCGGTGGGGTGGTGGCCATTGCTGCTGCACTGATCCCGATGGTAGTGTGGGGCATGCGTCTCCTTTGGCGTGGCGATACCGTCTCCGCGAGCCAAGAGTGAAGGTTTACCCGTTCTGCATAACCACGGTGAACGTGGGCGCCCATAGGGTGACTACTATTGCCACGACCAGGAGGAGGAACAGCAGCACCAACCACCCTCGGTTGACCGTTAGTGCTTCCTGCCAGGAGGCTCGGGGCATCAGATCGCCCTCGTAGGGGGAAGGGAGGACCTCCGTGCCGAACAACAGCTGTCGAAAGGCTCGGATGGTAGGTGGGCGATCGTCAGGATGCAGGGCCATGGCGTGCGCGATCGCGCGCGCGGTGCGGACAGAGACGTGCGGGTTCACCTCGCGGAGCGGTTTTAGGGAACCAGGACGCAAGAATCGCTCGCGGGCGGGCGCGGGAGGTTCACCGCTCAACAGGTGATATAACGTGGCCCCCAGTGCATATATGTCCGAGCGGGGATCGGTGTGTTCCCCATCCCCGCCGTATTGTTCCAGAGGGGTATAAGGCGCGGTACCCCGTCCCTGTACAATGGTAATTGTCTGCGCGTCGTCAGGGGTGAGCAACTTGACCAACCCGAAATCCACCAGCTTGATACGGCCATCGGGGGTTAACTTAATGTTTGCCGGTTTAATGTCCCGATGGACGATGGGGGGGACTTGTGTGTGCAGGTATTCCAGCGCGTCACAGATTTGAGCGGCCCAGCGCAGCACATCTTCCTCGGAGAGGGAACGGCCTTCCCGGCGGGCTTCCAGCACCAGTTCTTCCAAATCCCGGCCGGGCACGTAATCCATTATCAGGTACTCGCGCCCTCCCTCGCAGAAGTAGTCGGACACTTTGGGCAGGTTGGGATGGTCCAAGCGGGCCAGCACACTGGCTTCCTGGTAAAATTGAGCGTGAATGTCCTCCGTTATTTCCGAAAAGCCGTACAGTTCAGGAATGACCTCCTTGACCGCGCATACCCGTCCGGAGAGGCGTAAGTCCTCCGCTTTGTACACCGCGCCCATACCGCCCTGGGCAATGAGCTCGACAATACGGTACCGTTCTCGTAAAATGGTACCGGGTGCCAGGGGGATAATCGCCACCGAACGGGGACGGGAGGAGAGCGATGTCTTGTTGTCGTTCATGTCCTCGATGTGGTGTGTCACGGGCAAGCTAGCCGACCAGGTTTCCGCGTACTGTTTGGTTCACTTCCATTGTGATGGGCTTCAGGGGGGCTGTCAAGTTCGCTCTCAGGCCATGGGGGATAAGGGTCAGGGACCGATGGAGTCCTTGGAGCAGGGAACGAGGGCGTTGAGGAGGGCAATGGGCGAAGGCCGTGGGCACCGGCAACGCAACGTTACAGATGATGAAGTGGCTATGCTCATTCTTCAGCGGGGCGGCCAGGGAGGGCAACGCTGGCGTCTGGACAAGGCAGAGGTGCTCATCGGGCGCAGCCCGGAATGTGACGTCCTGCTGCCCGACCGTCAGGTTTCCCGTCGGCACGCACGAGTGTACCGGGTGGGTGATCGGTTTTTCATCGAGGACCTTGGGTCCAAAAACGGTACATGGGTCAACGGTGAACCGGTAGAAGCTCCGCGTGGTCTTAACGATGGCGACGAAATTCAGATAGCCCTGCGCTATAAACTGGCCTTTGTGGCGGCAGGAGCGACGGCTCCTTTGGAGGTGAGCGCGAGCAAGGGGTTATGGGTTGATGTGAAGGGACGCCGAGTATTCGTCAACGGCCGTGAGGTGGATCCGCCCCTTTCCCCTTCCCAGTTTCGATTGCTGGCCCTCCTGTGGGAGGCGCAGGGTGCAGTGGTGAGCCGGGAGGACGTGGTCCGAGCTGTGTGGCCGGAAGAACATGCATCCGGTGTGACGGAACAGGCCATTGACGCTCTGGTGCGACGGTTGCGGGAACGTCTGGCCAAGTATGACCCGGAGCACATGTACGTCATTACCGTGCGCGGTCAGGGATTTCGGTTGCAAAACCGGTAAGCACATCCCCCACAAGACATGCCGCAAGGGTCGGAATAGGGAGCTCCTGAGCTCTGGCACATTCCAGGAGATGCTCCGATCCAGGTCACACCATCCCGGGAGGGAGGGAAGAAACCGTGACGACTGTGGAGCACAGAACCTGGCGAGAGCGGTGGGAGGCGTGGAAGGACTGGCTGCGGGGCATGTTTTACGGGATGACCGTCTACGAATTTGAGCTGATCATGCGCCGACAGCGGGCAGACCTGGAGCACCTCTTTGTCCTTATCGCCTTTGGCGATCTGTTGGGTATCCCCGTCATTCCGCCGTACTATTCGTTGCGCCTGTTACCCTATGTGGTACCCATGGTTTCCACCTGGAAACGTCGCCTCTTGCGTGAACGGGACCTGACAGAACTGGCCGTCGAGTAAGCCAGCCGGTTGAGATGCGGTCTTCTATTGCAGGTGTGATATAATCCCTTCCATCCTCGCGCACATCGCTCGTGCACGTCATCCGAAGAAGGAGAGGAGCAAGGCAGCGTGGGAACCCGATCGGCACGCAAGCGACGTCGCTTGTTGCGGAACATGGTGCGGGATGAGTATTCTGCTGGTGGTGTGGTGCTGCGGCCGAGCTCCAGGGGTGAGCTGGAGGTGCTGTTGATCGCGACCCATGAGGGGGAACGTTGGGGGTTGCCCAAAGGACACATCGAGCCAGGAGAGACGCCTGAAGAGGCTGCCGTGCGTGAGGTCCGTGAAGAAACCGGTGTACAAGCGCGCGTGCTTGCCCCCCTGGATACCATCGATTACTGGTATCGTTGGAAGGCCAATGAGGGTGATGTGTTGGTCCACAAGCACGTTACCTTTTACCTTATGGCTTATACGGGGGGAGATGTACGGGATCACGGCTGGGAGGTGGACGACGCACGGTGGGTGCCCCTGTCGAAGGCTATCGACATGGTAATGTACAAGGCCGAGAAGGAACTCTTGCGCAAAGCGTCCATACTGGCTCGAGAGCGCTCTCTCATATCAGATGAAGTTGCTCACCCGTGAGGCCCGATGCAGGAAAGTCACCATCCCCACCGGGCAACCTTGTCCCGGTGGGGATGACAGAGGAGCGGTTGAGTTTTCCTACGTGGCATGGGTAGCGTGAGGTACGAGGTTCTCCTCCCACGTGCCGAGCACGCGCAGCGTCGCGATGATGCCGGTGGGCAGAGTGGAGACGTACTGAACGCGTACCCGTGCTTGGCGGTTGTCTTCCAGGGTCAGGTAGAGTTCCCGCCCTTTGTACTGGGCCAGGTCGTGTTCCGGCATGCCTTCGGTGGTCAGCACCACACGGAACCGCGGCGCTTCCTCGGGCGCGTGTTGCCATTCCACGACCGACACTTCTCCTGTGACCAGAGGGCGTTTCAGGTGATCTGGATCCCAAACGCTTCCCTGCATGGATGGCCTCCTCTGTTGCCACTCGTGTACGGTCCCCTCGATTGTACCGGGATAGGGCATTCCTCCCAAGTCCTCCGGCCCCCGCGGTCGTGCCGATGACCGAGGGGCGGGACCTGTTAGTGTTCCGAGGGAGGCTGCACTTTGTCCTTGGTGAACCCGGGCTCGGTCATTAACCGCGGGTCCAGCAGACGTTCAGCCTCTTCAGGGGAGAGTAGGCCCATTTCGATCACCACCTCCTTGACCGGACGGCCTTCGGCCAGCGCCTTTTTGACCACTTCGGCAGCCCGGTCGTATCCGATGAGGGGGTTAAGCACGGTGCCCAGGATGGGGTTACGGTCCACCAAGGCGGTGATATGGGCCTCGTTGACGGTGAAGCCGGCAATAGCCTTGTCGGCCAGTACACGGGCCGCGTTGCCCAGGATAACGATAGATTGCAACAGGTTATGCGCGATAAGGGGGAGCATCACGTTGAGTTCGAAGTCGCCCAGCGCGCCGCCGAAGTTGATGGCCACATCGTTACCGAACACCTGAGCTGCTACCATGCGCACCGCTTCGGGGATAACCGGATTCACCTTCCCCGGCATGATGGATGAGCCCGGTTGCAGGGCAGGAAGGCGAATCTCCTGGAGTCCGGCAATAGGACCGGAATTCATCCATCGCAAGTCGTTGGCGATCTTCATCAGGGAGGCGGCGACAGTTTTGAGCTGGCCACTAAGTTCCACGGCCGCGTCTTGGGCGCCTTGTGCTTCAAAGTGGTTTGTGGCTTCCCGGAAGGGAAGGCCCGTAAGTTCGGCGAGGGTTGCAGCCACCCGTCGGCCGAATTCGGGATGCGTATTAATGCCCGTGCCCACGGCGGTACCCCCGATGGCCAGTTCGGCCAGGCGGGGCAGGGTACCTTCCACTCGCTCGATGGCCAGTTCCACCTGGCGCGCCCATCCGCCGATCTCTTGGCCCAGACGCACCGGCATCGCGTCCATTAAGTGGGTGCGGCCGGTCTTTACCAGGTGATCCCATGCTTGCGCCTTTTGGAGCAGGGTGCTGTGGAGATGGCGCAGGCCTGGCAAAAGGGTGTCGTTCACTTCCAGGTAGGCGGCAACGTGGATGGCCGTGGGGATCACGTCGTTGGACGATTGTCCTCGGTTCACGTGGTCGTTAGGGTGCACCGGGGATTTGGCTCCCAGGCGACTGCCCAGGAGCACGTTCGCCCTGTTGGCAATGACTTCATTGGCGTTCATGTTGGTGGAAGTGCCGGAGCCGGTTTGGAAGATGTCCAGCGGGAAGTGTTCATCCCATCGGCCGTCTGCTACCTCTTGGGCAGCTTGCATGATCGCTTGCGCCAGCCGGGGCTCTAACAGCCCCAGCTCCGCGTTCACCTTAGCCGCCGCGTACTTGATCAGGCCCAGCGCGCGGATGAACGTACGGGGAAACCGAATACCGCTGATGGGGAAATTTTCCAGCGCGCGCTGGGTCTGGGCACCCCACAGCGCCGTCTCGGGCACGCGAACGTCGCCCAGAGAATCCCGCTCCACTCGATATGTTGGTTCTCCCATCGTTGGCCTCCTTTACTCTGATGCCCCGAAGCCGATTGTCCTCCTGTAGGACGCCGCGCCGGGGTGCGAGAGCGGCCCATGATTGTGCGTGATGGACCGTGTGGGTGGGATGACGATTACAATGGGATGTTGCCGTGTTTCTTGGGTGGGTTGGTATCCCGCTTGTTGCGCAACATGCGCAACGCGTTGATCAGGTACGGGCGGGTTTCGTTGGGTTCGATGACATCATCCACAAATCCGTGCGCGGCTGCGATATAGGGATTGGCGAACTTGGCCCGATACTCGGCCACCAGCCGGGCGCGTTCGGTTTCCGGATCATCCGCCTGCGCGATTTGGCGCCGGAAGATGATGTTGACCGCCCCCTCCGGCCCCATGACCGCGATCTCGGCGGTGGGCCAGGCCAGGTTGATGTCTCCTCGGAGATGTTTGGAGGACATGACGTCGTATGCTCCCCCGTACGCCTTGCGCGTGATCACCGTTAACTTAGGTACGGTGGCTTCCGCGTAGGCGTAAATGAGTTTGGCACCGTGGCGGATAATTCCGCCGTGTTCCTGATGGGTGCCGGGCATAAAGCCGGGCACGTCCACAAAGGTCACGATGGGGATGTTGAAGGCGTCACAGAAGCGCACAAACCGGGCTGCTTTAACACTGGCATCAATGTCCAGGACCCCTGCCAGGACTGCTGGCTGGTTGGCGACGATGCCGACACTCATGCCTCCCAGGTGGGCAAAGCCGACGATGATGTTCTGCGCGTAGTGTTCGTGGACTTCGAAGAAGATGCCGTCGTCCACAACGCGTCGGATAATTTCCTTCATGTCATAAGGTTTGTTCGGGTTATCCGGCACAATGGTGTTAAGTTCCGGATCACGGCGCAGCGGGTCGTCGCCCGTGGGTCGGCGGGGCGGTTCTTCCATGTTGTTCTGGGGCAGGTAGGAGAGCAACTGTTGCACAATGAAGATGGCGTCCTCTTCATTGTCCGCGGCAAAGTGGGCCACACCGGACTTGGTCGCGTGGATCCAGGCCCCTCCCAACTCGTCGAAGGTTACTTCCTCGTGGGTGACGGCTTTCACCACATCGGGACCGGTGATGAACATGTAGGAAGTGTTTTTTACCATCACCACGAAATCGGTCAGGGCGGGGGAGTACACCGCGCCCCCGGCAGCTGGTCCCATGATCAGGGAGATTTGGGGAATGACCCCTGAGGCGAGGGTGTTGCGCAGGAAGATGTCCGCATACCCGGCCAGGGAAACCACGCCTTCCTGGATGCGGGCACCGCCGGAGTCGCTGATGCCCACCACAGGCGCGCCGTTTTTCAGGGCAAGGTCCATGATCTTGCAAATTTTGCGGGCGTGAGCTTCCCCCAGCGAGCCTCCCAGGACGGTAAAATCTTGCGCGTACACGTACACCAGACGGCCGTTGATGGTCCCATACCCGGTGACCACGCCATCCCCCAGGTATCGCTGTTTGTCCAGCCCAAAGTCGGAAAAGCGATGGGTGACAAACATGTCCAGTTCGCGGAAACTGCCGCTGTCCAGGAGCAGGTTAATCCGTTCTCGCGCGGTCAATTTACCCTTGGCGTGCTGTTTCTGGATGCGTTCCGGGCCGCCGCCCAGGCGGGCTTGTTCTCGCAGGCGCTGTAGTTCGGCTAACTTCTCCTCCATGCTCACGGCACGTGCCCTCCGTCCCCTTTAGAATGTGTCGTTGTTGAGGAGGTGGTGTGATGATGGTCTAACCGGCGAATAGGAACGCCCCCCACCACTGCGCCGGGAGGAACGTCCTTGTTCACCAGGCTCATGGCGCTGACCACTGCCCCATCCCCGATCACCACGCCGGGCAGGATGGTGCAATTGGCGCCGATGGTAACGTTTTTGCCGATAATCACCGGACCGCGGCGCCATTCATGCACCAGGTATTCGTGGCCGAGGATGACGGTGTTGTACCCGATGATGGTGTTGTCCCCGATGGAGATTTCCTCAGGGAAGAACACATCCATCATGGCCATGAGGCCTACAGAAACGTTTTTGCCCACCTTCATGCCGGTGAGGCGGTACAACCAGTTCTTCAAACGCAGGGAAGGGAGGAAACGACAGGTGTATATAATGAGAAAATTGCGCATGACCTTCAGGGGGTTGACGGTACGGGTCCAGTGTTGAAGGGTGTTGCGCTCGTCAGGACTGGGGGTGATGGTCAAGCGCTCCTGCCGTTTCATGGTTCGTCACCGTCGCCCTTCATCGGTGGGCTTCATCAGCAACGCGAAGGACAATTTTCCCCTTGTGCTGGCCCCGTAACATGCGTTGCAGGGCCTCCGGATAGGCCTCCATGGGCCAGATGCTGTCTACCGGAGGGGAGATCCGGCCGCTGAAGATCGCGTCCATGGCCGCGCGGAATTCAGCCTGAGAACCCATTGTAGAACCGACGATGCTGATCTGTTTCCAGAAGATAAGGCGAATGTCCGCGTTGCTGCGGGGACCGGTCGTCGCGCCGACGGTGACCAGGCGTCCTCCCTTGGCCAGAGCGCGCAGGCTGTGTGTGAAGGTGACTTCCCCTACGTTGTCCACGACCACGTCCACGCCCCGTTTGTCGGTGTCGGAGTAGACCGCTTTCCACCACGCTTGATGGTGGTAGTCGTAGACCACGTCTGCCCCCAGCTGGCGGGCGAAGTTTACCTTCTCCGGCCCTCCGGCGGCCACGTAGACCACGGCACCGGCCAGTTTGGCCAGCTGGATGGCCGCGCTGTTCACCCCACCTCCGGCACCAACGACTAGAACACGTTCACCGGCGCGTAGTCGCGCCCGGGTAAAGAGCATGCGCCAGGCCGTGAGGTACACCAGCGGCGCTGCGGCAGCCTGTTCCAGGGGGAAGTCCGGGGGGACACGAACCAGGTTACGCGCGGGCACCGTGACGTATTCCGCGTACATCCCGGGTTTGTGTTCGCCGTAGATGGCGTATGAGCGGCATAAGCTGTGTTCTCCCCGTTCGCACCACTCACAGTGGGTGCACCACCAGCCGGGGTTAGCTACCACCCGCTCGCCAACCTGCCAGCCTTCAACGTCACTACCCACCGCCACGATCTCCCCGGCCATGTCCGAGCCTAAGATGTGGGGCAGGTGGAGTTCGAGCCCTTTCCACCCCCGACGCACCCAGTCATCCAGGCGGTTGAGCGCGGCGTAATGTACCCGGACCAGCACCTCGTCCGGTCCGGGGGTGGGTTCGGGTACCTCCAGCACTTGCAGTACGTTGAGATCCTCTCCGTGTTGGTAAAAACCTATGGCTTTCATTACTTCTCGCTTCCCCCTTTTCCCTTTTTCACGCCGTCCGACGGTTATCCCTTCCTGCACAACCATCTGGTGAGTGCCTAAAAGCTTCCCCGCAGCCCCAGGACATGTCGGGCAATGACCAGTCGCTGGATTTCGCTGGTGCCCTCGTAAATCTCGGTGATTTTGGCGTCCCGGAAGTAGCGTTCTACCGGGAGTTCCTTGCTGTAACCCATGCCGCCATGGATTTGGACGGCCTGGTGAGTGCAGAACATGGCGGTTTCGCTGGCGAAGAGTTTAGCCATAGAGGCTTCGAGCGTATAACGTGCGCCGGTGTCCTTCGCGCGTTCTTTCGCCAGCGCTGCGCTGTACGTGAGTCCCCGTGCCGCCTCGATGCGGGTTTTCATGTCCGCGATTTTCCACTGAATGCCCTCAAATTCCCCGATTTTGTGGCCAAAGGCTTCCCGTTCCCGGGCCCAGCGGATGGAGGCTTCCAGGGCTGCTTCGGCCACACCGAGGGCCTGGGCTGCAATCCCGATACGTCCGGCGTCCAGTACGGCCATGGCGATTTTAAACCCCATGCCCGGTTCTCCCAGCACGTTCTCCACCGGAACCTTCATGTCTTCGAAGAAGAGCTCGCACGTGGCACTGGCCCGAATGCCCAGTTTGGGCTCCACCTTGCCCCGGATAAGGCCAGGTGTGTCCCCTTCCACAATGAACGCAGTGATGCCGCGGTGTTTCTTGTCGGGATCGGTCATGGCAAAGAGGATGATGTAATCTGCCACGGGGCCGCTGGTGATCCAGGATTTGCGGCCATTGATGACGTAATAACGGCCATCATCGCTCAGGACGGCTCGCGTTTTCATGTTGGCGGCATCCGACCCCGATTGGGGCTCGGTAAGCGCATAGGCGCCGATGGCTTGCCCACTGGCCACCGCCTGGAGGTATGTTTGCTTTTGCGCTTCGGTACCGTAGGTCAACACGGCGTGACAGAACAAGGAGTTGTTAACGGACATGATGGTGCTCGTGGCCACGTCCGCTTTGGCCACTTCCTCCATAGCTAGGACATAGGCCAGGCAGTCCATGCCCGCGCCCCCGTACTCTTCAGGCACTTCGATCCCCATAAGGCCCAGTTCGCCCATCTTTTTGATGATGGGCATGGGGAATTCACCGGTCTCATCGTAGTGGGCGGCTACCGGTACGATCTCTCTTTCGGCGAATTCTCGTACGGTCTCGCGAATCATTTTATGCTCTTCAGTGAGCAAAAACTCAAACCCCATCGTCTCCTCCTCTTTGTTCATCGCCGGATTGGTGTGTTGGGGTGCGGTAACACCTCCCGGTGATGCGCCGCTTCTCAACAGTAAGGCCGCGCCCCGCGAAACGTACCCTTCTCTTGAAAGAGCGTTCGTTCCGGCCGTGTCCGGTGTACAGAACCGTTAGGTCCACGCCCGCGATGGAGCCACACCCGGCTCCTGACGTTATTTTTTAAGGTGCACAGGTGCTGTAAGCAACTGCGTCCTCTACGGCGCGGTGAGCACAGGGCAAAGGGCCTGGGCTGTGGCCGGGGGAATAGGCCCAACGGGATAGTCGTTCAGCGCGCGTAGCAACGCTGCCTGCTCCTGGGCATAGGCCACGGCCTGTTCACATGCCGCTTGCCATCCAGCCTCGGGGAAGGCAGCCCACCACCGACGGGCCAACTCTGCCACAGGTGTCTCTCCCTCGGTCAGGAGGGGGGCCAGTGTCTCGGCTGCCCGTTCGAGGTCATCCATGTAGGCATACGTGAGAGCCAAGTGAAATCGTGCTATCTCGCGGATAAGGCGAAGTTCCTCCTGAGGGTCCATGGTGGGATGACAGGCCCTCAGGTTCTGATCGGTCAACACGCGTTGGAAGCGCGCGACCGCGCGCTGCCAACCATGGCGTGGTCCGGTGAGAAGGGCGACCTCCGCTTCGTGCAGCGCGTATCGGGCGCAGGGGGTTCCTAGGTACTGCACGTCGTACAGGGCATAGGGCGCCCCGGCATCGGACGACCAGAGGGTCCGGCGGGCCGGTACTTCGTCTGCGGTGTCTCCGGCAGGCAATTCTTCGTGCAGGATGAGTTCCTGACCGCTGCCAGGACCTGCCTCCTCAAAGGAGATGCGTGCTTCCCAGCCGCCGGGCTGGCCGTGCACCCAGTTCTCATATCGCTCACCGGTCCACGTGTAGATGTACGCCTGAGTCCAGCAAGGCGTCTCTCCGTCCTCGGGACACCGGGTTTCCTGCCAGGCCACGTCTGCCCACCCGTCCAGGTTCAGGTCTTCCAGCGCGAGGAGGGTTACCGTGCCGCTGAAGTTCACACGCCAGGTGAGCTGATATTCGTCGTCGTCACGGTGGAAGGCCGCGATGACGCCCCGGGGCAGTGGGGCGCGAAGGTTCAGGGTAACGAACACGTCCTCATCCCCGTCCTGGTCCACATCCTGGGCACCTACGCCCCCGTAGGTGTCTCCCGCGTAGCCACAGGCCCGAACGGCTTGGTCCAGGGCTATCACGTCCCCTCCCCGGGACGTTAACACCTCCCGAACTCGGGAGAGGGCGCCTTCCAGCGTGCGTGGACAGGCTACGGTTTCCGGTGGTAACGTGGGACACACGTTCGCCGGGCCAAAGGTGGGGTTGGCGTAACCGTAATCGGCCAACATTTCCCACAGGATGGGATTGGCCGCGATGAACGGCTGGAGGGCTTCACACGCTTGGACCGGACTGCCACTTTCCTGGTAAGCCGTATACCAGGTGGTTAGTGCCTGGATGTAAGGGGCGTCCGGGTAGGTAGTCGTGGCCTGGTTGACAACGGTGGCTACCATGTCGGGCTGACCCGCGTACGCGTAGGTCAATGCTAAGCGGAACCAACCGAAGGAGCGGAGTTCCTCTTCTTCGTTGGGGCGGAACCAGCATGGGACGAGATTCTCATCGCCGACCACAGCCTGATAGAAGCGGAGCGCGTCTCCGAGTCGGCCTTCTGCCAGGGCCGTGTTGCCATCCAACACCCAGTGGTAGAGGCAATCGGACGGATCGTAGACTCGGGCTAACAGGCGGTATGGGCTTCCTCCCTCCGAACCCCACGTTTCCGTCCAAGAGCGTTGGGGACCTGCGCTAATGCTCTGGATAATGCCACCGTGGAGAATGATCTCCTCCCCGTTGCCGGGGGCAACATCCTCCAGGCGCACCGTCGCGTTGGGCATGCTGATCTCCCCTTCGGTGAAGGGGACGAATTTCTCTTCAGGGCCTGTCCAGGTGTAGACGTGAACGGTGGTGTAACACGTGCCGGACCGGCACACTTCTGCGCGCCACATGAGGTCCAGCTGTCCATCGGCGTTAACGTCCCGGAAGGCCAGCAATTGGCCCCGGCCCGGTGCGGGCACTTGTAATATGGGTGCGTACGTGTCGGCCAGGGCGAGAAAGACCAACACGGCATGTTGGGGGGTACCGGTAGCAGGGTCAAGGCTGTTCACCAGCACGGCAACATCGGCGCGTCCGTCGCCGTTGACGTCGGCGGCGCGCAGAGGCGCGTCCTCCTGGGGTGCAAAGCCACACGCGCGTAGCCAGTCCACAACCAGAGCAGGCTCGTCAGTGACGGTCATCACCTCGCGTAGCCTTTCAGGCATGTCCGTGAGGCTTTCCGGACAGGCTATTGCCACAGGTGGAGTGGGCGAGGCCGTGGGGAAGGG
>WFWT01000046.1 GCA_015490995.1 Anaerolineae bacterium | reverse complement strand
TAGCCGTGTAGCTGCCCATTCCATTACCTCGCGGGCACGCGTTTCATCGCCAAGGGCCTCGTAGAGCACTCCCAGCAGGACGGCCTCTTCTGTCCGTTCAGGTGCCAGTTGCCGAAGTTCCTCTAAATAACGAACCGCCTCTTCCAGTCGGCCCTCTTCCAGGGCTACGTCGATCATTTGTTCCAATTCGATGACCCGCCGTAGCCGGGGGTCATCGGGTAACAGGCTTTGGATAAACCAGCCGGCCAGGACCAGGATGGTGGCCACCACCCCGACGACCAACGCGATGCGGGTCCACCGCCGACGACGTTGGGTGGCTACCCACTCATCCAAGTACCACCACCAACGGTCGGGGGGTGGGTTGACTGCAGCGCGTGCTTGGGCAAGTCCTCCGCCCGCTCGGGCCTCCCGCACGAACAGCGCGGCTCGCTGGCGGAGTTGTCCCTGGATGGATGCAAGGCGGGTCCGTTCTGGCCCTACGTCCCCCCCGGATGTGGCCAGTTGCTGGAGCAGCGTGTCGGCCTGATCCAGCAAACGCGGAATGGCCAGGACCTCTTCTCCGGTCCCGGCCATGTTGGTAACCCGTATCTCCAGCTCGGTAAGCAGGGCACGGAGTTGTTCTGCCGGGGTGTCCGGCGCGCGCCCCGCGCTGGCTTCCAGCAGCCGGATCAACCGCTCCCGCGCGTTCATGTCTCCGCGTCTGTGTCCTCTTCCTCGTCGTCGGCCGGCGCTTCACCGTCGGTTCCCGGCGTGCCCATTTCCTTGATCAGCTCGTTGTACACTTTGCCGATGCCCTGTTTGATCTGTTGGGTGATCTTAGGGCGACGGTACTTGGGAATGGGGAACCAGGGGAGGAGCTCCGGCGCGATGGCGTTGGCCGTGTCCACCTTGGAGTGGCCGGCGCGGATGTGGGCACGGACCTGGCGGCGAATGTACCGCAGGTATTTGGAGACCGGCTCGGTGACTTCCGGCCCTCCGATTTCACCGTGGCCGGGCACCACCACCCGCGGGTGCAATTTTCGGATCAGGCGGAGGCCATCCAGCCATTCCTTGCTGGTGGCCTGGGTCATGAAAGGATGTTCCCCGCGCATGACCAGGTCGCCGGTGAACACCACTTTGGCATCGGGCACATAGACAATGGAAGTGGCCGGTGTGTGACCGCCAATGTGGATAATACGGATCTCCCGACCGCCTTTGAATAGAGTAAACCGTTCCCCAAAAGTGATCTCGGGCAGGATGATGCGAATATCTTGCAGCTGGGCCTGGATCTCAGGCCGTCGCTTAAAGAGCTGGCGGACTCGGTGTTTGAAGTTGTCCCGATAACCGCGCATGTACCGCCAGGCAATGTGGTGGGCAATGACCGGGCAGTCGAACCACTGGTTGCCCACGATATGCCCCCGGTGATGGTCCGTATTAATAATGTAGAGGAAGGGTTTGCCCCCGCTCACCTCGCGCAGGAAGTCTCGCCACAACCACGCCTCCTGGGGCACCAGGGGGGTGTCGACCAGAACAATGCCCTCCTCTGTTAACACGGCTCCCACGTTCGCGCCGCGGGTGCCGTGCATCGCGTAGATTCCAGGGGCCACTTCCTTGGGTTTGGCGATTTCCACAGCCATGACCGAACGTTTCCCCTCCCGTGAGTTCACCCTCTCGCCAGCATCAGGACCACGTTGGCATCTAAATAGAGAACACTCGAAAACGTACCATGTTGGCCTTTCGGCCCTCACTCCCTTCCCTGACACAAGGAGCTACACAAGCAATGTTGAACCGTTACCTCTCCCCCTCTCCCTAATTCGGGAGAGAGGGAGGGGATGGGGAGGGGGTGAGGGCGTGAAGAACACGGATTTCCGGCCGCTCTCAACTCAAGTTATTATATCACATTGCTCGTGGCCTCGCGAACCAGTGTCCGGCTGGACGCTTATCCTCATCGAGTGTGTGGTCTCGGACAGGTTATCGCTCGGCAGGGCTAACGTCGTGGTCTCCTAGGCCCAGCGCGAGAAATTCGGCCAGGTGGAGCGCATGTCGGTGCGCCAGGTCGGCCATCTGGTGGCGACAGGACGTGCCATTGGCTATGACTAAGGCGTCCCCCGGCGCGTTGCGCAGGGCAGGCAGCAGCCGTTCTTCGGCGATGCGAACGCTGAGGTCGTAGTGTTCCACCTCGTAGCCGAAGGAGCCGGCCATGCCACAGCATCCGGTGTCGATAAGGTGGGCCTTCACACCCAAGGTTTCCAACACTGCCAAGGTGGGCTCCGGGCCTACCAGCGCTTTTTGGTGACAGTGGACGTGAAGGTATACCGGGTGGGACGGTGGCTTGAAGGGGATACTAAGCCCCCTCGTCAGTTCCCGGGCGAGGAACTCGTCCAGGGTGTAACACTGTGTTGCCACCGTGCGCGCGGCCGGGTCCGTTATCAGGTCGGGGTACTCGTCCCGCAGGGTGAGGATGCAGGAGGGTTCCAGGCCGATGATCGGTACCTCCTGCTGGGCGTAGTCTTTCAGGAGACGGACGTTGCGTGCGGCGTGGGATTGCGCTTCTTTGAGCAGGCCCTGGGAGAGGAGAGGACGTCCACAGCACACCCGGTCCTCGGCCAGAATCACCTCATAGCCCAGAGCCTCGAGGACGCGCACTGCGGCCTCTCCAATATGAGGTTCGTTAAAGGTAATGAACGTGTCGGGGAAGAGGACAACCTGACCGCGAGGGGAGGGGGGTGTGGCCGGGCGGTGATGTCGCCACCACGCGGTGAAGGTGTAAGGGGCCAGCATGGGCAGCGTTCGCGCGGGGTGAATGCCTATGGCCCGTCCCAGTGTGCGGCGGAACAGGGTGGAATGAAGTACCCTGTTGGCCAGAGGGGCGAAAGGGGCCATGACGGCGTTCAGGTGATGGATGTGGCCGAACAACCAGTTGCGGAAGGGTAAGCCATGTTGTTCGTAGTACCAGGCCATCCATTCGGTCTTGATCTTGTTCATGTCCACCGCGGAAGGGCACTCGGCCTTGCACGCCTTGCAGCCGATGCACAGGTCCAGGACGGCGTACACCTCATCATCGGAGGGGTAAGTGGGTTTCCCGCTGAGCCAAGCGCGCAGCGCGTTAGCACGGCCACGGGTGCTATCCCGTTCATCACGGGTGGCCATGAAAGGAGGACACATGGTGCCCGTGCCCACCTTGCGACACACTCCGGCACCGTTGCACTGTTCCACAGCCCGGTCGAACCCCTGGAAGTCCGCCCAAGAGAGGCGAGTGGGAAAGACGCGCACCACGTAGTCCGCGCCGTAACGCAGGTTATCGGTCATCGCGGGGGCATCGACCACTTTGCCAGGGTTGAGGCGATTATCCGGGTCGAAGGTCCCCTTAATACGGCGCATGGCTTCGTAGAGGGTAGGGCCAAAGATGCGCTCGTTGAACTGGGAACGGGCAAGACCATCTCCGTGCTCGCCGCTCATCGCGCCGCCATACTTGAGGGCCAAATCGGCCACCGCGTCGGCGATCTCGGCCATCTTCTGCACTTCCGCGGTATCCTTCAGGTTGATAAGAGGGCGAATGTGGAGGCAGCCCGCGCTGGCATGGGCGTACATGGCCACCCGGGTGTCGAAACGTCGCATGAGGTCAAGGATATCGCCGACGTAATCTGGAAGCTGCTGCGGAGGAACGGCCACGTCTTCAATAAAGGGAATGGGCTTGAAGTCCCCGCGAATGCCCATCATCAGGCCCAGGCCGACCTTGCGCACTCCCCACACCTGAGCCTGCTGTTCGGGGGTAAGGGCCCTAACGAAGGTGTCCGCCAGCCCCCGGCGTCGCAGTTCGTTCTCCAGGTGCTCAATCTTGCGCACGATTTCCTGTTCACTTTCCCCGAAGAATTCCACCACCATCAGGGCTTCGGGGTGGCCGCGGACAAACGTCAACTGGCGGGCGTATTCCGGAACCTCGCGGGCCAGGTCCAGCATAAAACGGTCCATCAGTTCAACCGCGGAGGGCTGACAGCATTCCAGCGCGGCCACGTTCACGTGCATGGCCTGAATCATGTCATCGCAGTGCACCACGCACAGGCCGGTTTGAGGTGGACGTTCCACGAGTTTGACCGTCAGGCGGCGCATGACCGCGAGGGTCCCTTCAGAACCGACAACCAGGTGGGCCAAGTTCAGGCGGTTTTCCTCCAGGCCTCGCAGGATGTAGTTCAAGTTGTACCCGCTGCTCCGGCGCCAGTGCTTGGGGAAGCGGGTGCGAATTTCGTCGGCTACCGCGTCGATGATGGCCGGGATCTCCCGGTACAGGCGGGCTTCCAGTCCTTCACCGCGTGCACGGGCGTGCAAGGTGTGGCCGTCCACCGGTTCAAAGCGTGCGGTGCTCCCGTCGGCCAGGATCACGTCCATGGCCAGGATGTGGTCCACAGTCATGCCGTAGAGGATGGAATGTGCCCCTGCGCTGTTGTTGCCCGCCATGCCCCCCAGGGTTGCCCGTTCGGCCGAAGCCGGGTCCGGCCCGACCATCAGATGGTAGGGTTGCAATGCCCGGTTCAGGTGTTCGAGCACAATGCCGGGCTGTACCACCACTTCGCGCGCGTCGGGACGTAACTCCACAATGTGGTGGAGGTATTTGCTTGTGTCGATGACCACCGCCTCCCCCACCGCCTGACCGGCCAGGCTGCTGCCACTGCCTCGAGGGAGGATGGGCACCCCATATTCGGCGGCCAATGCCACCGCGGCTATCAGGTCCTCCTCCGTGCGCGGAATGACCACCCCTAAAGGGCAGACTTGGTAGATGCTGGCGTCGGTGCTGTAGAGGGTGCGGGTGAAAGTGTCAAGGTAGACTTCAGCTTGGGTCCGCTGTTGTACCGTGTGCGCGTATTCCTGAACCCGTTCGCTCGTCATGGGTGTGCCTCCCATACCCGCGCGTTGCAACCACCGGACCAAGGTGGCCATCACGTGATCGGCGCTGTGACTTGTTTTCCGTAGGACGGGCGCGGGGATTCCGTTCAGGAGTATAGTGAAGAGGGCCACGGGGACCAAATCGGTCGCGAGCAGCCCGGCCGATCCCGCGTTGCGATCGTCGAAAGTGAAGAAGGGCGAAATTCGACCGGGAAATGTAAGGAAGATTACTGAAAATTGGACCCAGTTAGTCTTATAATGGAGGTGCACAGGCAGTGGGTGCGTGGGGAGCACGAGACCGTTCCCATTCGTGGGAACGGTCTCGTTGCGTTTATAATTGGGGATGAAGGTGCGGGTTGACGTCGATGCATTCCCGCACCTTTGTGTTGTGTTTACGATGAGCGAAGGCTACCGCGTGGAACAGGATTAACGCCCATGGAACTCAAGGGGAAGATCGCCCTCGTCACCGGGGGTGCCCGTCGTTTGGGGCGGGCTTTTGTGCTGGCTCTGGCCCAGGCCGGCATGAAGGTGGTGGTCCATTATGGCCGTGCGGCTCAGGACGCAGAGAAAACGGTGGCCCAGGTTCAGGCGCTGGGCGCGGAGGCCATTGCCCTTCAGGCGGACCTGCGGGAGGCCGATGCAGCCCGCTCGCTGGTGGACCGGGTGGTGGACCTCTGGGGTGCACCGCACGTGTTGGTGAACAACGCGGCGGTCTTTGAGCCGGGCACGTTGCAGGATACCACCTTGGAAAACTGGACGTTGCATTTCCGCGTGAACCTGCGTGCTCCCTTTCTGTTGATGCAACGGTTCGCTGCGGTCGTGGAGAGCGAGGGCAAAATTGTGAACGTGACGGACTGGCGTGCTGTGTATCCAGGACGTCGTTACCTGGCTTATACCCTTACCAAAGCCGCGCTGATCACTTTAACCCAGATGGCCGCCCGTGAGCTGGCCCCGCGGGTGCAGGTAAACGCGTTGGCCCTGGGTGCTGTGCTCCCCCCTCCCGGTGAGGACATGACCTACCTGGAACGGCTGGTCCAGCGATACCCCGCGCGTCGGCCCGCCCGCATGGAGGAGGTAACCGACGCGTTGCTGTTCCTCCTGCGCAATGATTACATCACCGGTGAAGTGCTCTTGCTCGATGGGGGCGCCCACCTGTTGCATGGGTAGATGTGAGCGGACCGCGAGAACCGTTCATGCCGAGGATGGCGAGAATAGCCTAAATTTAGGGAGATGCACCGGTATGCAGGATTATATCGAAATTCGAGACCTTCTTGTGCGCACCATCATCGGCGTTAACGACTGGGAACGTCGGGATCGGCAGGACGTACTCATCACCTTGCGCCTCTACACGGACACCCGCGCGGCCGGCCAAAGCGATCGAATTGAAGATGCGTTAAATTACCGGAGCGTCACCAAGCGGGTGATCGCCCTGGCAGAGGAGAGCCGTTTTTACCTGGTGGAAAAACTGGCGGAAGAGATTGCTCGTCTTTGTGTGGTGGAATTCGGGGTGCCGCGCGTGCAGGTGTGGGTGGAAAAGCCGGGCGCTCTGCGCTTTGCCCGCACGGTGGGCGTGTGCATCGAGCGCACGCGCGATGATTACAGGGACGGGAATTAGCATATGGGATATGCCGTGGTCGCCATAGGTACAAACATCCGGCCTGAATATCACCTGGAGGCTGCACTGGCCCACTTGAGCCGGCGAACGAAACTGCTGGCGTTGTCTCACGTGTACGAGACCCCTCCCGTAGGCGCACCGGGAACCCCTTTTTTCTTGAACGCGGCAGTATTGCTGCGAACCGAGTTGCCGCCGGACAGGTTCATCACCGACATCTTACGGCCTATCGAACACGTTCTGGGGCGCCGTCGCACCCCCAATCCCAACGCACCTCGCACGATCGACCTGGATCTGGTGCTGTACTCCACCTCCCCTGAAAAGGCGGAATGGTGGGACCCGCAGGTAGTACAGTACGCGCATGTGGCACTGCCTGTGGCCGAAGTTGTGCCAGAGTGGAAGGTGCCTCAGGGGCCTTACGAGGGACGGACCCTGAAGGAGGTAGCTCGTGTGCTGGCGCCGCATGCGCGGGCCTTTCGGCAACGCCAGGATGTTGAGCAACGCCTGCGCGCCCGCTTGCCTGAGCTGGATGCCCCTGCCAGTGTGTCCGAGTAGAGGAGGACTTACCGATGGCCATTGAACGTGTCAGTGTACCCACCGTTTGGCCGGTGGAGCCGTTGAAAGAGATCATCCGGGAGCTTCTGGTGTTAATCGGAGAGGACCCGGACCGGGAAGGACTACAGCGTACACCGGAACGGGTAGCTCGCATGTTCGCGGAGTTGACCGAAGGATACCGTACCGATCCGCAAATCCTGGTCAACGATGCCCTGTTCGAAGTCGCTTACGATGAGATGGTAGTGGTACGAGATATCGAGTTCTACAGCTTGTGTGAACATCACCTGCTACCCTTCTTCGGCAAGGCCCATGTAGCGTACATTCCCAACGGCCGAGTACTGGGCCTGTCCAAAATCCCGCGCATTGTGGAGATGTTTGCCCGCCGGTTACAGGTTCAGGAACGCATGACCGAAGAAATCGCTGCTTTTTTGGAGGATCTACTTCACCCCCAAGGGGTGGCCGTGGTGATCGAAGCCGCCCACATGTGCGCGATGATGCGGGGTATTAAAAAGGCCCATGCCCGGATGGTGACCAGTGCCATGCGAGGCGCGTTCAAGAGCAACCTACAGACGCGCAACGAGTTCCTTAACCTGATTGGATACGCGCATGTGCCGTGACGCTCCACTTGGCCGACGTCGAGCGTACGCGGAAGAGGTGCTGCTCGAAGCCAATGGCTTCCACTTAGCGGTCTCCTCGCTGACCAGCAGCCGGACGATGAAACTGGCGTCAAGGCAGACCGGCGAGTTGGGCACTTCGCTCCTCCCGCATCCCCCGAATGATGTCCTCGGGCGGCGGCACGGGTTTGCCGCCCCGCCGGGCGTGGATGCGGGCCCGCGCCTCGCGGATGCGCTCCAGGACGTCCTGCCAGGCGGGTTGGCCCTGGGCCGCCTGCAAGCGGTTGTACTCCTGCACGGAGAGGACAACCACGTAGGGCTTGCCCTTCCGTTCGATGACAATCGTCTCTCCGCTTTCCACGGCGCGACGCATCAGTTCGCCGAAGTGGATGCGGGCGTGGGTGGCGCTGACGACACGGGGCATGGATCGCCTCCTGGCCCTTATTGATCCTTATTGATCAATTCACTGCTCAATTCCATTGTACCCGGCTGGGGTTTCGCCGGCAAGGGTTCCCTCAACGCTTCATCAGGGGCAGACGTTCCGCCATTGGCCCATGACGGAAGGGCCTGAGCGGGCGTTCGGGTTCTGTCGTCATCGGCCAATGCCGTTTCTGGCCGATTTTACCACCGTGTCCCTGCAGGCCTTACGCCCGTATTCGACGTGTCCCCGTTTGCACTCTTCACTTTTTGCAATCTGCAATCTCAACCAATTCTCCCCGGCCCGGGAAGAGGCAAGGCTGTGTGGCTTCTCCCCGACCACGGGGAGAAGCGTGCGCCTTCCTCTTCCCGCTGGGAAAAAGGAGGAAGGCGTTATGCGTCTGGAAGGCAAGGTCAAGATGGGCTACTACCCCACGCCCGCCCACCTGCTCCCGGTCGTCGCGTCCTTCGTGGCCCCTGCGCCCGAACCCCTCGATACCGTGCTTCCCGCTCCAAGCCGCGACCTTCGCGGTCGGCTCATCCGCTTCCACCGCGCGGACCGGACCGACTTCGAGAAGGTGGAACGGACGTGGCGGAAGGGAATACGGGCGACGCGGGCCTGGGATGACCTGTGGGCTCGCCTGCGGCGTAATGAGGTCGAGGCGCTGCGCCCGGCCATGCCCCTCAAGAAAGGCCTCGTGCCCGAGGAGAGCGAGGAGGGCGTCTCCCAATGGGCGGAATCGGAGGAGGACGTTGCCGAGGCGTCTTTGACGCTATAACGCTTTAGTGCTATCCTTGTGACGAGGACATGCACCACAGTGAGTGAACGGAAGGAGAGGGCTCATGGCGACGAGAGCCAGACTCAACATCTACCTGGACGATCCAACGCTGCAGGAAAAAATCAAGATTGCGGCCGCGCGACGGCGCATGTCGCTCAGTGCCTACGCACTTCTGGCCCTGCGCCGCCAACTGGCCGCGGATGGCCTGCTCCCCGCCGCGGAGAGCCCGGAGGAGGCGGCGCGCGCGCTGGATGAACTGCGGACGCGCGTTGGTCCCATCGGCATTCCCGTGGCCGAGCTTATCGCGGAGGGACGGCGGCGGTGAGTTACGTCATTGTGGATGCCAGCGTATCTTTGAAGTGGGCGCTCAACGATGGGGAGCACGTGGCCCAGGCCGTGGCGCTGCGGGATGCGGCGGTGCGCGAGCGTCGTTTTGAGATGCTCGCGCCGTCGCTGTGGGTATATGAAATAGCTAATGGCCTCATTGTCGCCGCGCGGCGGGGGCGCATCGACGTGGCCACGGGGGAGCGGGCATTGCGGCTCCTGCTGGCGTTAGGGGTGCGTCTGGTGGACCCGGCGCCGGTAGAGACGTATCGGGAAACCGAACGATTTGGCATTACGGCGTATGATGCGGCGTATCTGGCCCTGGCGCGGGCGTTGGATGCGCCGCTGTGGACGGGGGACCGACGATTCTATCAGGCCGTGCAGGGGGACCCTCTGGTGCGCTGGATAGGGGAGTTTGTGTAAGTCGAGATGCGAAGGTATAGTGTGGTCACATTTGAGGCTTACAAATGAGGCTATAAATAAAGCAGGTCTCGGGGCCGGGTGGTGGATCGCATTCTGCCCGTCGGCCTGTCTAAGCCCACGTGATAGATGATTTATGAAGCTATGGCATAGGAGGGGAGAGATGAGCTGGTGGGAGCGGTTGTTTGGTCCGAAGGTGCCTACAAAGGAGGTTGAGGATGTGGCCGCAGCGTTGCGGCAGCGCCAGGTGGTAATCTTGGACATCCGGGATGAACGGTCGTACCGAGAGGGTCACATCGTGGGGGCACGGCACGTGTCGCTCCATCGGCTGCCGGAAGCGGTCGGTGACCTGCCGCGGGATGTCCCTATCGTCGTGGTGTGTCGATCCGGTAACCAGAGCCGCAGTGCGGCTAAGCGGTTGTTGAAAGCAGGATATACGGAAGTGTACAGCATGAACGGAGGAATGCGAGCCTGGACGCGCGCGGGCCTGCCGGTGGAACGGGGGTAACTCTGTGGCCCTTGGTGTGAGCTGCCCGGCGCCGGCCGGCACGCGTTCAGTGCGCCTGGGCGAGCTGGGTGGTGCCTCCCGGCTTCTGCCGCTAAAGAGCTGCCGGAGAAAATCGGGAGGAATGGCAGGTTCCCCGCAAGCTGTTGTGTCGCCGCACGCTTGCCCACCATGTCTCCTCCGGGCTAAAATAGCGGCCGATATACGCTGCTCAGGCTATAGGCCTGGTACGCCTTGCCTCAGCGCATTGGGGAGGGCCGGTGAACGATAGAGGGAATTCGCTCTGGCTGGGAACAGTCGCCGTGGCGATGGCCGCCGGTGGGTACGAGATCGCCACCGCTGCACCTCCCTTCTCCCCCGGGTATCGGCACCCTTACCGAGTTGGGGCGTTTGCGCTGGAGCTGGTCCGGCGCTACAGGGCCGCTTTAAGGATGGTATCCCCTTTCCCCTTTACCGTGTTGTCACCAGAGGTTCTGTGCTGGGGCATTCTCCACGGCTCTATCGAGGAGGAGGAGAGGTGATCCTTCCCGGCCCTCGCGCGCTCTACGGTGATTTTGGAGGGTTCCCACGTGAACAATCTGCCCATGGTGGGCGTATATGTGTTACTGGCAGCCCTTGCCGGTTGGTCTTAGGGGCAGGCGTAGATGGACATCCGGCAGGTCCCTGCATAGGCCTCGTACACACCGGGGTTAACCAGGCGAGGAGCACCTTTGGTCAACGTTAGGAGGACGTCATGCCACGACGCGGCCATAGGGAGAAACCTGGTGCGGCTGGCGGTATTACCCTGACCCTGCCCCCCCGTGAGGAGGTCAAAGTTCTGCCCGTGGGATGGACAGTGGAACATGCCTTATATGCTGTGCTGGTGCTGATAGCTGCTCTGGTGCGCCTGTTGTGGCTGGGTGAGCGGCCGTTGAGTCCTCAGGAAGCACATCAGGCGTGGTTGGCCTGGCGGAATACCCAACCCCTCCCTGCCGAGCCGGTGGTGGACGTGAGTCCTCTGGTTTATACGGTGCAATGGGTCGTTTTCCTCATTACCGGCGGTGGGGACGCCTTGGCCCGTATTGGGTCCGCGTTGGTGGGCGTGGGGATGGTATTGCTGCCGTACGCGTTGCGTCGTCACCTGGGCAGGAGTCGGGCGCTCCTCAGCGCGGCATTCCTGGCCCTTTCCCCCCAGTTGACCTACTGGAGCAGGCATGCCGGCGGGACGGTGTGGACGCTGGCGCTGGGGTTAGGGTTGGTGGTGGCGCTTTTGGCGTGGCTCGAGGCGACGGACGAGGAAGCGCCCGCCCGGTTGACGTGGGTGGCCCTGATAGCCGCCTTGCTCCTAACCACAACCCCGTTGGCGTATACCCTCCTCATTGGCTTGGCAGTGGGTCTGTGGCCCGTGCGTGGACGTCTGGTACAGGGATGGCATGACGTGGGGGGGGCGGTTCGTCATCGTGCGGCCTGGGTGTTTGTGCTCGCGCTTTTGGTAAGTGGCAGTGTGGCCCTCACAAACCTGCCCGCGTTCGGCAACGTTGCCGACTTGCTAGGCGCTTGGGTTCAGCGCTTCTGGGTGGCCGAGGGGTATCCCTGGTATTGGGTGCCGTGGCGTCTTTGGGCCGATGAGCCGTTGTTGGTGGTGTTTGGCGCGTGGGGAGCGTGGCGGGCCTGGTATCGCCGTGAGCTCCTGGACCGGGTGTGGTTGGCCTGGGGGGGGGTAGCCCTGCTATTGGGGCTCATACAACTGGGCCGTACGAGTCAGGATGTGGCCTTGGTGACGGTCCCCCTGGCCTTTTTGGCCGCGGATGGGGTATTCGCCTTTATCCAACGCTGGCGTCCCCCCGTGTCCACCTGGCGAGAAGAGGGCGTGCTTATTGCCGCGTATTTCGTGATCCTGGGCTTCTGGTTCATGATGATGGCCGGTTACTTTGCGGTCGGGGATGAACGTTATATCCCCGCGCTTCTCGCCGTGCCGGTGGTGCTGGTCGGCCTGACGGTGTTGTACCGGTTTTGGTTGAGTCCGGCCGCGGCGTGGCGCGTGGTCATGACCACGATCCTGATAACGGCGGCGTTCTGGAGCTGGATGGCTTTGTGGGTGCAAAACCTGCACCTGGCAGAGGACGCTGCTCTGGACGCCTTACCGGGCGTTGAGCGGACAATGACCCACCCGAACGTGCGGTTGATGGTCCAGACGTTGGAACGCATCTCTGCACAGCGGGCCACCGATATGCACGAGCTTCCGGTGGACCTGTTGGTGTCGGGTGAAGGGGATGTGTTGCGGTGGTACCTGCGCGATTTTGTCAACCTGCGCGAGATACGGAGCATCAAAGCGGCGACCGCGCCTGTCGTGATCACGCCGGCGGACACGCCGTCTCCGCCGGGTTACACCGGCATGGATTGGGTACTCACCGTTACGTTGTTACCCACAGACCTTGGGGGGCGTATTTACCACTGGTGGTTTTACCGTCAGGCGCCCCTGGGTGACGCTGTGGAGCGGGTGATATTGTGGTACCGTCCGTAGGTTTGTGCCAGCGCGTGACACGTCGGAGGAGGTAAGTGGTGAACGAACGAAACCCTTACCTCTTCCCTGCGTCCTATCGCGGCATCCTTTATTCTGGGTTGGGAGGGATACGGTGATGGCGGATACAACGCGTCGGCGCCAGGATCTGTTGGGCCGCTGGCTGGAGTGGAACGCGGAGGTCGTCGCGTACGGCGTCATCGGTGTGTTGGCTGTGCTCAGCCGGTTGTGGATGTTGGGCGAACGTACGATGAGCCACGATGAGAGTTTGCACGTGGTGTACTCGTGGAACTTGTTTGCCGGGAAGGGGTTTGAACACACGCCGATGATGCATGGCCCGTTCTTGTTCCACCTTAACGCGCTGTTGTACTTCCTCTTTGGCGATAGTGACACCACCGCGCGGTTGGGACCTGCCCTGTTTGGTATCGCTTTGGTGTTTTTCCCCCTGTTGTTGCGGCCCTGGATTGGGCGGATGGGCGCGTTGGCCGCTTCGGTGTTAATCCTCCTTTCCCCCGCCTTGTTGTTCCACTCCCGCTACATCCGACATGACATTTACGCCGCGTTCGGCGCTATCCTGGTGTATTACACCGTTTTTCGGTACCTGCACGAGCCCCGGGAGCGCTGGATACACGCGACCGCGGTGGCCTTGGCGTTTCTCTTTATCACCAAAGAAGTTTCATTCATGTACGGTGCCATCATAGGGGGCTTCTTGGTGCTGCTGTGGGTGACGGACCTGTTGCGTGGGGAAACCACGATAGCGGAGTGGAAGCGTCACCCCGCGTTGAGCATGGCTGTGTTGCTCCTCTCCCTCGTGCTTCCCTTCGCCACGGCGTTTCCGGTAAAGTTTCTCCTGGGCGCCGATCCCATGGATTACAGCAACGCGGGCATTGTGCGTTCCGGTGTGACATTTCTGGTGCTGCTGGCCATTGGCGCAGCGATGGGGGTGGCCCGCTTTGGCCGAACGTGGTGGATCGCTGCCGGGCTGTTTTATGCCATTGACGCTGCCTTCTTCACCACCTTCTTCACCAATTACCGGGGGTTGGGCACAGGCTTTGTGGGTTCCCTTGCCTACTGGTTGGAACAGCACGATGTCCAGCGCGGCGGACAGCCTTGGTATTACTACCTGCTCCTGGTGCCAGAGTATGAGTTCCTCGGCGTCTGGCTCAGTTTGGGCGGCGTGTTGGCGTGGTTACGCGGGCGCCCCAGGCCAGACGAGGAGGGGCCTGACCCCACCTACACGCGGGATGAACGGTATCAGTTCATCACCTTCCTGGTGTGGTGGTTGTTTATGACGTGGGTGTTGTACAGCTGGGCCGGGGAGAAGATGCCCTGGTTGGCCGTGCACTTCGCCCTGCCCATGAGTCTGCTGGGTGGATGGTTCATCGGCCGCCTACTCGCCCTTTTGGACTGGACCAGCATCCGGGAGCACGCGGGAGGGTGGATCCTGGGTGCCGTGCCCTTGCTGGTGTACATGGTGGTGCGGGTCTTTCGCACCCGGCCTTTTGGAGATAAAACCCTGGCAAACTTGCAGGCCACTGTGGCCTGGCTGGTGGCCCTGGGCATCGCCATCGCTCTGGCGTGGTGGCTGTATACACGGTGGCAGCGCTTGGGCACCAGCACCTTCACCCGCACTGTGTTCCTCAGCGTCACAGCGTTCCTTACCGTGTGGACGGTGCGGGTCACCTGGTACTTCAACTACGTGAATTACGATTATCCCATTGAACAGATGGTCTACGCTCACGGCAGCCCAGACGTGAAACTGGTGATGCAACAGATAGAGGACATCTCCCGACGGATGTACGGCGACCTGAGCATTGTGGTCCCTTACGATGATGACAGCACGTGGCCGCTAGAATGGTACCTGCGCAATTACCCGAACAAGCGGTATTACGCAGACGTGCCCAGCAGGGACACGTTCAAGGACGCGCCGGTAGCCATTGCCGGTTCCAAGAACGTGGACAAGGTGGAGAATTTGCTGCGGGTAGCGTGGCGGGATTACGGAGGGTACGAAAAGTACCGCTATCGTCTGATTTGGTGGCCTTTGGAGTCGTACAAAGGTGGATTTCTGGTGAAAGTACGGGAAGTGCTCACCGATCCTGAGACCCGGCGACGGCTGTTGGATGCTGTTCTGTGGCGAAAGTACCAGTACCCCACCTCGGAGTGGCCCTTCCGCCACGATTTTTACCTCTTCGTCCGACGTGACATCGCCCGGCAAATGTGGGATTGGGGCGTGCCTGTGGGCCAGGGAGCTCAGGAAGAGGAAAGGGTCCAACCGTCACCTTACGATTTGGCCTGGCGTGAGGTCACCGCTCTGCGTCAAATCGGCACCGGCCCCGGCATCGGGCTGGGGCAGTTTCAGTTCCCGCGCAACGTGGCCATTGGTCCCGATGGGAGCATTTACGTCGCGGATTCGGGGAACCACCGGATAGTGAAGTTGGCCCCGGACGGCACGCCCATTACTGCCTGGGGCTCCCAGGGCACCGGTCCCGGACAGTTTAACGAACCCTGGGGCATCGCGGTTGATCAGGAGGGCAACGTCTATGTGGCCGACACGTGGAATCATCGCATTCAGAAGTTCGACGCGGAGGGGAATTTCCTCTTGGAGTGGGGCTTTGCGGCCATGACCGGAGGCCAGCTCACCGAGCCAGGCGCGTTCTTCGGCCCGCGGGCCATTGCCATCGACGCGGAGGGCAACCTGTACGTCACGGACACGGGTAACAAGCGGGTGCAGAAGTTTTCGCCCGATGGCCAGTTCCTCGCGCAGTACGGTGGCGGTGGCGCGGGGCCGGGCCAGTTCGATGAGCCCGTGGGCATCGCCATTGGTCCGGAGGGGAACATTTACGTTGCGGATACCTGGAACCGTCGGGTGCAGGTCTTTACGCCCGACTTTGTCTTCCTCCGGGAGTGGCCGGTGGAAGGGTGGGAGTCCGACTCTGTTGTCAACAAGCCCTACATCGCGGTAGACGCCCAGGGGAACGTGTACATCACCGACCCCGAAAATTACCGGGTGATCGTGTTCGACCCCACCGGTCAGGTCAAAGCCGTCTTTGGCCAGTTCGGTGTGGACCTGCGGTCCTTCGGTCTCCCGAACGGTATTACTATCGGGCCAGATGGCAATGTGTACGTGGCGGACGGGGGTAACCATCGCATTCTCGTGTTCCCTCCTGTACCGTGAGGGGTGTAGCTCCGGTGTGCTGTGCCTTAGGAGGGGGCGGAGGGCGCTGTGATGAGAAGGCGAGCGCGCGATCGGGCCTTTTACATTCGGCTGAGCAAGACAATTGCCCACGCGTTGCGCCACGCGCCGTGGGTGTACGGGCTTGTGCCGGATGAAGAGGGGTGGGTCTCGAGCGAGGCCTTGCTCCAGGCCCTGCGTCGTCGTCCCGAATGGCAGGATATCGGCGAGGCAGACCTGCACGAGATGCTGGCGCGTGCCGACAAACAGCGCTTTGAGTGGCGGGCAGGTCGGATCCGGGCCTTGTACGGTCATTCCCTGCCGGGTAGGATATCCCGGCCGGTGGCCCGGCCGCCGGCCGTGTTGTTCCATGGCACTTCCCCGGCGGCCGTTCGTCGCATTGTACAGGAAGGGTTGCGACCTATGGGGCGTCAGTACGTTCACCTGGCCGTGACCCGAGTGCTGGCCTGGCAGGTAGGACGACGCAAAGCGCCCATACCGGTGATCTTGCGCGTACAGGCCGGGGAAGCGTACCGGCAGGGTGTTCGCTTTTATCGGGGAAGTCGGGAGGTGTGGCTGGCAGACGCGATCCCGCCGGCGTTTATCGAGGTGGAGGAATCATCCTCCGGGTAAGCCACAGGGCCATCCCTGCACACCAGCCATGCGCCTCGGGCGCACGTGCCACAAATGCCCATGCCGCAGCGCATGATGCCTTCCCACGAAAGATAGGCAGGTACCCGCGCGGCCTTGCAGAGACGGTTTACAGCCTCCAGCATAGGCGCCGGGCCACACGCGTACACCGCATCCACCGGGTGGGAACCGCGTATCACATCCGCCAGTGCGTCGGCAACCGTTCCCCGTCGGCCGTAACTGCCGTCATCGGTGGTAATAAGGAGAGGGACCCCCAGGGCGGTAAAGCGCTCTACAAAGAGCACGTCCCGTCGGGTGCGCGCGCCGACGATGACGGTGATGTGACATCCTGTTTGGCGGGCTTCCTGGGCAAGGAAGTGAAGAGGAGCTACCCCATATCCCCCGGCCACCATGACCATATACCGACCCGTTATCGGAAATCCTCGCCCGTAAGGCCCCCGTACCCAGAGCGCGTCTCCCGGTTGGAGGTGGTGTAAGGCACGTGTGAAAGGGCCCACCGCGGCTACGGTGAATCGGACGGGCGTGTGGCTGAGTAAGCTTAGGGGACGTTCGTTCACCCCCGGTAGCCATACCATGGCGAACTGCCCCGGACGCGCGTGGGGCCAATGGAGGTCGGTGGTAAAGGTGCGGGTGCGATAATTTTCCTCTTCAACGGTGACAATTCGGGCGCGCACGTGGCACGCGGTGGAGCAAGGTAAACCTTCGGCGCGGTTATCATTTACGGCCATGGTGCTCTTTCGCCAACCTGCGTTTCTTAGGGTTTCGGTACAGTGTGTTTTGAGACCCTCCTACCGTGAGGGCGGGAATGCCTACCAGGCCTCCTCGGTCCGGTGAGCTGCTCCAATCACTTCACAGACCCGTGCAATGCCCTCCGCTCGTAAAAAGGCCCGCATTTGTCCTGCAAGGATGCCCATCATCTCGGGGCCGTGCCAGTAGGCTGCTGAGCCCACTCCCACCAGGGTTGCGCCGGCCATCATAAGTTCTATGGCGTCTTCACCACAGGTCACGCCCCCTATGCCCAGAATGGGTACCGAGACCTTACGGTAAATCTCGTAGATGGCGTGTACCGCGATGGGCTTGATGGCCGGTCCGCTCAGGCCGCCTTCCTCATTGGCCAGCACCGGCCGTCGCGCACGCACGTCGATCACCATGCCCGCCACCGTGTTGATGGCCGCAATCGCGTCCGCGCCTGCGGCTTCGACAGCCTGTGCTACGACCGCGATGTCGGTCACGTTGGGACTCAACTTCACGATGACCGGTAGGTCCGTGGCGTTTTTCACTGCCCGTGTCACTGCTGCTGCGTCCTCCGGGTCTGCTGCGAAAGGCCGGCCCAATTCGTGGGCCACGTTAGGGCACGACACGTTCACCTCGATGAAGTCCGGACGGGCGGCGGTTAGTCGTTCGGCCACACGTGCGAACCCCTCCACCGTTTCGGCAAAAATGGAGGCAATGAGGTGGACTTCGGGAGCCTGGGCCTCCAGCAGGCGGCGGGTTTCCTCCAGGAGCCGAACCCCGGCCTCCACGCCGGGGTTTTGCAATCCCACCGCGTTGATGAAGCCGGGGCCCCACTTGAGGACGCTGGGGTTGGGATGTCCTGCCCGTGGGTGGGGGCTAAGGGACTTAGTGGTCACGGCACCCGCGCCCGCCACCGCCACACGGGCCAACAGTTCCGGTTGGGTGCCCAGAATGCCGGAAGCAAGCACCAAGGGATTGCGAAACAGCTTGCCACAGAAGGTGACCTGCAGATCCGGCGTGTTCATGACACCCGTACCTCCCGGCCGTGGGCTCGCAGGATATCCCACACTTCGGAGAGGGCGAAACAGGCGTGCAGGGTGATCCCGGCCCGGCGCAAGGCGTCTCGGGCTCCTTGCTCTCGGTCAATGAAGACCACGACGTCTTCCACCGTCAGCCGGGCTTTGCGCAACTGTTCCACTGTGCGCAGCGTGCTCTTGCCGGTAGTAACCACATCTTCAATGACCACCACCCGTTGTCCGGCCGTAAAACGACCCTCGATAAGGCGGCTCAGGCCGTGGTCTTTGGATTCTTTGCGGGTGTAGATCATGGGAACGCCGGTGTGCAGGCTTACGGCCGTTGCAATGGGCAGGGCCGCGTACGGCACACCGGCTACTAAATCCGGTTTCAAGCGTCGCACGTGGCGAGCATACAGTTGGGCCACCTGTGCCAGCACCGTAGGCGCGCTGGCGAGCACCCGCAAGTCGATGTAATACGTGGAGCGCTGACCGCTGGCCAAGACAAACTCCCCAAACCGGATGGCCTCCAGTTCGTGAAGGGCCAGGATCACGGCCTCTCGCGCGTCTGCGGGGGGGGCGGTGGAGGCTGCAGGGGAAAGGTCGCGCAGTTGGCGCGCGTAATACTCCGCTGCTTGGCGAATATCGTCTGCCAGAGCAATGCCCCGGCTCACGTTGACCAGTATGCCCAGCCCATCGGAGCGCACCCCGGGGGCAAGGGCTCCAATGGCCCCACCCTGAATCCCTACCCCGGGTACAAGAAACCACATTTCCGGGACCTCCCGACGTACCGTGGTCAGTACTTCGGGGTAAGGGGCGCCCACAACCAATCCTATTCGAGCTGGATCTCCCCAACGCCGGGCGCGATGGGCTATCTCCACGTACAGCGGGGTAGGGGGGCGGTCCGGTAGGCACACGGGCAGGCTTTGCACCTCGTGCGCGCCCGGGTTGGACGTGTGACACAGGAGGAAGACGCCCTTTTCCGGATAGGCCAGAAAAGGGGCGAGGGTGTCCCGACCCAGGTACGGGTTTACGGTGATCGCGTCCACCCCTAAGAGGTCAAAGGCAGCCTGGGCGTACGCTTGAGCGGTGCTTCCAATGTCACCTCGCTTCGCGTCGAGAATAATGGGCACATCTGCGGGGATAAAGCGCAGGGTGGCCTCCAGGAGCTCCCAGCCGTCCCGGCCCAGAGCTTCGTAAAACGCGATGTTAGGTTTGTACGCAGCCGCCAGGTCCACGGTCGCCTCAATCACTGCCCGGTTCCAGGCCAGCAACGGATCCGGATGCGCTCGAAATCGGGCCGGAACTCGGTCTCGGTGCGGGTCCAGGCCTACGCACAAGGGAACCCCCAGCCGCCGAACGCGTTCTGTCAGGCGTTCGAAGAAGGCCATAGCGCCTCCCTTACCCAGCCCTGTGGCCTTAGGCCCCACTTCCGGATCCTCATGCCCCGCCCAGTGTGCCTGGATTAGGTGTCGGGAGGGGACGAGGGACCGTTTAGCTGGCGTCGCAGGCGTTCCAGGAAGGCCACCGAGCGCAGGTTGCGTTCCAATACGGTTTGCAAGTACGGGAGTGTGTACGATTCCACTTCCCGCAACAGGTCGACAGGCACCGTCAACGTACAGGCCTGTTCAAAGGTGTGCGTTTGAAGGTAGCGCATAAATTTTAACACCCGGGCCGGCAAAGGACGAAGAGAGGCGTGTTGCGCCGCGCATTGTTCACAGACAACGCCTCCGCCGGTGGGGTGCCAGTAGACAGTCTCTACCCCAACAATGGGAGCGTGACATGCGACACACACGTAAAGCTGGGGTTGGAATCCGGCCAAGCGTAGAAGGTGGGCTTCAAACCAGCGACTGACCAGCAGCAAGTTGGATGCCGTGTTCAGGTGATGGAGCGTGGTGAGGGCGAGGTCGAACAACTTCGTATCTCCTTGGCCTTCCGGGGCAATGTGCAAAATAAGCTCGGCCACGAAGTACGCGTGGCCCGTCCGCTTCAGGCTCTCTCGGATGTGCGGAAACGCGTGCAACGTTTCTGCCTGGGTGATGATATCCCATGTGCGCGCCCGGGCGACTTGCAGGCGTACGTGCGTGAACAGGTCCAGGTGACCTGCTTTGCGGCTGGTAACCTTGCGCGCGCCCGGTGCCCGCAACGTAATTTTGCCCTGATCCGGGGAAAGGAGGGTGATCAGGCGGTCCGCCTCACCGTGATCACGACGCCGGAGCACAATGCCGGTCAACCGGTAGCTGCGCGTGCGTCGCCACGTGGTCACCGTCTACTCCCCTTCTCCTTGATACCGCCCGGCGTAACCTTGTTTCGGCGAGCGGTCCAGCCGGAAGAACATAAGCTGTACAATGCGTGCTCGGTGTTGCAGGTGAATGCCTTGGGGATTGTGTACCACCATGGAGACCTCCCCTCGGCCGGAATAGCCGGCATCCCAGAGGGCCGTGCCGACGTGAACGCCCATGCGCAGGAGAGAAGAACGTGGCCAGGCCATAGCAAACAGGTGCACCGGCAGGTGAACCCGCTCCGCCAGACGGACGCGGTACATCCCTGGAGGGAGGTGGACCCATCCTGTGGTGTCGAAAGGGATCGGCTCTCCCGTAGGTAGACGGGTTGTGGCCGAGGCAAAGCCGATGGTGCCGCTGCCTTGAAGACGGTACACTTCCCCCACGCTCAAGTCAATGCCGTGAGGTTGCACTTGGACCTCGCGGTCCAGCAAGCCCTCCACCAGGGGGGGCGTTGCTTCCAGATAGGTGTAGAGTTCCTCGCGCACCAGGGCGTACATGTGCCTACCTCCTGCTCCGGGGATATCCCTGTGCTCTCCTCGCGCGCCCGTTTACGGTGGCTCGCGGTCAATGAGACCGTTCTACAGGGCATTATACCCCAGGGGACGCGAAACCTGTCCACACCGAAAGCCCTGGTACTCGTACTTGGTCACGTTGATCCTTATGAATAAAGGCGGTGGCGAAGAGAAGCGGCCGGGGTGGAGGGGGAGGGAGGAAGGAATCTTCCCCCTCTTCCGCCCCTTCCCATAACCCAGAGCCGCCGTTCCTGAAGAAATGATCGTGGTCAAGCACCCGTGGCTAGCGCTCTGAATTGGCGGAACCTCGCGGTCAATGGTACACTGGGGCTTGGTGGTGAACCGGCAGGAAAGGGAGGCAGGAACCCGTGGCGCAGGCCCTCTACCGGAAGTACCGCTCCCAGACTTTTGAGGAAGTCATCGGCCAGGAGCACGTCACCACAACCCTGCGCAACGCGCTGCGGGAAGGCCGGATCGCCCACGCGTACCTGTTCAGTGGCCCTCGCGGTACGGGTAAGACCAGCACAGCTCGCATCCTGGCCAAGGCGGTGAACTGCTTGCACCCCGATCCCGCCCAACGGCCCGATAACAGTTGTCCCATCTGCGTGGCCGTAAACGAGGGGCGGTTGGTTGACTTGGTTGAGATGGACGCGGCGTCGCACACCAGCGTGGATCACATCCGCGAGCTGATCGAGCGGGTGAGTGTGGCTCCGGCCGAAGCCCGGTACAAGGTGTACGTTATCGACGAAGCCCACATGCTGTCCAACGCAGCTTTTAATGCTTTGTTGAAGACATTGGAAGAACCCCCGCCGCACGTGATCTTCATCCTGGCGACGACGGAGCCGCACAAAATTCCCGAAACGGTTCTCTCGCGTTGTCAGCGGTTTGACTTTCGACGCATTGCGGCCCACCGTATCGTGGAGCATTTGGCCCACATTCTGGCCCAGGAGGGGCGAGACGCGGAACGGGCAGCACTGGAGCACATCGCTTTTGCGGCCGAAGGGTGCATGCGGGACGCCGTCAGCCTTTTGGATCAGCTGTTGTCCTTTGGGGGGGAACGGATTACTTTGGAGCAGGTGGAATCGGTGCTGGGTATGGTCCCGGCCGCGACGTTGGCCCGCTTTGTGGACGCGATGATGGCCCGTGACCCCGGACAGATGATAGCGCAAGTCCAGGAGTTGATCACCCAGGGCACGGACTTGCGCCAGTTCTCCCAACAGTTGGTACGGTACTTGCGGGATGTGTTGCTGGTGCGTGTGGGCGGTCGTGAGGTTCTGCCCGACCTGCCCGCCGAGCGGGCTGCTGTCCTGGAACGGCAGGCCCAAGGGTTGTCGCCGGCCTTTTTGGTTCAGGCGATTAAACGCTTGAACGCTGTCGCCTCGGAGGTGCGCAGCGGGGTCGATGTTCAGCTGGCGCTGGAGCTGGCCTTGGTGGAGGTCGTCTCCGCCTCCAGAACGGCTGAAGAACAGCAACCTGCGGTCGCGTCCGCCTCTTCTGCCGGCCAGGCGCCTGCGGAAACGCCGGCCGAGGCGGTGACGGCGCCTACCCCGCCGGCGGGCGATGCCGAAGCCCTTGAACGGTTGCGACGTCAGTGGAAACAGGTTATCCAGTGGTTCCGGGAGCACCGTCGGTTTAAAATCCAGGCCGCCCTGGGAAGCGCACGACCCGTCCAGGTCATGGGCGATCAGGTGGAGCTGGTCTTTAAAAACCAATTCTCCCTGGACATGGTTCAGCGTCCGGAAAATCTCCGGCAGGTAGAGCTGGTCATCTCCCAAGTCCTGGGGAGCACGTATAAAGTAGCGTGTTTTCTGGAAGCGGATTATCAGCCCGGGCAAACGACATCGACGGGCGCGACCGCTGCTCCACCGCCCTCCAAGAGCCGCATGTCCGAAGTGTTGGAGGATGATCTGGTTCAGGAAGCGGTTAAGCGTGGCGGTCGCATCATCAACATCCAGTAGGGCTCACCCTTTTCCCCTGTTCTCGCGTGGACTTGTCTGAACTGCACCATCCGCGGGTCGGTATTTGTCGCGATAGGACCACAGTAAGGGGTCCGTACCTCGATCTCAGGGTGGTACCTCCTTTCCGTGTGGCTTCTTTTGTCAGCAAATTGTAATCCACGACGAATGCCTTTTCTGGTATGCTTAAAACAGCGTGCACAGGTGTTCCACCGTTGGGAGCGCTGGCACGCGGAAGGTGGAGGCTTATCATGGCTCGACCGAAGAAAAAGAAGAAAGCCGCGAAGAAGGGCATGGCAGGAGGGCTGGGTAATCCTGCAGACTTGATGTCCCAATTACAGCGGTTGCAGGAGGAGATGTTACAGGCCCAGGAAGCGTTAGCCCAGGAGCAGGTGGAAGTCAGCCTTGGCGGTGGCGCAATCCGGGTGGTGATGAGCGGCGATCACCGGGTGTTGGCGGTGGAGATCGCGGAGGAGTTGCTGGACCCCGAGGAAAAAGAGATGCTTCAGGACATGCTGATCGCAGCGTTTAACCAGGCAAAGGAGCGGGTCGATGCGCTGACCGCAGAGCGCCTTCAGGCCCTGGGTGGTGGACTCTCCTTGCCGGGGTTGGGGTTATGAGCGATGCGCGACGTGATCCTATTGAACGCTTGATCGAGGCGCTGATGCGCCTGCCGGGCATTGGCCCTAAAACCGCGGCACGGTTGGCGTATTACCTTTTACGGGCGCCGGAGGACGTAACCTCAGAGCTGGTCGCTGCGTTGCAGGAGTTGAGGGTACGGGTGCGGTATTGCCGCCGGTGTTTTAACGTGTCCGATGGCGACCTGTGCGCTATCTGTGCCGACCCCGAACGGGATCCGCACACCATCTGCGTGGTGGAGGAACCGCTGGACGTGGTGGCTCTCGAACGATCCGGTGTGTATCGGGGCCTATATCACGTGCTGCACGGTGTTATCAATCCCCTCGAAAACGTCGGTCCGGAGGACTTGCGCCTTCAGGAGTTGGTGGAACGGGTACGGCAAGGAGAGGTTCAAGAGGTCATTCTGGCCACCAATCCCACCATGGAGGGGGAGGCGACGGCTATGTACATTGCACGGCTGTTGCAACCACATGGCGTACGCCTGACCCGGTTGGCCCATGGTTTACCCGTTGGCGGTGACTTGGAGTACGCCGATCAACATACACTGGCTCGGGCGCTGGAAGGCCGTCGGCCGCTGCATGTGCGATGAGGAGTCAGTCCATGCGACATAGCACATCCCGAACGCCGGTCACTCGTCATGCCCCGGCAGAAGAGAGGGCGTCCGATGATCCGCATATTCCCGTCGATTACGTGTACGCGCTGTGGGAAGCAGACCATGTGGGTACCGTGCTTGAGCACCTCACCACGGCCTTGCAACGGTTAGGCGGGGACGTGGAGCGGTGTGTGTTGGTGCCCCCCGCCATATCCCAGCTCCCTGAACAGCGGGTCTGGCAATATCCCCTCAGCGTCGATCCCTACACTCTTTACGTAATATGGCGTACACCTCCTGCGTCACCGTTGACGGAGGAGGTGACCCTCTACATTGAGATGGCCTGTCGCGCGCTGGATCACCTGTTGACGTTTCGAGGCATTTGGCCGCACTGGGCGCGCGCTGTGGACCGACTAGAAGCCCCCCTGGAGACGACGGCGGTTCTGGACGAGCTGGTGGCTGCTTTTCACGAGGATCTGGGTGTACCTCACGTGCGTCTTTTTCGCTTCCAGGAACCTGACACGTTCGGCTTCCTGGGAGAAGCCACCGCCGCCACACCCCTCTGCCACCTCCAGCCGGATGTGATGATCCCCACCAGCATGATGCCCACGGCTTATACCGCCGTTGAGACGGGGGACATTCAGTGGTATCCGCCGACGGATGCGGTTGCTTCAGAGGCCGAGGGGGAATTGCTTTTCCCGGTAACGGTCACGGTGGGCTTGGTGGTGCCCTTCTGGTTGTCCACCCGGGAGATGGGGGTTATTACCCTGGGCTGGGATGAAAAAGGGGCACGAGAAAAGGCTCAGACGTTTACTTCACAGGCGCTACGGTTTCTGCTGCACCATGCCGCCCTGGCGTTGGAACGGGCCGATCTTCACCGACGTGTAACCCTGGCGTACCGCGAGGCGGCCCTGATGATGGACCACGTGCTCTCGGGTATCCTGCTGGCTTCGTCGAAACTGCGCGTGGTGCGGGCGAATCCGGCAGCAGCCCGGTTGTGGCGTCTCACCCCCTCCCAAATGCACGGACGTCACCTCGCGGACCTGTTCGGTGAGACGTTCCTCCACGTGCGGGGACCTTTGCTGCAAGCGCAGCAGCACGGTCAGGTGGGCCCCATAGAATGGACGGTCCGCCAGGGGGACGATGTGGAACGGCACTTGCTCGTCACGGTAGTAGATGTACGAGGACAAGCCTGGCCTGAAGCAGCCTATCTCATCAGTGTTTGGGACATTACCGAACTTCACCGTGTGGAGCAATTAAAACAGCGCATTCTGGCCGGCGTGTCCCACGAGATGCGCACGCCCCTGGCCGTGATCAAGGGGTATGCCGAAGTGCTGCACGCGATGGGCTCCAAAGTGGACCATCAGGCGTTGCAGGAAGGGCTGACCAACATCATTGACCGGGCAACCGAGCTGGAGGGCATGATCAACCTCTACTTGGACCTCCTTCACCTGGAGGGGGGGCAATACGTGGTCCACCAGGAAGTGGTGCACCTGGACAGTGTGCTCACGCTGGCGGTGGACCAGCTACGCCGTACCCGGGAACGCATCCCCGAGGTTGCCGTGGAGGTCGCGGAGGAGGTGCATTACGTGCAGACCGACCCGCGTTTACTGTGGCACATAGTGTACCAGCTTCTCAGCAACGCGGTGAAGTTTACCCCGGTGGAACGGAAGGTGGAGGTCGTAGCCCGGGCAGAAGCGGACGCTTTGCACCTGGCCGTGCGTGATGAGGGGCCGGGCATTTCGCAGGCACACCTGACGCGCTTGTTTGACAAGTTTTACCAGGGCGAGGAGGGATGGTTAGGTGTAGAGGGAAGTGGGTTGGGGTTGGCCATGGTGAAAGCGGCCGTCTCGGCCCTGGATGGCGTCCTTCGGGTGGAGAGTGAGCCGGGTGCGGGCACCACCTTTCACGTGGTGTTGCCTGCAGCTCGGGTTAAAGAAGGGTAGTCTGGACGGTGTGCCGAGCTGAGGTGCAGATTTGCCATCTAGGCGCGTGTGGGTATAATCCACCGCCGGTGTGTTTTGCCATGCTGAACGGCACTTTACCAAGGGTATCGCCACACGAGGAAAAGGATTTGACACGGGGAAGGGCGCTGAATATACTGAGGCGCCTGGAAAGGGTAAGTAAGGCACCTCCCTGCAAGGGCTAGGATAGAGGCGGAAGAGAACTTGACAGGGAGTAAAAGCGTAGGTATAATGGGAGGTGCCCATGCTGGGTGGTAGCTTAACAACCCCTGCCGGTTAGGAGGTGGAAGGCGCACAGAAGGTGATGAGGGAAGCGAAGTTGAAGGGGGTGTGCCTTCCGCCGCGAATGCGGCGGTTTTTTATGGGCAGGGGATGAGCAACAACGGCAGGCGGGTTTGACGAGGGAACAGGTGTGAGGTATACTGGTCGCCTGCCGAAAGGGGAAGGGCACCTTAACAACTGAAGAGTGGCAGGGAGGTCTGGTGAGACACCAGGGCTCCCGGAGAGACCTGAGAGTTTCATGGCTGGGAAACAACCTTCGATGGAGGGTTTGATCCTGGCTCAGGGTGAACGCTGGCGGCGCGCCTAACACATGCAAGTCGAGCGGTGAACCCAGGCTTTGCCTGGGGGATCAGCGGCGGACGGGCGAGTAACACGTGGGTAACCTACCCCGGAGTGGGGGATAACCACCCGAAAGGGTGGCTAATACCGCATGTGCTCGGTGGGCTTCGGCTCGCCGAGTAAAGGCCAGTGCTTCGGCGCTGGTCGCTCCGGGATGGGCCCGCGGCCTATCAGGTAGTTGGTGGGGTAATGGCCCACCAAGCCGATGACGGGTAGGGGGCGTGAGAGCGTGGCCCCCCGC
>WFWT01000045.1 GCA_015490995.1 Anaerolineae bacterium | reverse complement strand
TTCCCGAGGCGCGGCAGGATCCGATACATCTACCACCCGCAGACCGGCAGCCGTAGCCGTCACGTAGGCGTAGTTTCCGGACACGAACACACCCACGGCATGCCCTGGCGTGTCATAAAAGCCCACTTCCCGGGGCGCGGCAGGGTCCGTCACGTTCACTACCCGCAGACCGGCATTCCCATCTGCCACGTAGGCGTAGTTTCCAGACACGAACACGCCTACGGCCGAACCCGGCGTGTCATAGAAGCCCATCTTCCGGGGCGCGGTAGGGTCCGCCACATCCACCACCCACAGGCCGGCAGCCGCCGCCGCCACGTAGGCGTAGTTTCCAGACACGAATACGTCGTAGGCAGAGCTCGGTGTAGCGTAGAAGCCCATCTCTCGAGGCGATGCAGGGTCCGTCACGTCCACCACCCGCAGGCCAGCATTCCCAGCCGCCACGTAAGCGTAGTTTCCGGACACGAACACGCCCAAGGCCCACAACCCCGGCGTGGTGTAGAATCCTACCCCCCGAGTCCGAGGCGCGGCAGGATCCGATACATCCACCACCCACAGGCGGACTCCGTTATCGGTCACGTAGGCGTGGTTTCCCGACACGAACACGCCCTTGGCCCACAACCCCGGCGTGTTATAGAAGCCCACTTCCCGAGGCGCGGCAGGATCCGATACATCTACCACCCGCAGACCGGCAGCCGTAGCCGTCACGTAGGCGTAGTTTCCGGACACGAACACGCCCGCGGCCCACTCCGGTGTGTTATAGAAGCCCACCTCTCGAGGCGACGCAGGGTCCGATACATCCACCACCCGCAAGCCACCCCAATCATCGGCCACGTAGGCGTAGTTTCCGGACACGAATACGCCGTTGGCAGAACCAGGCGTGTCATAAAAACCCACCCTCCGGGGCGCGGCAGGGTCCGTCACGTCCACCACCCGCAGGCCGGCACCCCCAGCTGCCACGTAAGCATAATTTCCGGACACAAACACGCCGTTGGCAGAACCAGGCGTGTCATAAAAGCCTATCTCTCTAGGGAGTTTAGGATCTGAAATATCGATAACGTGCAGCCCTCTAGCTGCTACATATGCATAAGAGCCCTCTATTACCACGTCCCGCACAACGTCCGGCAACACTTTGCTCTCTCCCACCTTGCGAGGGGTTCCTGGGTCCGACACATCCACCACCACCAGTCGCGGGCCCACCCCGATGTAAGCATAGTTCCCCTGCACCGCGACTGTATTGGTCGTGCCCCCTATCTGGCCCACCAGCTCAATGTCCACTCCCGATGAAGTTGCCGCTCCCGTCGCCGACGGCAAAGCCAACGGCATGGAACGTCCCAGGCCTCCACCGTCCTCCCCGTGCACGCTCACGACTCCTCCACCGACTAACAGCAGCAACACCAACACACCTATCACCATGCGTCGCCCCTTCATCACCCACCTCCACAGTGCGCACACGCGAGGCGTTGGATGAGACATGGTAAGGGCAGGACGCAGATGCCCTTTTCAGGACTTCTAAAGTACCTGCGTCCCTGCCCTTCCCCTTCTGGACCATGGGTTCACTTCAGCAGCCACGGCACAAACAGTCGCTGTTGCGGGCTGCTCTCGGGCTTGGCGATCACCTCCAGCACCACCTCGTGCACGGCCTTATCGTCCTGCCATGTTATAGCCGGGGTGACCTTTGCTTCCTGTCCATTCACCCGCCAGGTGATAGGCTCTCCGGCCTGGAAGCCGGGGATCCCGCCCTCCTCGTCCGCGCCGTACACCTGCATCACGCCAAAGTACCCCGCGGTGTGCACCTCAAAGCACCCAGCCACCTCCCCGCGCGGGGTGATCGCCTCCACCACCGTGCCCGGCGGTGCGGGCGCGCCGTTCACCCGCACCTGGCCATACACCAGGGTCATGTACGGCGTGTTTTGCACCGCACATCGAGCTCCTATGACCGTAGGTTGCATTCCACCGGTTGGTAAGCGCGGACTGCTGCCCCCACCGGTGGGATAGGTTAACACGCCATCACCGGTCATTCGGATAAGATACCCTTCTCCTTGACGCATCTTACGCAGCGTCTGGAATGTATCTGGCAGACCCACCACATATGTGCCTATCTCCCCAATGACCATGTCATACTTTCCATCTATACTTTGCAGCGCCTGGGAGACGGGTAACTCTGTATCGCCACAATAACCCACCCATCGCCATCCCGTCGTTAAGGTAATGGGCGCGCTTATATCAATGGTTCCTGCCACTTGGACAAAAGTCACAGGTTGACTGGAAGTGATCCGTATATAGTAGGCCCAGGGATATGTTACTTCACGCAATGTTTGGAAAGTATCAGGCAATCCAACCACGTAGGTGCCATTTTCTCCAAGTACAAGGTTAAAATTACCCGCTATACTTGCAAATACGCTCATTACTCCCAATCCGCTCAAATCCACACATGGAGCGATAAGATTCCATCCAGAGCGAAGTGTGCGTACCTGCAAAGATACGTTTTCGACGCTTACGTTCTGTCGAGTAGCATTTGTGTCAGCCACGATAAGGTTTTCCAAAGTTACCGTGCTTACTCCATCTGCAGCCACTGTCATCGTAATGTATGCTAAAACTCCATCACCGTTAGGACCTGGGGCATTGTTTCCAGACGGATCGTAGGAGTACCCCCCAAAGGCGATGGTTTCCCCCTGGCTGCCCAACAACGGCCCCAAGGTGCCCACGGTGCGGCCGGTGGATCCCAGAAACGGGCCCAGGCGAGCCCCCGCCGTCCGCGCCACCGCTGGATCCACGTTCAGGTCAAACTCGAAGCCGCCCAGGTTCGTGAGGTTGGTACCGGTCACCATGAGCACCGCCTCTTGCTGTCCCAATGCGTGCGGGGCAATGCCCACCGTCGGCCCGGATTGAGCCAAGGCTGCGCCTGTGCCCGCACGCATACTCCACAGGAACCCTCCCAATAACATGCCTAACACACTTAAAGCAAGAGCTATTACGACGTATCTCTGGTATCCCAATGGCATAACCCACCTCCCTGCTATGCCTACTTCTAAACACACGTCTACTGGCTAAAATATCTATTCCCGGTTGACCGACATCCACATCCGTTAACAGACCAGTTGGGGGAGGTGGTTGTACGAACCACCTCCCGAGGACAACGTTTTGTCGGGCCATCGGGATAAAGACGCTCTATTTTTTTCACCCAACAACAAGAATCATTTACACTGCACCTGTGGACCTCTAACCCCAGTCAGTAATGTGTTTAGGAGGAGACGATGAGACACAGCATTTGGGGTATGGCACCTTTGTTATGGGTATTCCTCCTGCTTTTCAGTCTGGTCGAAGTGAGCCCCTTTTCTTCTAGACCCATCTTCCTCCAGTGCCGTGAACTCCTCCTGGACGGCGACTTTGAACGCGGGCCTGAGGCCTCTGCCTGGCTCCGGTTCAGTTCTGCCGGTCGTCCCCTCATCGTGACCGAAGCAGCCCGCACCGGCCGATGGGGCGCGCAACTAGGGACAGTAGCACCGGGCACGGATCAGCTGGGCCAATATGTCTCCTTGCCCACCTCTCCCTCCCGTCTCACCTTCCGATTATGGTGGTACATGCGCACCGAGGAAGTGGACCACCCTTGGGATAGCTTGAACGTTGTCTTTGTGGCAGAACTTTCCTCCGCCGAAATCTCCCTAGCTACCCTGACAGACGAGGCCATACGCCATCAATGGCAGTTATTGCAAATCGACCTTTCCTCTCTCGCAGGCGAACAAGGATGGCTTATCCTTCGGTCACACAACGATGAGATGCGTTTAACCACTTGGTTTGTAGATGATGTGTCCCTCTCCGCCTGCGACACCGAGAGATGGCCTACCTTTTTTCCTTGGCTCCTCTCCAGAAATTAGGTGGTAGAGGGCGGAAAAATGCCCTCTACCACCTGAGATCTCATCCCTCTATTGACCTCTCAGAAAGCCCCACAGGGTTTTCAGGAACTTGGGTACCCATCCCTCCTGCCCGCCGGGCTGTGGTGGCGGTGCGGCAGGAGGTTCTTCGGCTGTGGTAATGTAACAGACCTCCAATTGAGCCGCTTTACCGGGATCGCCGTCGTATGCATACAGCACCCGGTCCCGATCCTCAGCGTCGGCGAAGAGGAGGAGGGTAATCGGCGCCGGAGGTGCCCAGTCGGGCTGGGAGATCACTTCCTGGATCACCGGTGCTAATCCGGAGACGGTTAAGCGCTGGTCCGGGCGCCACAGATCCTCAATCTCCCACCGTACGGTGGCCGTACTCGCCTGACGAGCGCTGATAGGCGTGAAGACGGTGGTGAAGGGCTCGCTGGGAACCTCGAGATCGGCCCGGATATCCACGTTCATCTCCCCCTTTCGCCACCAGTAAGCCCACACCGTCAGCGAAGCCTGGGTAACGGTGACCCCTTGTGGGACGGTGAAGCCCTCAAAACGGAACCCGACCGGTCGGTCGAAACGCAAGCGCAGGGCCTCGCCCAAGTATGCGTTGCGCCCGCCCGCATCCACCGCGTCATTCCAGGAGGCCACCACCTGGCGCACCTCACACCGCTCGACCAAGGAAGGTGGTAAGGGCGTGGGCGTAGCGGTCGGCGTGGGCGTGGGTGTCGGTGTGGGCGCAGTGCCCTCGTAGAAGCCGAACACGTTGTTCAAGCTGGCAAAACACCGGTCTCGCGGTACCTCGATGGTGTACGACAGATCGGTGGAAGGCACCCAGGGATCGCCCAAGGCCACGACGGACAAGCGGTACGTGCCCACGGGCAGGCCGACAAAGGCGAAGCCCCCGGTAGCGGAGGTGTAGATGCTGCGGGTAATTGGCCCCTCAAGGGTCACCAACACGTTCGGAATGCCGGGTTCCCCGGGATCCCGCTGTCCATCCCGGTCTAGATCCTGGAAGACCACGCCTCGGATCTCACGCCAGCATGGTGTGGGCGTGGGTGTGGGCGTCGGCGTCGGCACCGGCGTGTCCGTCGGCGTCGGCGTCGGCACCGGCGTGTCCGTCGGCACCGGCGTGTCCGTCGGCGTCGGCGTCGGTGTCTCCGGCAATTGCAGATCTACTTGGTATACTCGCCTCTCATCTCGACTCCGTCGCCAGATCAAATCCCAGGCCGGTATGGAACCCCACGCTTTTGGCTGAGCAGTTACAGGCACACCATTGATGCGAAAACTGATTTGATCCCCCTCACGCATGACATCCGTAGCCCCTGGGGTATTGGGGTCTTCACCGTACAATCGCATCAATGGGTACTGGTCGGCTGTTTGTACCACCACACATCCCACCTGTACGCCATCCGGACGGTGAGCCGTCACAATAGTACCGGGCGGGGCACTACCTGAGGGCGTAATGTAACCAAACACCTCCGTGAAGACCAGCGTACGTTGATCTTGAGGAGTGCAATTAACATCTACCTGCTGGCTTATGAGAGAAAGATTTTGTGCTTGTAAACCCTCCCATCTTATCCCCAGTAGACCCAACGTTAAAATTACAATCAATGTTCCCATCACTCCCTTCCAAAGCCGGTAAACGTGCCTCTCTCCTCTCATCGTGCCTCCTCCTTCCTTCAAAAATAATGTGTGCTCACCGCCACACCATAGGTAGGTACTGGTAGGAGGTATTGGCCTCTTGCCAAATCCCCGGTGTCACTGTAGGAGCGGGCTGAGTGGGAGGAACAAGGGTACCTGTCGGTACTTCCTGCCACGTACATGAGCCGTCGACCCTGATATCCACCTGATGAATGTTCCGATCATCAAGCCAAGTCCACGGGAGTTCCATCACCCAGCAGCGATTAACAACCAAAAGGATGTTATCTCCGGGCAGGAAGCCCTCTTCTCCGGCATCATTGTCCGCTCCATACAATCGCATCAGGCCATAGACCCCCTCTGTGTACACGGTAAAACATCCCGCGATGTCTCCTCGCGGGGTCCAGGCTTCAATTACTGTGCCCACAGGAGCGGGGTCCTCACCAAGGAGGATAGAACCGTAAATATGGGTGAAATAGGGAGTGCTTCGCACCTGCGGGCACGACTCCTGAGCGGTGCGGGGCAGAGGTTTGCTCGCTATCCGATAACCTGTACCGGTCGGATACCGAAGCACGGCGGCTTCCTTCATCCGGATCTGGTACCCAGCCCCCGGCCGCAACTCCCGCAAGGTTTGGAAGTGCTCCGGCAACCCGACAACGTACGTTCCCGTCTCTCCAATGACCATTTCGTACTGACCTGCAATGCTCTGAAGCGCCACCGTCACCGGCTGTGACACCTCCGGGAGATACCCAACCCAGTTCCAGCCGACGGTCAGGGTAATGGGCGTATCCGCGTTCACCGGCGTGCCCTGGACCTGGAGGGTAGCGGTTGATGATGTCACGCGCAGCCAATATGCCCGTCCCGGGTACAAATCACGCAGGGTGTTAAAAGTCTCAGGCAACGTGGTGACAAAGGTACCTTCGGCACCAAGAACCATGTCATATTGACCCTCAATGGAGGTCAAGACGTCCCTCACCTTGGTGCTGGTGGGCATCAACCGGAAGGAAATGAGGTTCCACCCTCTATGGAGTGGTATGGCCTGCTGCTGACCTACGCCCACCGCCAGGTCCAGCGCGTGCACCGCTTTGTCATCCTGCCAAACAAAGGCCTGACTCGCCTGGGCCAACTGACCTCCCACCCGGAAGCGCACGGTCTCCCCTTCCCGCATGCCCGGAATGGGCGGGGTGGCGCTGCTATCCTCCCCGAAGATGGGCATAAGACCGTAGTATCCCGCGGTGCGCACGACAAAGCACCCCACCACCTCCCCCCGTGGGTTGAGCGCTTCCACCACGGTGCCCGGTGGCGCCGGGGCTCCTCCAATGGTGACCTGGCCGTACACATAGGTCACGTAGGGGGTTGCCTGTACGTTGCACCCCTCCGTGGGCTGGGCCAGGGTCTCCTCCTCTAGAGCGATCTCGTTGACGAAGCCGCCCACCCGGGCGTTGGTGCGGGCGATGGCCACAATGATGGTGCCATCATCCGCGTACGCCGATGGTGGAACGGGCACTTCCCGCTCCAGCCGTTGCCCAAAGGGCACGGTGAACGGGTCCGTCACCGGAATGCCGTCCACGGTCACCTGCAGGACGGGCTCCGGTGAAGTGCGATGATAGAAGGTGAGCAGGAGTTTGTACTGCTTGTTCCTGCGCAGGCCATCAAACCGGTAGCGGACTTCGTTGTCCGGATCATCTGAGGGGTCGGCGTCGCCCAGGTCAATGCGGCGGGTCTGGTAAGGGAGGGTACCCCAAGCGCGTTGGCTCACGCCGTCCAGGTAGCCGTAGCCCCGCTCCGGGGTGTAGGCCACATCACGGTCACCTCCCGCGTCCGCATACCGGTAGTCGATGTCGTGGAGGGCAATGGTGGCCACCACCGCGTCGTTGCCCTGGACCTCTTCAATGGTTACCACAATGCTACGGTCCACATACAGGGCAGGGTCCAGGCGAATGGAGAAGCGATGGGGCTGGGCGTCGCCCAGGTTGGTCGTGGGCGCGACCTCAAAGCCGTCCACCAGAATCCGCTCCTGCCGGCCCAGGCCGTCGCACTCGTAGAGCACGACGTCCAGGTGGTAGAAGTGGCCCGGTTGCAGGTGGTCGAAACGGTATTCCATCCTGCCTCCAGGCGCGCTGCGCAGGGTTTGCTCGGGATCGCTGCCGCAGAAGGTGACGGGGGTGCTGTTGGTGGTCAGGTAGCCGTAGCCCCGGGCCGGGTCATAGGGCACGTCCGAATCACCGCCGCTGTCCATCTCGATGGGCCCGGCCAGACCCACGTACACGTCTTGCCAGGTGTCGTTGTTCCCCTCGTCAAATTCGTTCACCGCGTTGTCCCGGTCGACGCGGGCAAACAGGCGGTATTGGCCGGGAGCGTTCGGCGTCCAGGTGAAGGTGACGGTGCCGGTGTTACCCCCCGGTAGAGGCGCAAGGCCTTGCGCCCCGACGGCCGTGCCGCTCGCGTCCGGGTTGCCCACGTACAGGGCCACGGTCTGCGCGCCCGCGGTCGTCTGGCCCCGGTTGCGCAGGGTGAGGGTAACGGTGACGGGTTCGCCAACCACGGGTTCGGGGTTGGAGAGTTGGAGATTGGAGATGAGGAGATCGGGGCGGGTGAGGATGGTGAGGTTCGCCCTGGCCACGTTGTTCGTCTCATCTGTCTCCGCCAGGCGGTCGAAGGGATCCACCACGACGCGCACGGGCACGGTGCCGGTGAAGCCCAGGGTGTTCCAGGGGATGCCGGCCTGGGCCGTGCCGCCCGCGGGGACGTTGGGCACCAGCGCGCTGCCGATGTAGTACTGTTGCGTGTTGCTTGTTGCGTAGAAGGAGACGGTAAGGCCGCCGGTGTCCCACACGGTGGGGTTACGCAGCGTGGCCTGGAGGGTGACGGTGTCGCCCTCGACGGGGTTGGCCGGGCTGACGTTCACGTCCGTGGGCGTGACGTCACTAAGGCCATCCGGAGTGGCAACTAAGTTGGTGAGGAAGAGGGTGACCGCGATGTTGGAGGTGAGGCACAGGGGCACGGTGACCATGCCGTCCGCGTCCGGCGTGGCCGTCTCCAGGAAGCGGTTGAAGCCTGCTGCCAAGTTGTTGGTGGACAGGATAGTGGGGATGTTCAGGTTGGCGTTCTTGCTCCATTCAGAGGTGCCGTCGCAGCCCACGTCCAGGTCCAGCTGGACGGAAGTGTTCGAGGAGGCAGGCTCGGTAAGCCAGACGTCCATGGTGACGCGGCCGTAGTGGGCCATGGGCAGTTGCACGTTGGCCTGCTGCTGACCCGCGGCGCTGAAGACCATCTTGCGGCCGTACTGCACCCAGTAGCGCCGCCCGCCGCGGAAGGATTCGGGCAGGTAGAAGCGGTTCTGGTGGTCGTTGCCCGCGACTTTCTCAATGAGGTAGGTGAGGATACCGAAGTTGGCCGTGCAGGTGCCGTCCGGCTCCAGCTGGCAGGAGACGCTGGTGGGCGTGGTGTTGAGCGCGCCCGGTGGCAGGGTGATGGAGACGATGTACTCGCCGGGCGCGGGGACGTTCGTGAACGTGTACGTGCCATCGCTGCCCGTAACCGTGTCGCCAACACCGCTCAGACTGACCGTGACGCCGGATATCCCCGGCTCGCCCGCGTCCTGAGAACCGTTGTTGTTGTCATCGCGGAACACGGTGCCGGTGACGGTGCCGTAGCAGAAGTTGATCTTCGCTACGCTCGCGGGCGGATTGGTGGAGCCGGAGAAGGTGTCACAGTACTCGATGCGGATCCGGCCAGCCCCACCATTTCCGCCAGCCCCGCTCTGTTGTACCTTAGGGGCACCCTGACCACCAGTAG
>WFWT01000044.1 GCA_015490995.1 Anaerolineae bacterium | reverse complement strand
CCTCACCGCCATCCCCGGCATCGGCCCTCGCCTCGCCGCCCTCTTCCTCGCCCTCGTCGGCGACCTCCACCGCTTCCCCAACCCTAAAGCCCTCGTCGCCTACGCCGGCCTGGACGTCACCCTCTACCAGTCCGGCCGCTTCCAGGGCCGTCGCCGCCTCTCCAAACGGGGCGACCCTTTGCTTCGCCACGTCCTCTACCTCATGGCCGTGGCCCTCACACGCCACACCCGCCGCTTCGCCCGCGCCTTCACCCACTACCGCCAAAAGGGCCGAGCCGTCCGCGAAACCTTCGTCATCCTCAGCCGCAAGGCCCTGGTCATGTGCTATCACCTCCTGCGGCGGGTTATTCACTTCCAAGACATCCCAGAACCCGTCCCTGCTCAATCCTTATAGTTGACTCCTCATATCTCCTGGAGACAGCGTGTTCCGGCCCTTTCACGTTTCCTCCGTCCCCGGTGGGGAAGAGAAAAGCACCCGGCGCAACCAATTAGCCGTAATGCGGATGACGAATTGTTCCCACACATGGGCGTTAAAAGTGTGATCCGCGTCCTCTACCCAGATCAGGGTCGCGCGCTCACCGAGCGCCTGTGCGTACATCTCTGCGTGCTTCGGAGGCACCGTGGGGTCCTTGGTGCCGTGAAGGATAAGGGCAGAGCCTTCATACGAACGCAGGGCGGCGATGGGATTCACTTCCGGCAAGGTAAGGAGAAAGGAGGGCCCCACCAACCAGCCCCCCACGTCCAGTGTACCATCGGGCTGCCAGCCCAGGGGAGGTTCCAGAGAGGTGTTTTCCGACAACTCGCGGAAAAGCCCAAAGGGGTCGGCCACCGCGGCCCACAACACCAACGCCTTCACCCGGGGGTCTGCACCGGCCACATGCGCAGCCACACACCCTCCCAGGCTCAAGCCCAACACGGCCATGCGCGTGGCATCTACGTAGGGCTGCTCTGCCAGCCAACGGAAGACAAACAACGCGTCCTCTATCTCACCGGGAATAGTGACATCCTGAAAGCGCCCTTCACTTTCCCCACTGCCCCGGAAGTCGAAACGCATGGCCACACAGCCGACATCCGTCAGCGCGCGAGCCGCCTTGACGAGGAGAAAATGGTTGCTCACCTTGTCCCCTGTGAACCCGTGCAAAATCAACACCGCCGGGAAAGGGCCTTCTCCCAGCGGCTTGTGCACCATGCTGGCTATGCGTTCCCCGTTGTACGTGAGCCAGTGAAATTGTTCCTCACGGGACATCTCTTACGCCTCCCTGTGTTTTACCCACGGCCTCCCACTCCCCGTGCGGCCACGCGGGTGTCAAGTCGGCTGCAGCAAAGGTGGGCAGCCATCGCCACTCCACCCAGACCGGGAAATGGTCGGAGGCCCGCCGAGCCGGGGTAGACGTGATTACCCGGGCCCCTCGCAGCGCGGCAGCCCATGCCCGCGGCACCCAGATGTAGTCCAGTCGCGCCAACGGGAAACGGGTAGGATAAGAACGCCCATCCCCGCGCCCCACCGCGGCGAACGCGTCCACATACCCTAAGGCCCGCAAGTGGCGGATAACGGTCTCCCCCTGCCAAATGCGGGAGCGTACCGGGGTGTGGGTGTTCAGATCGCCCATCAACACGTGCGGTCCACGGGTTTGTCGTAACCGGTCGGCAATGGTCTCAAACTGCCGTCGCCGCACCGGTGCCAACAGATGGTCCAGGTGGGTGACAAACACGGTCAAAGCCACGCCCTCCACGTCCACCACGGCCTGGAACAGCGAACGAGGTTTGCGCCAGGCCACGGACTGCAGGGGAATGTTTTGCACATGGCGAATGGGATAGCGACTGAGGACCGCATTGCCCAATGTCCCAGGCCAGAAACGCAACGTGCCCTGTTGAAAGGTCGGCCCAAAAGCCCAATACATGCCCAGTGCTTCTGCCACGTCAAGGAGTGGATATCGATCCCCTAAAGGGGTACGTAGTGGGTGCAACACCTCGTTGAGGCCGATCACATCGGCCTGGGACTCGCGCAACAGCTGTATGACAGCTTCCACGTTGAGTTGGCCATCCAGTCCGGCCCAGTAATGGATGTTATACGTGAGCAAACGCATGGTCGTCCCTGGCCCCCTGCCCTGTAGGATCGCTGCCTGCCCCGGTTACGGCAGGTTCTCGCGAACACCGCCTACGTTGTTGCGGCTTCCGCGTCCTCAAAAATATTGCCGGAAAACGGCCGATTGGGAATTTCCTGCGGTTCGACCCACTCAACCCGGTAAAAAGCGGACGTGTACCACATATCCCGGGGCGGCACTTTCACCGGCAACCAGGCCCAGGAACGCATGTCCGCTTCATACCCCCAGTTGACGTACCGGTTGAACCCGTCCCGCAGGTCAGTGATAACCAGCCCATAATCCAGGAGAAAACGTTGAATATCACGCCATTTCTTGAGAGAGGACTCCACGTGGGTCAACCCGAAATACCCCGCGCTGCCCGCACCTCGCAAGGCCAACAGCCCCCGCTCTGTGAAAGCACGAAAGCCCACAAAGCTCTCCGTGGGATCGGTGACGAACACGTCGAACCGGCCACACAGCGCTTCAGGAAGAGGCTCCCGCAGGTCGTGCTGGACAATCTCCAGGGCTGTCAATTGGTGAGCCGCTTTCTGCTCCTCGATGAAACGCACCAGCCGCTCATCAATCTCCAGCACCACCACCCGGCGAGGACGCCGGGTCAACGCGAGGGCCAGGCTCACCAGATCATCGTCACCTAAGACGATGATGTCCTTATGCACCAAATCACCGCGTTCCCACAAGAAGGCGACCCGGGCAAGGGTAACCTCCGGCGTCACGTAGCCCTGGTCAAACTGGCGCAGGGGCGTTGGCCGTTGTTGGGCAATGGTGTGGAAGCGTTCCCGTATGTCGCCCAACAGGTCCAACACCACCCCTCGTCCCTCACAGGTCGGACACGTCGCCGTGGTAAAGGGCGCGATCCCCTGCTGCTCGCAGAACGCCTGCCCTTCCGCGGTAAACACCAGCTGATCCCCTTGGACGGTGAGTCCCCCGTTCTCCTGAAGCACATCCAACAAAGCACAGACCACTCGCATGGGGGTACGACTGTATTCCACGACTTTCCACACATCGCCGGTGCGTTGCAAAGCCGCCAGCACCCGCTCCACATCTCGCCGGGTGACGGTTAAACCGGTCCTGCTCGCGGCTTCGTGCTGCAATGTCTGAAGATCCACTGCATCACCTCCTTCCCTGCCCCAAAATGGACGCATGCCACGCGTCTGTTGGGCTTGATGGGTTGTTCCCGGGTGCAGAGCGGTCGCTCTCCGGGACATTATGGCATGTCCAGACGGCCCCTCGACCACATCGCCTGTCCGGCGGGCCGTACGGCCTTTGCGGTATCCAACAAACGGTGTGCGATATCCCTTGACCTGACCAGGCCCACGGATGTACCCAAGGTTAGACGCTTTTCATTGTACCCGCAACTGACAAAAGGGGCATAGACGACGAAGGGGTGGTCTGTCGATCATCGATCTCACGGGCAGAACACTTTCCTTCTGGCAAAGGTGGGTTTGTGGCCGCTATGCCCTGATGTTATACTCTCATGCCCTAATTTGGCCGCGGGCTCAACGGACAGGGAGCCCGTGGCGGAGGGACCGCGAAGAAGGGGGATACGTGGTGGTGATCGGGCTGCTTTACACCTTGATTGCGCTGGCGTTGGCGGTGTATGGCATCAACGCGTTGATGCTGGTAGGCCTGTACCTGTGGCGTCGACCGACCGACCCACCCCCTCCGCCGCCTCCGGAGACGTGGCCCCGGGTGACCGTACAAATTCCCCTGTACAACGAAGTCTACGTCGCCGACCGGGTCATCCGGGCGGTGGCCCGCCTGGACTACCCCCGGGATCGCCTGGAAATCCAGGTGCTGGATGACTCAGATGACGAAACGTCGGAGGTTATCGCGACGTTGGTGGCACGTTTGCGGCGCCAAGGCGTGCACATCGTGCACGTGCGACGAGACGCGCGCGCGGGTTACAAAGCCGGGGCGCTCGCGTACGGTTTGGCCCGCGCCACGGGAGAATTTGTCGCCGTTTTCGACGCGGACTTTGTGCCCCCCCGGGACTGGCTCAAACGCACCCTGCCTTACCTGACAGCTAACCCCAGACTGGGGTTTGTACAGACCCGATGGGAACATTTGAACGCGCACGCATCTGCCATCACTCTTGCCCAGACCCTGGCCCTGGACGGCCACTTTGCGGTGGAACAAGCCGCACGTCAGGCCATCGGTTGGCCTTTGACCTTCAACGGCAGCGCCGGTCTGTGGCGGCGGGAATGTATCGAACAAAGCGGCAACTGGCAAGGGGACACCTTGTGCGAGGACCTGGACCTCGCGTACCGGGCGCAATTGGCCGGATGGCAGGGCCTGATCCTGGTAGATGTGGCAGTGCCGGGTGAGGTGCCGCCGGTGGTGAGCGCGTTCCGCCAGCAGCAAGCGCGCTGGGCAATGGGTTCGGTACAGACCCTCCGCAAACTGGGCGCTCGGTTGCTGCGCGCCTCGCACCTCTCCTGGCCTGCGCGCTGGCAAGGATTAATTCACCTGAGCAATTATTTCGTGCATCCCCTGTTGCTCCTCCTCTTGGTGCTTACACCCTTGGTGCTGATGACCCATCCCCCTATGTCCGCCGTGTTGACTTATCTGGGCCTCTCAGGGCTGGGGCCACCCCTGGTTTACATGGTTGCACAGTGGCGGCTGCGCCGCTCGCCACGTCGCCTGCTCGCGCTGCCTGTGTTGGTCGCGCTGGGGCTGGGCATTGCCTGGACCTCCACGCGTGCTATTGTCGCTGCACTGCGTGGACGCCCCGCGCCCTTTCTCCGCACCCCTAAATTCCGATGTGTTGGCCGGACTAACCGCTGGCACGACAAAAAATACGGCCACGGCACCTGGCAGCTGCCCACGGGCGAACTCCTGTGGGGCTTGTATGCCCTGCTGGTGGGCATGTGGGCCTGGTATCATGGCCACGGGTACGCGCTGGCATTCCTGCTCCTGTACGCCCTGAGCTTTGGGTTTGTGGCCCTGACCATTCTGTACCAGCAACACCGTCACGTCCCAACACAACCCGTCTCACGTCCGCGGTGGCGTTCCACCCTCTCACGCCGTCGAGAACAGGTGCCCAGCTAACACGACGGCCGTTGAGGCATTCTACCGCAAGCCCAATGGCCTTTGAGAAGGGGACGCACGACAGGTATAATGGCTGCGCAGCACGTTACTCCGCACAGGAGACGAACTCATGGTTCGGCCGAAGGATAAGATTCGGGTCAGCGTGGGAATTACCGCGCACAACGAGGAAGCCAACATCGGGCGTTTACTGGATGCCCTGTTAAACCAACACCTCCACGAGGTGGAGATCACCGAAATTATCGTGGTCGCCAGTGGGTGCACCGACCGCACAGAGGAGATCGTGCGGGAGTACATGAAGAAGGACCCCCGCATCAAACTTCTGGTCCAGGAACGACGAGAAGGGAAAACTTCCGCGGTCAACCTCTTTCTGCAACACGCGCGGGAGGAGATTTGTGTCCTCGAAAGCGGCGACACGCTGCCTCACGAGAACGCCATTGAGCGCCTGGTGCGCATGTTTCGCGACCCTCGCGTAGGCATGACGGGCGCGCACAAGGTGCCGGTGAACACGCCTGACCACATCGCGGGCCTGCTGACGCACCTGCGCCTGCGGCTGGAACACCAACTGTGCTTGGAAATCCCTCGTCTGGGCGAGCTCATCGCGTTCCGCAAGGTGTTTGACCGTATCCCGCCGGATGTGTCCATGGATGAAGCCTTTGTCGAAGCACTGGTAGTCCAGCGAGGGTTGCAGGTCCGCTACGCGCCCGACGCGATTGTGTACAACACCGGCCCCACCAGCATTCGCGAGTTTATCCGCCAGCGACGCCGCAACCACGCAGGGCACCTGTACCTGAAACACAAATACGGCTACAGGGTGGCCAGTTTGGACAATTCCCGGGTCCTGAAAATCGCCCTGCGGGAGATCTGGGGCGCCATTCGCTTTATTTACATGCTGGGTTTGCTGGGCGTGCTGGAGGCATGGGCCCGCTTTCTAGGCTGGTATGACTTCGTCATCCGCAAAGAACGGTACGAAGTGTGGGATATGGCCTGGTCCCAGAAAGCAGACGTGGCCGCGGAACGGGAACGCATTGCGGAGAATGCCCCGCCGTCCACCCTTGTGGAGTCCTCCCTAAGCACCCCGCGAGAAGGAGCGTAACCGTGCAGTGGCGTTCCTTCGCCCTGAAAGCGCTGGTGAGTGTGGGCCTGGTCCTCTATCTCGTCCACCGCACGGGGGGATGGGAGAACCTGTTCACCTGGGTGCGTGCCGTGCCGTTGCCGGTGCTGCTCTGGGCGTGGGTGCTCTACTTCGCGGCCGTGTTGATGGGCTCTGTAAAGTGGGGCCTTTTGTTACGGGCCCAGGGACTGTCTGTGCCCTGGCGTGCCCTGGTGCGGTACACCCTGATAGGCGCGTTCTTCAACAACCTGCTGCCGGCTAACGTGGGCGGTGATGTGGTTCGGGGGTACGGGTTGGCCCAACACACCCGGCAACGCACCGCCGCGGCCATTTCCGTGGTCATGGATCGCTTGGTGGGGCTGCTCGCGTTTCTCACAATGGCCGCCCTGGCCGGAACTGCACTCCTGATCTTAAACACCTGGCACCGCGTGTCCTTGTCAGACACCGCGCGCGCCAACGTGCTGCGCCTCACCTTATTGGCCTGGGTAACCGAAGGAAGCCTGCTCGCCTTGATGGCGCTCATGCTCAGCCGCCGTCTCAAACGGCGGGTGGAGGACATCCTACAACGCATGCCCGTCCTGCACCGTGGCGTGCCCTTTTTCCACCAAGTGGCCGAGGCGCTAAACGCTTACCGGCACGCGTACCAAGCCCTCCTCCTGGGAGGGAGCGTTTCATGGGGTATCTTGCTCCTGACCGGTGTGGAGACCTGGCTGCTGGCGCAAGCGCTGGTGCCAGAGGGAATCCCCTTCCTGTACGTGATGTTGGTCAACCCCCTTATTGCCTTTGCCCTATTGCTGCCCTTTTCCATCGGCGGGCTGGGCATTGGCCAAACCGCGTACATTTTCTTCTTTGGTCTGTTGGACGTTGCCCCGCCGGTGGCCTTAGCCCTCTCCCTGCTCCACCAGGGAATCGTTTACACCGCGAGCCTTCCCGGCGCGCTGGTGTGGCTTCGAGCACGGGAGCAGGATCACCCCCTCTCCCACCGCGGTGTAATGGCGCCCCCCGCGCGTTAAACCGCCCCTTCAATTGCGCGATATATATCCTGTGGGTCCCAGACGCCGGGCCTCCTCCTGTTCCTGTGTCTCGGCCATAAACCGCAACAAGGCCAGCTCCCGGTACAACAGCGCGATCTCCTGGGCCAACATATCAGCCACGTCCCACGTGCTTAACAATCGCTGTTTGTCCTTCAAACCACACATCAACCCCGCGCCGACATAAAACGCCCACTCCAACGCGGTTTGCGGACGTTCCCCACGCCCCACTTCCACACCTACGATGCGGCGCATCATAGCGGTGTACTGCTGCCACAGATCCTGTACCTTGACGCTCAAAGCGTACGCGCGCAGGGAATCCGTCCTCGGCTCCTGTACCACCTCCACCTCCGCTCGCGGGTAAGGGGCGGGGTCGTGCAACCGGCGTACACGAAAACGACGGGTTCCCACCACTCGGACGTTCAACGTCCCATCGTCCAGTTGTTCCATCCGTATCACGCGCGCCAGCGTGCCCACCTCGTGGGGCACTGCGGGGCCGCCCACTTCCTTACCCTGGGCGATCAACACGATGCCGATCTCCTCACGGGTGCGCAACACCCGCTGCATCATCTCTAGATAGCGCGGCTCGAACACGTGTAAGGGCAACGTCGCGCCCGGAAACAGCACCGTATACAGCGGAAACAGCGGCACCTCCTCTCGCACCTCACTCATGACGTTGTAATCCCCTCCCGTTCACACTTCGGCATGTGCTTCCTCGCTTTCCTCCTCGGTCACCACGTCCAGGGATGCGGTTTTCATGAACTCCCGCATCACCACGGTTGCGAACGCGCCTTTAGGCAAGAAGAACGAAAACACCAAGTGCCCCTCCGCATCCCGCTCGATGGACAAATCCGCCAACCAGAGGCGGCCGAGCCGCCGCGTTCCCTTCACTTTGGCCCGTCGGAAGCTTTCCAGCGTCAACCCCTCCTGTTCCAGGATGCTCCGTTCCCGGCGGCCGGCTTCCCCTTCTGCCATCCACATTTTGTACCCGTACATGGGGCCGGTAAAGTGAATTTCTCCCCGTTCGTAACGCGGTTGCTCCGCGGCCACGTCCCGCACGACAAACAGCCCCCCTGTATCCGCCTTCTTGGCGATGTCCCCCTCCAGCAAAACGGTGAAAAGGCCTTCCTGTACCCGCCGGGCAAGGTATTGGTTAAACAGAAAGGCCTGGTAGGCAGAGATCAGGAAGCGCCGCAGCCAACGGTCACGCGGTCCCCGGCCCTTCAGGGCCGCGCGGCCGCGTTCGGGGTTAGTACCGTCACGGCCGAATCGCTGGGGACCGTAATAATTCGGCACACCGGTGCGTTTCAGGTGCGCCGCAATCGCCTGGGCCCGCTCCCAGGCATCGGGCACGGTGTCCACCACAACGATGCGAAACCGGTTGCCCAACAGGTGCCCTGGCTTGAGTTTGTTCCGATGTCGGCGAGCCCAATGGACCTCCACCTCGGGTAACGCCTCCTGAACACGCCGTACCGCCTCCTCTGGCGGCACCCCGGGCACCGAAAAAGCCTGAGTCGTCACCGCATGGCGATCCTTCAGCCCGGCCATACCGACATCGTGAGAGGCCACGTGAAACAAACGTGCCAGCGTATCCCGCACGTACGTGCTGGTCACGCCTCGCTTTGTCACCCACAGGAACGTGTGCTCCCCCTCTCCACAGGGCATGTACAGGGGCACTTCCTCTACCACGAAGTGCTCAGGACGGGCGCGCAATCGCCCCCCAATGCCGGGCAACGATTCGCTGATGTAGGGCAAGTCCACCCCAGTCACCGAGGTTATCCTCTCCTGTGCGCGTAGTCTTCTTGGACGGCTGTGCCCATAATAGCCCTCACACTTGAGAACACCCCATAGAACACAGTATACTTGAGACCCAAACGCAACGTTAAATCCAGGCCTACCCCGACGTGTATGGGAAGCGCTACCCTCTAAAGGGCCATATGCGCACAGGCGGCCTGGAACCTCGACATCGCGTCCTGTGGATCACACGAGAGAGGGGAGAAAGGGCCGATGCCTACATACACCCTCATTCGTAACGGGCTGGTAGTCACCGAGCAGGGCACATTCCCTTTTGATATCCTGGTGTGTGACCACCGAATCGCTGCCGTTGGCTATCGCCTGAACGAAGGGCACGCCGATCGTACTATCGACGCTACCGGGTGTATGGTGTTACCGGGCGTTGTTGACCCTCACGTGCACATCCAGCTGGACACCGGCATCTACCGAACGGATGACGACTGGGCCGTGGGCACGCGGGTCGCAGCGTTCGGTGGCGTCACAACGGTGGTGGACTTTGCCACCCAGTTCCCAGGCCAAGACGTGCGGGAAGCGGTGAACGCCCGCCACGAGGAGGTGGGCGATAAGGCGTATGTGGATTATGGACTTCACGTCATGCTCACGGAGCTCCCGGCCGACGACCAAACGCTGGACCGGTGGATGCAAGATCTCGTCACGTTGGGCACGCCGGCCGCGAAAGTCTACACCACGTACCGGCCTAACTACTACCAGGATGACGACGCGCTCCTGCGAGTGTTTCGGGCCGCGGCGGCAGCTCGCGTGCTGGTGATGGTACACGCGGAGAACGACGCGCTGGTCACCGCAGCCACCCAGCGTTTAGCTTCGGCCGGGAAGACCGATCTGCGCTACCACGGGCAAGGACGCCCACCCCTCGCCGAGATAGAGGCCGTGCACCGGGTCCTCTTTCTGGCCCGCATCACAGGATGCCCGGTTTACATCGTGCACTGCTCCACCGACGAAGCGGTCCACCTCATCAACACGGCCCGGCAACAAGGGGTTACGGCCTTCGCCGAGACCTGTCCACAATATCTCCTGCTGGACGAAACAGCGTATGAAGGGCCTCATCCCGAATGGGTTATCATGCAACCGCCGCTACGTCCTCCGGCCATGCGCGAAGGCCTGTGGCGTCATTTACAAGCCGGCCACATTCACACTTTGGGTACCGATCACTGTGACTACGCGCTGAGCCAGAAGACGGCCACGGGAAACTTCACCAACACCCCAGGGGGCATTCCGGGCCTGGAAACGGCCCTACCCCTCATGGCCACCTACGGGGTCCTGCGGGGTCCCCTCACGTGGAAGGACCTGGTACGCCTGATGAGCACCATGCCTGCCCGGTGCTTCGGCCTGTACCCTCGCAAGGGCGCCCTTGTGCCCGGCAGCGACGCGGACATTGTGCTGTATGACCCCCGTGGCACCACCCGCATCCGCGCCGACGCCCTGCACGGTGTGTCCGGCTACACTCCCTACGAGGGCATGGAGGTCGAAGGCCACGTGCGCCTGACCATGGTGCGCGGCCAGGTGGTCATGGAGGAAGGGGAACTGCGTGGCCCTGCCGGATGGGGTGTCTTCGTCCCGGGCCGCGCCGCAAGTTACCCAACCTCATGACCCGGCTACCGACCGGCCGCAGACCGCCCCAACAACCTGGCCAGGACTTCCCGGTCCTCCGGGTCCACTTTGTGGTGAACATCCCGTTGCGGAAACGGAATGGTGATGCCCGCCTCGTTCAGCGCTTTGTAGACGGACGTCAGAACACTGTCATACATCTGATAAATGTCCAGCTCGCTCCAGATACGCACCCACCACTGAAGGCGAAAGATCAGCGCGGAATCGCCCATCTCAACAAACAGCACGTGAATGGGCCGTTCCGTTAACACGCCGGGGCTCCGTTGCACGGCCTCGTGAATGACCTTGCGCGCCAGGTCCACATCGCTGCCATAGGCAATGCCCACCAGCGCGTGCATCCGATAATCCAGGTCGGGGTATGAATGGTTCACGACCAAGCTCTGCCCGATGACCGAGTTAGGCACGATGACCATACGGTTATCAAGGGTGCGGATGCGCGTGCTTCGCAAGCCGATGTCCACCACATCGCCCCAAGTGTTCAGCTCGCGAATTTCGATCCGGTCCCCAATGCGAAAGGGGCGATCCACCATGATGATAAAACCGTTGATCGCGTCGGAAAATGTGGTTTGCGCGGCCAACGCGATGGCCAGGGAACCAATCCCCAACGTAGTCAGTACCGCCATCGGGTTAATGCCAAAGTGATCCAGGAGCATCACCAGCGCCACCATCGCGGTCAGGATAAGCGAGATGCGCCGGAAGAAGGGAATGAGCTGCTCGTCCAGGTTCGTCGCGGTGCGCACGGCGATCTGATGGCCGTACCACCGACTCCCTTTATCCACCAGGCGCCACACGAAGAGAAAGGCCACCAGGAAATACAGGATAAAGGTCACTTCCGCCAGCACTGCCTGCACCCCGGGTGAAAACGGGGGCAACAGGGTGCGCGTAATGTCAAACGTTACGGCCACCAACAGCCAGTACAGGGGCACGTCCACAACGTCAAACACCAGGTCGTCCAAGGTGGTCCCGGTGCGACGCACCCATCGTCGTCCCAGGTGCAACACCAGCCGTAACACCCGCTGACCCAGGACACTCACCACCACAAACAGGCCGATGGCCAGCCCTGTACGGCCCAAGTCCGCGCCGGACATCCCCAAAAACGTATCCCACATGGTTTCACCTCCCCGTTCACGTCACGTGTGCTGCGCCTAAGCGCGCAAGGTGATGTCCTGATTGTATCGCGAGGTGACCGATACGGGTGCATCCGGAGTCTTTGGGCGGTATTCTGTCCGCGCCTGTTCCGGAAGTCGTCCGGCAGTAGGGTTGCCGTTATAATGAAGAAGGCTCACACGCACAGGGAGGAGCTGCCGTGATGTATGGGGATTTAGTCGTTTTCTCGGGCACCGCCAATCGGCCCCTGGCCGAATCGGTGGCCGATTATCTCGGCATTGAACTGAGCGAGGCGGACGTCTTTCAGTTTCCCAACACGAACACGTTCTGTCGCCTTCGCGAGAGCGTGCGAGGCAAGGACGTGTTTCTCATTCAACCGACCTCTCCCCCCACCAACGACCACCTTATGGAGCTTCTCATCTTCCTCGACACCCTCCGGCGGGATTCCGCGGCCCGGATCACGGCCGTTATTCCCTATTTCGGGTACGGGCGCACGGACAAAAAAGACCAGCCGCGCGTGCCCATCACCGGGCGCCTCGTGGCCGACCTGATCACCGTCGCCGGGGCAAACCGTGTGCTCACCTTTGACCTCCACGCGGGGCAGATTCAGGGGTTCTTTACCATTCCGGTGGACGAATTACAAGCCGCGCCCATTCTGCTGGACTACCTGGAGGAGGTCCGTCCGGCGAACCTGGTAGTGGTAGCGCCGGACATCGGCGCGGTCCGCCGCAGTCGCAACTTTGCCGAACGCCTGCGCGCTCCCCTGGCCATCATCGAGAAACGCCGGGCCATCAGCGGAGACCACACCCACATCTACAACCTCATCGGCGACGTGGAGGGGGCACACGCGCTCCTGGTGGACGACGAGATCGACACCGCGGGCACCATTGTCAACGCAGCTGCCTTCGTGCGGGAGCGAGGCGCTGTGGAGGTGTGGGCCTGCGCCACGCACCCCATCTTCTCCCCCCCGGCACCGGAACGCCTGGCCAGCAGCTGTCTGTCACGCATCATTGTCACAAATACCGTACTGGTGCAGGATCACGTTCGCGAGATGTTGGGAGACCGGCTGGTCGTGCTGAACGTGGGCGACCTGCTGGGCGAGGTCATTCGACGCATTCACGTGGGCATTTCGGTGGGCGCGCTGTTCGAACAGCGCTGGTAAACCATCCCCGCGTCACAGGGCACGGACCGGCCACCCGTAGGCGGTCGCGGGGGAGTCCACCCGGGAGGGGGGTCATCTCGCACCGGCGGGCTGGGACGCAAATAAAGGGCGGGCACCTGTCGTGGCGCCCGCACGTCCAGGGGGAAAGCCGCGATCAGGTACAAAAGCACGGCCCCGGCCAGCAGCACGTTCACACGCCACCGCGACTCCCGTCCCGCTCGGGAGCCCCATATTCCGACCAAGGGCCAAAGGAGCACACAGGTTGCCACCAACAACAGCACCAGCCGGAAGGGCACCCCATACCGCTGACGTAGCACCACCCCCGTCCGCAGATCACCCATGGCCAGCATGGGCAACCAGTACTCCACCAGGGGGTTGGCAAAACGCCCCACCAGTGGGTCGGTCACCACAATAATGCCCTGGATCAGCGCGCTGAGCCCGCCCAGCGGCACCATCACGATCAGCCACCGTTCGGGAAGAAAGACCAGGGGCAGAGTGAGATAAGGGAGGACCGGCACTAGGAAACGTGGGCCTGGGGCCGACCCTCCCAGGGTGTAAAAGTACCCCGCGTTCAGGAACAACAGAAGAAGCGGCAAGACCAGACACATCCAGAACACCGACCGCCAGGCGCGCGCCCGGTACATGGCCCAATAGCCAAAAGGCACCAGCAACAGCACCGGTGAGAGGAAAAACAACCCACGCGGGCTGAAGAGGAGCAACACCAGGTTCTCCGGTCGAGGCCACCCCACCCCTAGTAACCCCTCACGATGTCCTGCCCCCCAAGGCGCCGCGTGAAACATGTAGGAGAACCGAAGGGGATGATCAAAGGCCAGAGAATTGTACACCGCCAGGGCCAGAGCCGGCCCCACACCACCGGCCACCACCCGGAGCACCGCCCGTGGACGCCGGACCACCGCGGCCACGTAGACCACCAGGGCCAAGGCAAACACCCCGTTGGGATACTCCGCCACCACTCCCAGGCCGGCCAAAAATCCGGCCCAGAACAACCACCGCTCCGAAAGGACCCCCAAGTGCACGTACAGGGCCAAGGCAAAGGGCACAAAGCCCAAGAACGCGGCCACGTTATGGCCGAAGAAGAGGGTAGCATAGGGAAAGAGCAACGTGCCAAAAGCCAACACGGCGGCCACGACCCAGGGCATCACGCTGTGAGGACGCAGGGTGCGCGCTACATGCAAAAACGTGAGCACCAGCAGCGCCGACAGGGGCACGTTGATGGCACCGTTGAGCACCCACACCAGGTACATCAGCATCAACCGTGTGTCCAGGTTGACGCGGTCCAACCCCTGGAGAAAACGGACGGCCTGGTAAATGGGATAAGCCAGGAAGGATAGCAAAGGGGCCTTATCAGAGTAATAGTGCCCGTTGTAGTACGCGCGATCAATGGAGTTCCCCGTATACGTGTCAATCTCCAGACGCCCTTCGTGAGCCAGGGCCAGGGTCAGGTTGAGGCGACTTAACTGGTTCGGCCCCACGTCCTGCACGAATATCCCGTACACTGTGGCCAGCAGGAAGAACAGCAGGGCATACACCCGCCAGGACAGGGCAGGTACCGTCGCGCGCGGTGCCCGTCCGTTCATGAGTCCGGCCTCTCCTCCGGGGAGGATGTCAGGTCTACCGGAGCGATCTCCCCGCGCAAGAACTGCGCCACCATGGTTTCCAGGGTGGACAACGCGTCCGGCCTGCTGAGATCGACCCAGCGAATTCGGGGATCGTCCTGCCGGAACCAAGCATATTGCTGACGCGCGTAACGTCGTGTGTCCCTCCGCAACCGTCGCAACGCCTCTTCCAGGCTGTAGTCACCGCGGAGGTAACCGATAATCTGCCGGTAGCCGATGCCGGTGAGCGCGGGCAGGCGTTCATCATACCCCGCAGCCAGCAGGGCCCGCACCTCGTCCACCAAGCCGGCGGCCAGCATCTTTTCGATGCGTTGGTCTATGCGGGCATACAGTTCAGGACGGGGCCGGGTGAGGCCGATGATCAGCACGTCGTAAGGCGGGGGAACCTTGCGCCGCTGGGCACTGAAGGGTCGGCCGGTGCGGGCAATGACTTCCAGCGCCCGGATAACCCGCCGCACGTTGCGCGGGTCGATGTGGGCCGCGGCCGTCGGGTCCAGCGCTTGCAACCGCCGGTACAGCGCGGCCGCGCCCTCACTGCGCGCGATCGCCTCCAGCCGGGCCCGCAGCACGTTGTCCGGGGGCACCTCCGGCACCTGCCACCCTTCCAAAATAGCCCACACGTACTGGCCGGTACCCCCCACCAAAAACGGCACCCGCCCTCGGGCCAGGATGGCCTCTATCGCCTGAGAGGCCAAGCGCTTAAACTCCGCCAACGAGAGGGGCCGATCCGGCGTGGTGATGTCGATCAGGTGGTGAGGCACACGGGCCCTCTCCTCCGGGGTCGGCTTTGCCGTACCGATGTCCAGCCCTTTGTAGACCAGGCGGGAATCCACGGACACGATCTCGCCGGCAAAGCGTTCCGCCAGCCGAAGGGAGACCTCCGTCTTGCCCACCGCGGTCGGCCCTACGATGGCGATCACCGGCCGGGCCGGGCGTAGTCCGCTCATGTGCCGACGATGTCCTTCCACATGCGCACCTGCAACACCCGATTGTTCCTGTCCACGGTTATAGTGACCAAATCCACCCGCAGAGGGCCCTGCCAATGCCGTTCCTGGGCGATGGCCAGGGCCAGCCGGGCCAGACGTCGGTGCTTTGCCGGGCCGACGGAATCCTCTGCGGCAAAGGGAGCCCCCCCGCGACGGGTCCGCACCTCGACAATGACCAACGTCTCCCCGTCCTGGGCCAGGATGTCCACCTCGCCCAGCCCGGACAAACGCACGTTACGCTCTAAAATACGATACCCATGTTGGCGAAGGACCTGTATCGCCAGGTCTTCTCCCCATGCGCCCAAGCGTTGTCGGGAGTGGGGCATCGGCCACCTGCCGAGGTAACGGTATGTGCTACCTGCTGCTGTCGCCCTGGTAGGCTATGCCGGGAGGCTTTCCCCCTTTATGGCCGAAAACCCTGTAACGCCTGTCGGACAGGGCCCCAGGACCTGCGGTGAATGGGGGTCGGCCCCAGGTGATGGAGGGCTTCCCGGTGTTCTCGCGTGCCATACCCTTTATGGCGGGCAAACCCGTACCCCGGGTACAACGTGTCATAAGCGATCATCAAGTCATCACGTACCACCTTGGCCACGATGGAAGCGGCAGCGATGGAAAGAACGCGCGCATCCCCGCGCACAAAGGCCTCTTGAGGCACGGGCACGTCCGGCAAAGAGAGGTGGTCCAGGAGGAGGTAGTCAGGCATGGTGGACAACGAAGCCACCGCGCGCTGCATGGCCAGTTGGGTGGCGGGCACAATGCCCATCCGGTCGATCTCTTCGGGCGTTGCCTGGCCCACGCCGACGGCAAAAGCAACGTCACGGATGCGCTGAAAAAACCGGTTCCGCTGACGGGCGTTCAGGCGCTTAGAATCGTGCACACCGGCCAGACGTTCTTCCAGTTCGGGGAGATTCGCGGGGAGAATAACGGCCGCGGCCACCACCGGTCCGGCCCATGGGCCGCGGCCCGCCTCATCCACGCCGGCAACATACCGGTAACCTTTAGACCATAACCGCCGCTCCACGGTCAAGGTCGGGTGCATCTTGCCATAGGCCATCCGCCCACCCACGCCGTAATCCGCCCGACCCGTTCAGGCTTCCGACACCGCTTCCTGCTCCACCTCTTCCGCTTGAGCCGGTCGGGCTTCCGGCTGAGGTGTTGCCACCTTCTTCACGTACCGCTGCTTCAACCGCGCCTTCTTCCCCGTGCGCTCGCGGAGGTAGTACAACCGTGCCCGCCGCACCCTGGAGTGTCGCAGAATCTCGATCTTCTCGATGCGCGGGGAGTTCAACGGAAAGGTGCGCTCCACCCCAATCCCGTGGGAGGCGATGCGCCGCACCGTCATCATGCGGTTCACTCCCCCTCCACTAATGCGGATAACCGTTCCCTGAAAGGGCTGAACACGCTCCCGGTTACCCTCCACGATCCGATAGTGCACCCGAACGATATCCCCTATCTGGACTTCGGGCAGGTCATGGCGCAAGTGTGGTTGTTCCACCAATCGCAACAGTTCGTCCGACATCGTTGCCCCCTTCTTGTCACCACCGCTTTGGACTATGTGAGTGCGTCCGGAAACTTACGCCCGCGTCGGCCTTTAGGGGGTTCCCTTCACCCCCGGGATCACGCATTTCCGAACGCTCTCCTATGCCATCAAGGCCCGGCGTGGAACGTTGGTGCGCTCAAGGGCATTTCACGTCCGCCCTCTCCACCGGCGGTTTTCCCGCCTTCCGGGCCTGCCACATGCCATGTAGCTGGCGACACATTCCCTGATCAGCGGCCAGGGCAGTACACGCAGCCAGAAAAGATAGCATAGAGTAACATCCGGGGCAAATCATCGACCGGGGTAAGGTGTGATAGACCCGTCCACGTTATGGGTCACTGCAATCCCGACGGAACCCGCAGCGGGGACACACGATCTTGCAATGAACGGTCACCACGGGATGACCGCATATCCAGCACGTTGTGTCCTCATCCGGCGGCGGCGGGGAGGCGTGTTCACGTTTGGGTGGCGTCTCTGGCGGCACGGTCTGCGTCGGTTCAGACATGTCCCACCTCACCCGGGCTCACGAACGAGGGCGTCGGGGCAAGGGCGTGCAGAGCCCGGCCCAGAAACTCATGCCCCACATCCAGTGTACAATCCAGAAGGCCACCCACGCGCGCCACCACAGCCGCCACCCGTAGCGGAGGGCGACATCCGTCGCCAGCACTGCGGTGAACCCCGCGTACCCGGCCAGCAGGCCCATGGCCGCCCGTGCGGCCCAGGGGACGTGCCATCCCACCAGCCAGAGCGTCCAGAAGATCAACACCAGCAAGGGGGCCGGCAACTGCCGCCACCGCAGGGAGAGGGGATGCTGTTTCAGCATCTGTCCTTTCCAGTACCCATAACGGCCATATTGCTGGGCCAACGCGCGGAAGGTGCGCCGTACCATCGTCCAAGACCGAATGGCCGGGTCACATAACACCCGCCCCCCTCGCCGGCGCAGTCGATAACACAGCTCAAAATCCTCGTTCGCGGCCAGGGAGACGTTGAACCCGCCCACCTGGAGGAGCGTTTCCCGCCACCACGCGCCCAGGTACACCGTGTCCACCCACATAGGACGCCGGGCGTGACGGAAGGGAGCCGGCCCGCCCCCCAGGGGGTGGGCAATAACCGCTGCGATCGCCTGGCCCGTGGGGGTCTCTCCCATGGGTTGGAAGACTCCCCCCACCACGGTGGCCTGCCCTGCCCGGAGTGCAGCCACACAACGGCGGATATAGTCCGGCGCGATGAAGGTGTGCGCGTCCACGCGCACCACAATGTCCCCCGTTGCGGCCCGCAATCCCCGGTTCAGGCCGTACCCTATCCACCCCTCAGGGTTGACCAACAGCCGCAAGTTGGGGTGGCGGTGTCGATACAGGGTGACTATATCCCGGCTTCCGTCGGTGGAGCCTCCATCGATGACCAGCACTTCGATGAGGTCAGGAGGATAATCTTGCCGGAAGATGCAATCCAGACACCGGGGCAGATACGCGGCTTCGTTGAGGACCGGCACCAACACGGTGACCGTGGGCAGGTCTGTACACGTGGTGGCCCACCCATACGGGGTCACCACCCACACCTCCCGCGGGGCGGTCTGTGTCGATGCGGCCTCCTGTTCTCGTTTGGCCTCAAAGGGGGATGGGATGCTCATAAGCGCCTCAAGGGTGCCGTGCTCTCACCGTACCACCCACCACAGAGGAACCGCGCCCCATTATAGTACGCCTCGCCGCGTTTCACAAAGCACGGCCATCCATCTCACCGTTCACCCGGAGAACACCGCCTTGCGCCGGTTCCGGACGCACGCTGCCCTCACCCCCTCCCCATCCCCTCTCCCTCTCCCAAATTCGGGAGAGGGAGAGGGGCAACGGGCCGGTCTCCTCGTACTATTCGTCTGCGAGGGGGAACCGGAAGGCCAACATAGAATCATTGAGTTTCCGAACGCTCTCGCGACGTTTGTGGGGGCGATTTGGTCGCCCTCACCCACCCTCCTCGCCGGCTTGGGAAGAGGACGAGGATTTCCCACACGCGGCCAGAATCCGCGCCAAAACCGCTTCAATGTCCGTCAACACCTCCTCGTTCCTGAAACGCAGCACCCGGTAGCCGTACGCCTCCAGGTGTTGGGCGCGCAGGGCATCGCGCTCCTTCTGCCTTTCGTGAATCGGACCGTCCACCTCGACCACCAGCCGGTGTTCGGCACAGTAAAAATCCACAATGTACGGCCCCAACGGATGCTGACGCCGAAACTTCAACCCGCCCAGACGCCGGTTACGCAGGCGCTCCCACAGCACCCGCTCCGCCTCCGTCGCCCGCCGACGTAACTCGCGCGCCCGCTGCTGAATAAGCGGCGACGTCCCCCGAATGCGGGGAAACGTACGGTGATCCCTGCCCCTCATCACCAAATCCTCCGTACACAATTAATGTCTTCCCCCCTCTCCCTCTCCCGACCCTTGGGAGAGGGAGAGGGGCCAGGGGAGAGGGTGAGGGCCCCTCTGGACTCCCCCCTCTCAGTAGTTCAGTGATCAGTGAGTTCAGAATTCAGTGACAAATGGGGAGAGGACGACACGAAACCCGTAGTGCCAGTACCTGAGGTGGGGGATGTACCAGTAGCGGAACGAGCAACGCACGAGCCTACGATAGTTGTAGAACGCACCCCCGCGCACCACGCGGAGAACACTACTCGGCGCGTTCAAATTCTCACGCCCATCAGCTAAATCATACGGATACTTAAACTCGGGCTGAAACAGGTCTTTCCCCCACAAACTCCGCGTCCACTCCCACACATTGCCGCTCATCTCCTCCACCCCGTACGGACTCGCCCCGCCCGGGAAACATCCCACTGCGCTGGTGGTGCCGATGCCGG
>WFWT01000043.1 GCA_015490995.1 Anaerolineae bacterium | reverse complement strand
GGTTGACGCCGGGGTTTGTGGGGGCGGATTTGGAGAACCTGGTCAACGAGGCGGCCATCCTTGCGGCCCGTCGCAACAAGCGGGTCATCACCATGGAAGAAATGTTGGAAGCCATCGAACGTGTCGCCCTCGGCCCCGAACGCCGTAGCCGCATTATTCGTCCGGAAGAAAAGGAGATCGTGGCTTACCACGAAGCCGGCCACGCGGTGGTGATGCGCGCCATTCCGGGCAACGACCCTATCCAGAAGGTCACCATTATCCCGCGCGGCATGGCCGGTGGGTATACTTTACCTCTCCCAGAGGACCGCACCTTGACCTCCCGGGAGCGTTATAAGGCTCACCTAGCCGGGTTGTTAGGGGGGCGTGCGGCCGAAGAGCTTATCTTTGGCGAGGTGACCACCGGCGCGGCCAACGACTTGGAACGGGTGACCGAACTTGCCCGACGCATGGTGATGGTGTACGGCATGAGTGAACGTCTCGGCCCCATGAACCTGGGCGAACGCGATCAGCTCGTTTTCCTGGGCAAGGAACTGGCTGAACGCCGCAATTACAGCGAGGAGATCGCCCGCGAGATTGACCACGAAGTGCGGCGAATTGTGGAAGAGGCGTACGACCGAGCCAAGCGTGCGCTTATGCGTCACAAGGCGGCCCTCATCGCAGTGGCCCAACGTCTCCTGGAAGTGGAAACCATCGACGGGGCCGAATTCGAACACATCTTTACCACGAGTCCGGTGGACGAAAGTGTGCGCCTAGACGTACCCGCGCAAGTACCCGCCGCCTGAAATCGACCCATATGTTCCGGACAAGGTACACGCTTTACTCGTAACCATGTCATCGCCTGGCGGGATAATTCCTTTACCGCTGGGCGATGTTCTTTATTGCTCACGAACTCCTTTGGGCCAAAGCAGAAAAATGGGTTTACCTGACGTTGAACACCTCAATTCAGCACGTCCACGCGTGGACCACGTTCACCCAACCGACCGAAACGAAATGACGGCTCGCTCTCCGATGGCTCAACTGAAAGGATGGGTATACCTGAGCCGGCCCAGCAACAGTCTGGCCGCTACGGCCCTGTTACTCTTGGGCGCGTGGACGCCCACGGGATGGCCTTCCCCCACGTTGTGGGCGGCCTTAAGCCTGTGGTGTCTCACCGTCTTCGGCTATGTAATCAATGACCTATACGATCTCCCGGCAGACCGGATAAACAAGCCCCACCGCCCACTGGTAACGGGGATTGTGTCACCTGCTGCTGCCCGCCGAGGCATCATTCTCCTCGCCGGTAGCGCAATACTGACGGCGAGAACGGTGATCTGGTGGGGACCGCTGATCGCGGTGACCGTATTGGCAGCCCTCTGGGGATATTCCGCTTGGGCCAAACATCGCCCTCTGGTCGGCAACATCCTCATCGGCGGGTTGGCAGGCGCCGCGCTAATAGCCGGGAGCTGGCTACGAAACGCCCCGTTCGACCTGCTCGGGCCAGCCACGGTGGTCGCTTTGTTCATCACCGGCCGGGAAATCCTAAAAACCGCCGAGGATGTCCCTGGAGATCGACTCATGGGCACGCGGACGGTAGCCGCTTGTTGGGGACCGCACACCGCAGTACGGTTGTATGGACTCTGCCTGGGTTTCGCTGCGGGATTAACCTTACTGGTTTGGCCTAACGTCACCTCTCATGCAGGACTGGCCCGCAATGTGTGGACAGGATACCTGCTTTTGCTGGCCATTTTAGCCTGGCGACTCCCCCTCGAACGCGCTGTTCCCTGGGGCCTACGAGGCACTAAGGTAGGATATGGCGTTGGGCTGCTCGCCCTGGCCGTGGCCCGCGGATAAAGGCTCCCCTCCCCGGAAGCCGACGCCACTTACAGAGAAAGCACGCCGTCGGCAGGTTCGACTACACGCAAGGCTGCCATCAGGTGATGTTCCTGTCTCACCTGTTCGCTCACCTGAGTCAAGGCCTCCTTCACCGTGCGGGGGGAAAACAGAGCTACCACCCGCCCTGGAGCAAAGTACCACGCGGCACGTGCACCGTAACATCCAGGAGCCGCGTTTAAAGCCTGCCAAAGGGCATCCACCTCCGAGGGAACCACGTTCAGCACGTCGCGCGCACTGATATGCGACTCGTTTAACACCGCCCCGAGGACCGCCGGATCGTCGGCCACACAGGCACGCAGTGCCCGCTGCACCCGTTCCTGTTCGGACAGCAGGTGTTCGAGCAGGAACCCCTCACTTGCCTTCAAGCGTTGCCGCACCGCTGTGAGCATGTCAGGGGTCATCCTGGCCAAAGGGGTATCTATATCCGCTAGGGTTCGTAGCGATTGAAGAACTGTCGCGAGCGCCTGCTCCTGACGTTCTCGCTCCGCCTCACTTGGAGCGGTTGCCGCCCTGACGTCTGCGAGCACTACACTGATGCTCCGTGGCCAGGGATACCAGCTCTGATGGTGAGCATAATCTTCCACGTAAGTGACCTGCCCCTGCCGCCCTAAGAGAAGCACCCGTATTTCCTCTCGCCGGGGCGGGGGTAGAGAGACATCCCCTGACAACTGTCGGGCCAAATCGACGGCCGAGGTGGACCACTCCTTCACTTCCCGCCACAGCCACACCATGGCAACGGCCAGCGATATCTCCCATCCCCTATCCTCCGTGGTCCAACCGGTGGGGAGGATAAACGCGGCGTCAACGCCACACACGGTATATCCCGCATTCCGACAGGCCATTGCTAACGCGACCAACGGCTGCGTCCATGCCGGTCCCGCCCGGTCGAGAGTAAATTGCACGGTGTGCCCTTGATTCACGTGATGGACCTGCAGTCGCTCATCCGCGCGAGGGCGGCCGGCCAGGTACAAATAGTGGTCACCCGCTAAAGCCAACGTTGCCCCGCCGTAAGATGCCGTGTGTTCGCCCAGAAGGGGCACCGCACACCCCGCGCCCACCACGGCTGACGCAGGCCGGCGAAACGCCCGTCGGAAGGCCCGATGCAGAGCGCTCAACGTTTTGATCAGCGCGTCCAAGTGCATAGTCCGGTATCCAGTTACGGCATGTCACTGCGGACGGACAATCCCAGAGGCGGGCAAAGGGCATGTTAGTGAGGGCGGCGAGGCGTGCCCACTGCTCCCTTGAATTTTACCCCAAAAGGAACCATATGGCATCATCTCACAGGCGGGACGGAGCCGACATCTGCTTGTCGGCCTGATGGCAACCGGATGAAAAGTTTTGAGTATGAGAGCCCCTGTGGGTGAAACAGGAGGCAAGGGGTGATGACCCAGGTACGGTTGACGTCGTTGGTGCGCTGCGCCGGTTGAGCCAGCAAGGTCCACATGGAGGACCTGGCGCAGGTGCTGCGCCAATTACCACAATTGAACCACCCCGATGTCCTGGTGGGCACCGCGTTGCCTGACGACGCAGGGGTCTACCGTTTGCGCGCGGATCTCGCCGTTGTGCAGAGTGTGGACGTGTTTACCCCGGTGGTGGATGACCCTTATGATTACGGGCGGATTGCGGCTGCTAACGCGCTGAGCGATATCTACGCCATGGGGGCCGACCCGCTCTTTGCCCTGAACATTGTGGGATTTCCTGTCAACGCGCTACCCACCGAGGTTTTGGTGCGCATTCTCCAGGGCGGAGCGGACAAGGCGCAAGAGGCCGGTGTGGTGATTCTGGGGGGCCATACCCTCGACGATGCAGAACCTAAGTATGGCCTAGTCGTCACCGGAGTCGTCGCCCCTGACCGTCTCATCACCAATGTGGGAGCCCGGCCGGGCGACGTACTGGTACTCACCAAACCCCTGGGTATGGGGACCATTACCACCGCGATCAAGCAAGGGAAAGCCCGTGAAGCAGACATCACGGCAGCGGTAGAAATCATGGCTACGCTGAACGCCCCGGCAAAGGAGGCCATGCTCGAAGTGGGGGTTCACGCCTGCACCGACATCACCGGTTACGGGTTGTTGGGCCACCTGCACGAACTCCTGCTGGCCAGCCGGGTTGCTGCAGAGGTTGTAGTAGAACAAGTTCCTGTTCTGGAAGCAGCGTGGGCCTACGCGATGCAAGATATCTTCCCGGGAGGCACGCGGACCAACCAGCGCTACCTGGAAGCCCACGGGTGGGTCACGTGGCCGTCCGCGGTGCCCAACCACGTGCGTGCCCTCCTCTACGACGCCCAGACGTCCGGCGGTCTGCTCATTGCAGTAGCCGCGGAGAAAGCAGAGGCCCTCGTGGATGCCCTGCGCCAGCGTGCTACGCCTGCAGCGGCCGTGATCGGCCATGTTGTGGACGGGCCGCCGGGTCACATCACGCTGGTATGACGCTCTTGTCGCTGCACGTCATCCTCCAAACGCCATTTTGCCGACTTCCCCCTCTCCCGCGTACACTCTCTCGCGGGAACACATGGGGGCGCAAGGATGCTCAACCTGTGGCGACGATACCTTTTCAACAGCATTGAGCGCACATATATCGCCGGCATTCTCCTGGTGGTGCTCGTGCCCCTGCTTACCACCGCGTTGTACGGTCAGTTCCTCACCAGTGACATCCTCAGCAAGCAAGCCATCACAGCAGTCCAGGCCGATTTGAACCAGCGGGCCAGTCGCATTGAGACGTATTTGACCGGCGTGCGCGACGACGTCCTTTACCTGGCGGAATTGGATGCCCTGCAAGCCCTGTTGCTCGCCCGCCAACAACGGGATGAACAAGCCATCACAGCTTGGCGTGAACAACTGGCCAAGGAATTCGCGGCTTTTGGCCGGACACATCCGGAATACTACCAGCTCCGTTACATCGGCGAGGAAGGGTTGGAGATTGTGCGGGTCAACGTGCGCTACGGACAGGTAGAAATCGTCCCCCCCAGCCAGCTCCAACCCAAACGCCATCGCTATTACTTCCTGGAAACTATGCGTCTGCCTCCCAACGCGGTATACGTCTCACCGGTGGACCTGAACCGGGAATTTGGGCAGGTGGAAATTCCCTACACGCCGGTCATTCGCTACGCGACGCCGGTGTTTTACCCCGACGGGCAACGCGCCGGGATCGTGATCCTGAACCTGTATGCGGACGAATTCCTCCAGTACGTGACAGAGGGCCAACGCGCAGATGCCACTGCCCTGGCCGACCAGGACGGGTACTACATGGTACACCCGGACCCGACCAAGACCTGGGGACATCCCTGGGACCTGGCCCACAATTACCGGGTGCAAGTAGAATTTCCCCGCCAATGGCCTCGCATCCTCCGACCTGAACCCGGCGTCATCAATGAAGGGGACCGGGTGATCGTCCACGTGCCCGTATTCCCCAACACGGACGACCCGGGACGGTACTGGGTGCTCCTTTATGTGGCCCCGCGCGCGACCTTCTTCGCTTCGGTGTACGCCTTCCGGGCCACGGCGGGAGGCATTCTCATCGTTGCGCTGTTCGCGGCCTGGATGCTGGCCGTCCTCCTGGCCCGGCACATTACCGTGCCCATACAACAACTCAGTGAAGCCGTGCGTCGGTTTGCCGTCGAACGTCGATATCGTCCGGTGGTTATCCGCACCCACAATGAGCTGGAAATGCTGGCCCGCGCGTTTAACGAAACGGCCCAAACGCTGGAACTGTACATTACCCGCCTCTCCCGCCTGCATTACACGGCACGCACCCTGACCGCGTGTTTGCGCAGGGAACAGGTGCTCGACCGAGCGTTGGAGGCCGCGCTCACCCTACTGCCTGCACGTGCGACGGCCATAACCCTTCAGGAGGAAGGATCCTGGCCGGAACGGCCCCAGGCGATGCAAGGCGAAGAAGCATGGCAACAGCTGGCCTTGACGGCACCCGCCCATCGCACTCGCGCGGCCGCGGTGGAAGGTCGTACATGGCGCATCGCCCAGATCACCCGGGAGAACGGTGTAGCCTACATGTGCTGTGCTCCCCTCATCTCCCCACGTGGCCACGTGGGCACGCTGGAAATTTACGGGGACAGCCCCCGCCTGCGGGAGGCGGGTTCAGGCCATTTGCTGAGCGCATTGGCCATGCAGGCCGCCGTAGCACTGGACAACACGGACCTGTACGCCCGCCTGGCGAGCCACCAACGCCAGCTCCAGGCCCTGATCGAACGCCTGATCCACGCCCAGGAAGAGGAGCGACGCCGCATCGCCTACGACCTGCATGATGGACTCATCCCGCGCCTGGTGGGAGTGCGGCTGCAACTAAGTCATCTCCTGGACCGGGAAACCCTCTCCCAGGAGGAACTCACCACGCTCGACCGGGCCATCACCCACTTGAAAGAGGCGATTCAAGAAGCGCGGCGGTTGCTGGAAGGCCTCCGTCCCGCGCTCCTGGACGAACTGGGCCTGCTCCCCGCATTGGAAGCATTGACGTACCAGCTGGCCACAGACGCAGGCTGGACGGTCCACCTGGACATGCCCGACACCCTCCCACAGCTTTCCCCCACCACCGAACTGACGGCTTTCCGCATCGTACAAGAAGCGCTCAACAACGCGTACAAACACGCGCACGCGGATACCGTTCACCTGCGCATCACGGTCAACGGAGATCGGCTGCTCATTGACGTTGAGGATAACGGGCGCGGGTTCGACCCGAGCCAGGTAGACACCACCCAACACCTGGGACTGGTGAGCATGCAGGAGCGTGCCCAGCTACTGGGAGGAACCTGCACGGTAGTCAGTCGGCCGGGCAACGGCACCACAGTACATGTGGTGCTCCCCTTGAGAGCGCCGACCGACATTACGGTCGACGAGGAGGCAGGAAAATGAACGCACCGGAAAAACGCATTCGGGTGTTCATCGCGGATGACCATGCGGTGGTTCGTGAAGGTCTACGTGCGGTGTTGGAACGGGCCGGCCTGGACGTGATCGGAGAGGCCGCTTCCGGTCGAGAAACAGTGGCTCGCGTGATCACGTTACGGCCCGATGTAGTGCTGCTGGACATCCGTATGCCTGATGGGGACGGCCTGCGAGCGCTGGAGGAGATCAAGCACCGCTGCCCTGACGTACGTGTGATCATGCTGACCACCTATGCCAACCCCGGTTACATGGCTCGCGCCATCACCCTGGGCGCTGCCGGTTACCTCACCAAAGAAGCGGAACCGGACCAGATCGTGCGCGCCATTCGGGCTGTGGTAGCGGGCGATTACCTGGTGGACTATCCGCTGCTCCAACAGGCTCTGCGCGCGGTCAGCGCCCAAGTGTCAACCACTCCCTCTCCCGACGACGACCTCGTAGAGCCCCTTACCGAACAGGAGAAAGCCATCCTCCGGCTGATCGCAGCCGGTCTGAACAACGAGGACATCGCCCGCACTCTGCACATCTCCATCAACACCGTCAAAACGCACGTACGCCACATCTTCCAGAAATTAGGGGTCTCCGACCGCACCCAGGCTGCGGTCTGGGCCGTGCGGCACGGCTTAGACCGCTGAAGCTCGCCCGCGCGGGCGAGCTTTCAAAATCACTCCCCAGGGTGTTCCCTCACCCCCTTCCCGCTGGTACGATGAAAATGACCATGGTCTGATCCGTGGGGGTTGCATGAACCATGCGTTAGGAAGGGGGTGATGTGATGCGTAAAGGTATGCTTGTTCTCCTTGTACTGCTCGCCCTGATCGCCGGCGTCACCTGGCTATTCATGCGTCAGGTGGAAGCGGATACCCCCGCACGTAACCTGACCCCCCGGTCCGTTTCCCGGGATCTCCCCCAGGCACCACCGGAAAACTGCACCTCGGCTGGATGCCATCAAGGCATCGAACCCATCCGCGATCCTGAAAGTGAGATGATGAAACAGATTCGGGCCCTGGGTGAGTGTACCACCTGCCACGGCGGCAACCCACAAGCAACCACAGCTGAAGAAGCCCACGGCCCGGAGGGCGAATTCTACCCCGACCCGGGCAATCCCTGGATCGTGGACAAAACGTGTGGGAAATGTCACGTCGGATACGGTTATGCTCTCCGCCTGTCCCTGATGAACACCGAGGCAGGCAAGATACAGGGCAACCTATGGGCCTGGGGCGTTAAAGGCAAGTACGGTGAAGGCTATACCGTCAAGTACGCCAATTACAGCTTGGACGACACAGACGGCCCCACCCCCATGTTCGGCACCGAGAAGTACAAGGCGTACATGGAAAAACTCATCGCCGCCTATCCCGACCAATTCCCCCAACAGGTAGAGGCCCTCCCCCTCCCCAGTGTGGAGGAAATTGTGCAAGATCCTTCTCTGGCTGCGTTTACCTATCAGCGCAACCAATGCCAGCGCTGTCACGTCGGTGTGCCCCCACGGTTGAAGCGCGGCGATTACCGGGGCACCGGCTGCTCCGCGTGCCACATCCCCTACAGCAACGAGGGCTTCTACGAGGGCAACGATCCCACCATCCCTAAGGACGAACCTGGCCACCTCTTGACTCACCAGATCCAGGCCACTCGCGACGCCAAGGTCAAAGTCGGGGACGTGGAATACTCGGGCATCCCGATAGAGACGTGTAACTCCTGCCACAACCGCGGCAAACGCATCGGTGTGAGCTATGAGGGGATTATGGAATTCCCGTACGGCACGCCCTTTTCAGCCGACGGGAGCAAACAGCCCAAACTCCACACAAAGAACTATCTCTTCATCAAGGAAGACCTGCATCACGAAGTACAGAGCCGGCCGGAAAACCCGGAGGGCGGCCTCCTGTGCCAGGACTGCCACACCAGCATTGACGTGCACGGTGACGGCACCATCTTCGGCACCACCCTGGCCCAGGTGGAGATCGAATGCGCCGATTGCCACGGCACGCCGGACAAGTACCCCTGGGAGCTCCCTCTTGGCTATGGTGATGAACTCTTGAGCCCGGAGGAAATGGGCACACTAGCCCAAAAACCGCGCGGCACCGTTAACACCTTACCGCGCAACCTGCAGGACGGCACCGTCTACGATCCGGAGGACGGCTACCTCCTGACCGCGCGGGGCAACCCCTTTGGCAACGTGATCCGCCGGGGGAATGAGGTCATCCTCTACTCCGCCTCAGGCCTCGAATTTAAAGTCCCCCTCCTGAAAAACATCAAACAGCAGGGTACCTGGAAGAGCCCGGACGCGGAAGTAGCCATGGACAAAATTAACGCCCACATGGACAAAATGGAGTGCTACGCGTGCCATTCGGACTGGGCACCTCAATGTTACGGATGTCACGTTACCGTGGACTACTCCGAGGGTAAAGAAGGCACCGACTGGCTGGCCATTGGCCAAGCTTATAAAGAACAAGGGGTCATCAATTACGACCTGAAGCTGCCCGGCAAGATCGTGGAAGGCAGAGGATATTTGCGATGGGAAGATCCCATCCTGGGCATCAACGGTGAAGGGCGGGTCACACCGCTTATCCCAGGATGCCAGGTGGTGTACACCGTGATCGGCCCAGATGGCCAGACGGTGGCCCACAACGTTATCGGTCGCACCCCGCCGAACACCGAGGGAGCCGGTCCGGAAGGCCAGCGGGGTATCGACATGGCACCGGTCCAGCCGCACACCGCGGGCCGCAAGGCACGCACCTGTGAATCCTGCCACAGCGATCCCAAAGCCCTAGGCTATGGCTATCAGGGCGGCAAGTTCCTCAAAGGTTATACCGAACCTCGCGTTATTGACTTGGCCACCGCGAAGGGAGAGATTATCCCGCAAAACGTGCAGGTCCAGCTTGAGGCCATTCCTGACCTGCCCATGGACTGGAGCCAGATCGTCGATCCTGAAACAGGGGAACAACTCATGACCGTAGGCTCCCACTGGCCCAAGTCTGGCCCCCTCACCGAAGACCAACGCACTCGCATGGAACGGGTAGGGGTGTGCATGGGCTGCCACCAAAACATGGCCGATCCCACCTTCTGGACCGATCAGGTAATAGCAACGTACGGTCGGGTAGCCTCGAACGAAGAACACATCCGGGTGATGAACCAGGTCATTCGGGACGCGGTGGCGGGCAAGCAGGCGATTGCCGAGGCCGAGCTGGCTAAGGCGCGCATCACCCAATTGGAGAACGAAGTAGCACGCTTACAACAGGAGACGGTATCTCCCACACCACCGACACCTCCCTTCCCATGGGCGTATCTGATCGCCGTGGGCGTAGTGGGGCTCATCCTGGGCGGCGGGGTAGTGCTCCTCCTGCGGCGGCGATAAGGACCCGGCCATGAGCTTAACAGGCCGACACACCGGCCCCCTGAACGCGGGCCGGTGTGTCGGTCTACAGGAATGTGATCCCGGCAAGGTCACCGCCACTATCCGAACACTCTGGCCCGACCGGAAGGAGATAGGCCCATGAACAGCACACGAACGCTTACGTTGTTGCGAGGCGAACGCCGGATGTGGTCCATCGGGGGGGCAATCCTATTGCTGGTCGCGCTGGTCCTCGCGTACATCACCCTTGAATCGCGATCCTCACCGACCACCACGCGCGACGACGTGGCTAACGACTTTGTGGCCCTCGCCTTGGAACGAGCCCGCGCCCGAGATGTGGAGGGCGCCCTGGAGGCCCTCAACGTCGCCATCGCGGCCAACCCGGAGGGCGCGGCCGATGCTTACTATTACCGGGGGCTGATCCGGGCCGAACAGGGCGATGTCCAAGCGGGTATCGAAGACCTTACCCGGGCTATCGAGATCACGCCCCACTTCCCGCAGGCCTATGCCGCACGAGGTAGCCTGTACCTCCTCTCTAATCGGCCCTCTCGTGCCATCGAGGATTTCAACAAAGCCATTCAAATGGACCCCCAAGAACCGGCTAACTACATTAACCGGGCTCAAGCATACCTTAGCTTGGACATTAACGACCTGGCGGAAAAGGACTTGGCTCAAGCGCTGACCCTGGCCCCCAACTCCTTGGCAGCTTACTTCAATCGGGGTGTTCTTTACCTCAAAACAGATCGACCAGAAGAAGCCGTCGCCGACTTCACCCGAGCTATCGAAATCAGCCCGGAAACGCCTGCCCCCTACTTTAACCGGGCTGTGGCTTACATCGAACTCGATCAGCGCGAACAGGCCATCGCGGACCTGGAAGCCTACTTGCGGCTCACGCAGGACGAAGATGGCCGTCACCAAGCAGAGGCCTTACTCAACAGCTTGAAAGGCACCGACACCCCGGTTGAACCGCCGCACGACTGACGTTCAGTCACCTACCCACCATGTCGGCATAGGGCCCCCTCCTCCGGTGGGGGAGCGCGGCGTCTTCCCTCACCGGAGGAGGTTAACCTCCCCAAACGACCGCCGTTCAGGGTCGATGCCGTTCCGGACGACCCCGCCGACGCTCTAGCGTCACCGTGATATCCACCTCTTCCCCGTCCCGATACACGGTGAGCCTCACCTTCTGACCGGGTTCTGCCTCTGCCAGGTAACTTTGCAACGTCTCTATGTCGGTCACGGGCTGCCCATCAAAAGCCACGATAACATCGCCACCGGCCGGGATGGTTACCCCATCTACTTCCACAGGCTTATACCCACCTCGCAGCCCGGCTTTATCCGCGGGGCTACCTTGTACGATCTCTACAACCAAGACCCCCCGCAGGTCCGAAGGCAAATCCAGCGCCTGCGCGCGGTCCGGCGTGAGCGTGATACCTCGAATGCCCAGCCAGACTTGGGGGCGTGCCGAGGGGCGCATCCCTTGCCTTGCATCACGTCGTGGGCGCGCCCCCAAGGTCAGGGGGATGTCCTGCGACCGGCCATCCCGTAAAATGGTCAGTGTAATTTCCTGGCCGGCCTCTGTATACCGGGCGAGGTAGGTGACCAGATCGTCAAAGGTTGCCACCGTTTGTCCGTCAACGGCCACAATCACATCCCCGCCCACGGGGAATTCTTCTCCATCCACGGTAATCCGTCGGTCACTGCCGCGCAGTCCGGCCTTATCCGCGGGGCTGTCGGGCGTCACACTCACCACCAGCACGCCTCGTTGCTCGGCAGGCAACCCCATGGCTTCAGCCTGTGCCGGCATAAGGGTGACGCCACCGATGCCTATCCACGGATGTTCGTAATATCCCTGCTGAATGAGCTTGGGGACCACCTTGTTCACGATCACGGAGGGAATGGCGAACCCTATGCCGGCCGACGCCCGTACCGGCGAGATGATGGCCGACGTCACCCCAATAAGCCGGCCCTGCAAGTCCACCAGCACGCCGCCCGAATTGCCGGGGTTAATCGCGGCGTCTGTCTGGATCACATCCGGTATCACGTAACGGGGGCCGGGGCGATCCGGCTCGGTGGGCAGCACACGCCCCAACGCGCTCACCACGCCCACGGTCATCGTACCTTTAAGGCCAAAAGGATTGCCGATGGCGATAGCGATCTGGCCCACCCGCACTTGTGTCGAGTCCCCTACCTCTATGGGATGCAGCCGTTCCGGGTCTACGTCCACCTTTAAAACCGCCAGATCGCTATCTGGGTCGGTCCCGACCACCTCGGCAGGCACACGCCAACCATCTTCAAAGGTCACCCATATCCGACGAGCACCCTCCACCACGTGGTTATTGGTAACTATGTAGCCCTCCTTATCCCACACAAACCCGGACCCGGTAGACACTGCTTCGCCGAGTACGGGACCTGATGTGTCGCGCAAGACCCGAATGTGAACGACGGAAGGCGCGACATTGGTGTACACCGTCGCCAGGGCATCTTCCAGCGCGGCTAAAGCACCGGGAGAGGACGTAAGGGGTGGAGGGGTAACCTCGCGGGACACGGGTGTGGCACGTTCCACCGTTACGGGGGCCGGCCAGGCAGCAGAGGCAGCACATCCGGCCAGGACAAGGCTCAGGAGCCCGAATATCAAAAGCCAACGCATCTTCATGGTAACCCCCTCCCTCAAAGCGCAAGGATATCCTTAGAATCCGCACCCATCGTGCACTTGCAGGCGCGATCACATCACACGTCCGCTCAGCCGAGACACCGGGGGGGGCATCCCCACCGCTATGCCCCCTGACAGGCCGATGAAATTCTCGTACGATTCCCTCCTTGGGCTCATACGTAACGGCCCATCAAAACGGATGCCTGTATCCGTCCGGTGAGGTGCCCCGGTGGCAGGGCCTGCCCTTTACCGAGGAAGCCAGTAAACAATGAGGGAAGGGGTTCCCTGTGGACCACGAATCTCTTCCCACCGCCCACCCGGTATACGTTGCCGGATGTCCTCTATCCACGCGCGGTCCAGGGGCAAGGCCACCACCACCCCTTGACGTTGCACGCATTGCTGAAGGTCGGTGTCCCAACGGTTCGGCCTGAGGGCGATGACCTCTCGATCACCCAGGAGAAACCGGAATTCCCGTTCGTCCAGAGAACGGGTACGGGCCACAAAACAGGGCACACGATCTTGCACGCTGAGCATGAAGCGGGCGGCAAAATCGTTTTCCCCGGCCACCGCGCTCATTTCCGGCCGGTATCGGTACCAGTTTTGCCAACCAGCCCATGCCAGGAGAACCACGAAGCCAATGGCCAGTACAGCGCGCAACCGGCGTTCATCCCCCGCGAGCACATCCCACACCCACACCATCCCTACCCCAACCGCCAGCGCGTTGACCGGTGTGATGATGACCAACCGCGGCCAGAAGGGAGCATCCACCGTCAACACGGCGCCTAACAACAACCCCAGTACCAGCCAGCCTGTCCCTATGGCGTTTCCCAGATGACGCAACCGGCCGGTCATCACCCCGACACCCACCAGGAAGAAGGGCACCAAGCCCGCGTGCAACATGGGGTAAGGAAAACCAAACTGGGTGGACGTGTCGCCGAAATACTGATAGGTCAACAACGTACGCTGGAGTTGCTCAACCACCACCTCCCGCATCGTGGTGGCCTGGTATTTGTTCAACAAATGTTGATACACCCCCGGATCCCACAACGACACAAAGCGAAACCGGGCTGTGTACGCGGGCACATCACGCACGATAGTAATGAGCATCGGTCCCAAGGTCAGAAAGAAGGCCAATCCCAGGACAACAATCCCTTCTCGGTTGGCGTACCAGCCGCGGCGGTGAAAGAGATACAGGTAGAGAAGGGTAAGGCCCATCAGGGGCAGGATAAGCCGTCCTGAAAAGTACATGTTACTGGCCACCGCCGCGCTTATGCCGGCCAGAGCCCAGTGAAAGGCCGAACGTCGTCGGTATCCCCGTACCAGGAAGAACAGTGCCCACACCATCCAGGGCACCGGGTCGATGTACGAAGGGATACGGCTAAAGTGAATGTGCACCACATCGATGCTCAGCGCGGCCAGGGCGAGCACCCCCACGCGCGGGGTCCAAGCCTCACGGCCCAATGCGTACACTCCTAGCAGGCTGACCATCCCTCCCAGTACGGCGCTCGCGCGCAGCCCGATGAGCGAATCCCCCAGCAGCGCCATCGTCAGCGCTTCGTGGGCAAAGCCCCACATGGGGATGGTGGCCCATCCTAGGGCAAACCATCCCGGAAACTCCCCCTGCAGGATAGCCCGTGCCTGCAACCCTACGGAAGCCATGTCCCCGTGCACCCGCAGGGGCAAGATACCCAGCTGATACGCCCTCAAGAACCCACCCACAGCCAACAGGGCGAGAACGGCCACGCCCTCCCAAACTGCCGGCCGGCCTCGCGGTAGCTGAAGGGGGACGTAAGCCATCAACAAGGTGATCACGCCACCCACCCAGGCTACATAGACCAGCACAGGCCGCCCCCCGAAGAGAAAAAGCCCCATGCTCACACCGTAAAGTGTGACCGCCAGGAGGAGCAAGATATAACGCCAGGTGCTGTTCCCCCACAACACCTGTACGCCAGACGCCAACGGTGTGCGGATGCGCAGGGTAAAGCCCCGGGCGGGTGAACGAATTACCCGCACCCGATACGGGGCATACGAGGCCAACCATGGGGGTAAAATGTACGTTACCGCCTGCCACATAAGGAAAATGCTCAGGAGATCCAGAGCGACGGCCAAGCTGAAGAACACGTCCCGCAGGGGATCAATAGGTCCGGCGGTGGCGAAGAAATACGTGGCGCCCGCGCCAGCCCCCAGGGCCAGCACCGTGTACACCTGTCCGCGCCACCGACGGGCGGAAGACACAACTATCCCTCGACCGGTGTCGACGTAGTCCATGATGTCCTTCACTCCCGTCCCAGGGTGAGATGCGCGTTATATGGATATCGTCCCGCCCTTTACAGCCGGTTTGCGCCCCACACATAACAGGGATAACCCGGGCAACCCAGACCAGAACCGGCGAATGCCCTCTTCCACAGGCTGCCAGAGCGGCACCAGCACGTCAAACAGGCGCACCTGCCACAGCGGAATGGCCTCGTAACGTCGCAGCATGTTATCCCACCACCACCCCAGAATGCCCAGCATGTTTACCGGCCGGCACAGAACCACCTCCAGTCCGGCCCCCCCGAGCAACCGTTGTAATCCCCGACGGGTATATCGTCGCCGATGTCCCAGGCCCTCGTCCAAACGGCCGAATAAACTTGGCTGCGCAGGAACATACACGATGAGGCAGCCCCCGGGTTCAAGGAGAACCGTCAGGTGCTCCAGCGCGGTACGTTCCTCTTCGATGTGTTCCAGGACGTTGATCAAAAGCACGGTGTCAAACCCGTACCGTCGGAGGGCCTGGACCGTCTCTGGGTGGGTGATATCCCCCACCAGGAAGCGCACATGCGCGTGATGCCCCCATCGGCGCCGGGCTTCCTCCACCAGGGCAGGCGTGGCATCCAAGGCCACCGCCAGCTCCGCATTTTGATACATCGGCACAAACGTGCCCACCCCACAGCCCACATCCAGCACGCGACGTCCCACAAAGGGGCGCATGAGATGGATTAACCACCGATTGTAACGCGGGGCCTGAGCCATGTGATGCAGAGTCACCCACAAGGCAGGCGTAGCATGTAAAACGGTCACCGCCACTTCTCTCCCACGCCTCCCGCGTGGCTCAATCCACAAAGCGGTACTTGATCAACGTCCACAGAGCCCGCAGCCCGTCCTTCCAAGGATGAATCTTCTTCCCTTCACTGAAATCCCGTCCACTGTAGGAAATGGGCACTTCAAACACACGATACCCTCGTTTTAACACCTTCGCGGTCACCTCCGGCTCGAACTCAAAGCCACGCGCCTTTAAGGGGAGGCTCTTAATCACATCCGTGCGGAACATCTTGTAGCACGTCTCCATGTCGGTCAAGATGGTATCATAGAGGATGTTGGTCACTAAGTTCAAGAACTTGTTGCCCAGGTAATGGAGGAAGAGAAACGCCCGATGCGGCCCAAGGAAACGGGAGCCATACACCACGTCCGCTTTTCCCTCCACCAGTGGACGGAGAAGCACGCTGTAATCCCGGGGATCGTATTCTAGGTCCGCGTCCTGAATCACCACATAATCGCCCGTCGCATAGCGCAGCGCGGTGCGAATGGCAGCTCCCTTCCCTTGATTGCGGTCATGAAACAGCACCCGTACGTCAGGCTGCTCTTCCGCAATGCGGGCCAGAATCTCTCTCGTCCCATCTGTCGAGCCGTCGTCAACAATGATGATTTCCTTTTCCACGTGTAAATCGGCATCGATAGGTGTTTCCTTCACCCGCCGCAAGATTTCTTCAATGGTATGTCGCTCGTTATAGGCTGGGATAATGACCGAAAGCTTGTGCATTGCCCTTTCTCACTTGCCTCCTTCAGCAACAGAATAACTTCCTTCAACACGACGTACAACCGGCTTCCTTATACCGGCACTCATCATCCACTTAACCCTCTCCCCTCTGGGCCGATCATGTACCCAGACCCCATCCACCGGTAGATTATACCTTCCTTCCCGTAGGGGACGAACCTCTTATCCCGCTACTCGTCGCGCCGTTATCCGCCTGTTAACGTCCGGTAAAGCACCTCGCGCAGTTCATCTGCAAGAGGGGGTAAGTGCTCCACCTGGAAGAAACGGGCCTCCTCCCATCCCGCGGCCGGTCGGGGATAGCCGGAAGCCTCGGCCGTGTAGTGCAGCACCAACGTGGGTCCCTGCTCCCCGCCCCGCGCGTCCGCCCAAGCCAGCTCTACCCAGTGCACATCCACCCCCAATTGTTCCCTGGCGACCCTCCGAACGGCGTCCTCCGGCGCCTCACCGGGGGTCAACGTGACCACAGGCACCTCCCACGCCTCATGTCCGGCACGGCGGGCCAGCACCACCGCATCATCACTGGTGACGAACACCGCTACCTGCACGTTCCACCCCCCTGTTCCCATGTGCACGCCTCCTCTTCTGACGTTCCACCGCCGGAAACATCCGGCACCTTATCAGTCGCCCAGAAAACTGTCACCAAATTGTAAGCTCCACCGTCTTTATTTTGTGGTATGCTGACTCTGGGAACCATACGGCCCACGTACATGCCGATCTGTCAGATCCGTGACCGGTCGGCAAGCCGTGTTTTATTGTACCTATTTCACACGGCATTGATAACGAAGACACCGAGCGCGTCCGCGCACAACGGAAGGTAACGGAGGGCATACATGCAGCGTCAGACAGGATGGGTAATAATCGGCCTATTCATCGCTCTTTTTGTGATAACAACAACCACCACCGCGCTAGGGGACGGCCCCAGGTCCTCACCAGGGCCTGTGGAAGAGGCGGGGCTATACCGTATTCCCGCCGCTCCGGCCTGGCTCGCCCGCACAGCCAGCGTGCCCAGCGTCGATGGACGATTTTACGGTGACGAAAGCAAATACACCCTCTTAGGAACGGCAGACGGCGGACGCGGCCAACTGTATTACAGCCTTGCCGGCACAACGCTTTACCTCCTGATGCGGGTTGACCCATCCGTTAATGACAACGTCTTCGGCAAGACCCGGACCGACGCAGCGTACCTGGCAATGGCCGGATGGAACCAGCACAAATTCAAAGACCTTCTCAAATCGGATCACATCGATATCGTACTGGCGTGTAACAGCCAGTCCTGGAGCTGGTCCCAGGACTACCTTTACGACGAGGATGAGGATGAAGATCCCACAGAAGCTGACTGGCGCTCCGGCGTGGACGGCGACGACGGAGATGGCACCCCACCACCGGGATACGTTGCCGCCAGCTCACTGGCCTGGAATCTCAACAACTCCTCCTGGGACGTCACCTTAGGCAATACCCGAACCAACGACCGCTCTTACATCTCGCCGTTTGAAATCGACAGCGGGGGCACCTCAATGCCTCGCCTGCCGGCCTCGTACCCGGGATACGACACTACTTGGAACTGGGAATGGGCGGTCATTTACGAAATGAGCGTGGACGTCAGTGTGTGCGGGGGTAACGATATCTATGTGGGCATCCCCTCGGCGCACAACTCGCCAGCCAAGACCGATGACGAGGACGTCGAAATTCCTACCGTCGAAATTCCTACGGGCACGCCCTCCCCCACACACACGCCCGAACCTACGGATACACCCGAGCCCACCGAAACGCCTCATCCGACAGGCACACCTGAACCCACCGAGACACCTCACCCTACGGACACGCCTGAACCTACGGACACACCTGAGCCTACCGAGACACCTCATCCGACAGACACACCTGAACCCACGGAAACACCCCACCCAACAGACACACCCGAACCCACCGAGACGCCTCATCCGACAGACACGCCTGAACCTACGGACACGCCCGAACCCACCGAGACACCTCATCCGACAGACACACCTGAACCCACGGAAACACCCCACCCAACAGACACACC
>WFWT01000042.1 GCA_015490995.1 Anaerolineae bacterium | reverse complement strand
CAGGCGGGTAGAGGCAAAGTACGTGCCCGCCAGGATAAGAACGATGGCCACCGTGGCCCCTGCCGCGGAGTACACCTGATTACGGGCTGCCTCCTTCTCCAGGGCAAAAAGGGCTGCCTTTCGTTCCTTGCGGGCGACGTAGACGACCCGCAGGTACCAGAGGGCGGCCAGCACACAGGCCAGGTATATCCATTTTGCATACCCGGCGACAATCTCCAGCAAAATGCGCATGGATGGGTCTCCTCCCGGTTATCGGTCGACAGGTGCGCTCAGGCGACGCAGAATGCCCTTCAGGAGGGCGGCCAGGCGGGGGGCTACGCTCTGGCCGGTGGCCAGCACCTCTTCGTGGTCTGCCGTCTCCTCGACATCCAAACGGTCTACGGCCACGTTGGTGATGGTGGAAATACCCAGGACACGCATCCCCGCGTGCACGGCCACGACGGTCTCGTGCACGGTGGACATGCCCACCGCGTCGCCGCCCCAGGCCCGAAGCATACGCACTTCGGCAGGCGTCTCGAACGTGGGTCCGCCCAGCCCCACGTAAACACCTTGCCGGAGGGGGATGTTCAAGGCCTCGGCGACCTCCAAGGCAATACGACGTAACTCGCGATCGTAGGCTTTGCTCATGGCGGGAAAACGGGGGCCAAAGCGTTCTTCGTTGGGCCCCCAGAGAGGGCTATGCCCCACCAGGCCGGGCAGGTTAATGTGGTCCACAATGAGCATGAGATCACCTGCTCGAAAGGTGGGGTTTAACCCCCCTGCCGCGTTGGTCAGGATCAGGGTGTCCACGCCAAGCAGGTGTAACACCCGCACGTAAAAGGTGACTTGAGGCAAGGAGTACCCTTCATAAAAGTGCACCCGGCCCTGCATGATGGCCACCGGGGTGTTGTCCAACAAACCCACGACCATCCGGCCAGGGTGGCCTTCTACCGTTGCCCGGGGAAAATGGGGGATGACTGCGTAGGGAATTACCGTCGCATCGGTCACATCTTCGGCTAATGGCGCCAATCCCGACCCCAGCGTGATGGCCACACGCGGGATCTGGGACAGGCGTTCTCGGATGTAGGTAGCAGCTTCTTCGTACGCAGCAAATGGAATTTGTTCGCTCATTGTGATCATGCCCGTGGATGTGTGTTGTCGTATACCTCCCGCAAATGTTCGTTGGCCACTTGCGTGTACTGCTGTGTGGTGCTGAGTGTCGCGTGCCCCAGCAGCTCTTGTACTTCCCGCAGGTTGGCCCCTCGGCGTAACAGGTGAGTGGCCACCGAATGCCGCAGGACATGCGGCGTCACCCGGGTGGCGATGCCGGCCATGCGAGCGTACGTACGGATGATAAGCCAAATGCCCTGCCGCGTCAAAGGTGCTCCCCGGTAGTTCAGGAAAAGGGCCCGGGTGGGACGGCGTTGATTTTGCAGTTTGGGCCTACCGTGGTGCAGGTATTGCCACACCTTACGGGCCGCCGTCTCATGGATAGGAATCTCACGTTCCTTGTCCCCTTTGCCCCGACATCGCACTACGTTGCGTTCCAGGTCCACGTCCTCCACGGTCAGAGCCGCCAGTTCCCCTACCCGCATGCCTGTGGCGTACAGCAGCTCCAGAATGGCCTGATCCCGTAACCCTTTAGGGCCGTCCACAGCCTCCGGCGCGGCCAGCAACCGGTCAATCTCCTCCACGCTCAACGTGGGCGGTAGGTTCCGTTTTACCCGCGGCGATTCCAGCCCTCGAGCAGGGTTGTGGTCAAGCACTTCCTGGGTGACCAAGTACTGAAACAGTGAACGCACAGAGGCCAGCTTGCGTGCAATGGAAGTGCTGCTGTATCCCCGCTCGTGAAGGTAACCCTGGAACGACCGCAAGTCCTCTGCGCGAACGGCCGTCCATCCTTCTTGGGCAAACGTCGGTATAGCGAGCTCCAAAAATTCACACAACTGGGTGAGGTCCGTTCGATAGGCGTCAATGGTGTGTCGGGAACAGTTTCGTTGTACAAGCAAATGGTTAAGGAAAGCCTCCACCCAGGCCATGGGATTGGCTGTCATGTCGACCTCCTCCTGGACACGGGGCACCATAAGGGATGCCACGTCCCTTTGTATCGGGGGTCTACGTCCATGTTACCCAGCGTGTGGTTGTTGTTGTGTGCCAGGCCCCGGGCTCGCAAGTGATAGGTTTATCTTTCCTTTTGTCAGTGCTGGTTGACGCACAAAACGTTGCCCTCCGGAGGGGGGCGTACGGGGTAGGTGGGGGGATCCCCTCCTCCCTTCCCCAAGCCACCGGACTTTGTCAAAAGTCCAGTTTCACAAAGACATAACCATTGTATCATGGCGCGGGGAAGCGCAGAAACCCATCTGACCGATTGGCCAGGACGGCACTGATGTCTAGAATTACCCTTGCACGTTTTGCCGACTATAATGAGCCCGGGGAGATGGAACGTGATCCAGGCAGGCGATAGCCGCCATACCGAGGTGAGGGATTGAGCCGTCGCGATACGTTCCTCGGCGGAGGGCTGGTTCTCCTAAGTGCCGTGGGGCTGTACGTGCTGACGGTGCCTTGGCCGGAGACACCTGACGGATTCTTCCACCTGCAACGGGTGCGTGCTCTGGCCGATGCCCTGCGGTGGGGAGTTCTGTATCCGCGCTGGTTTCCTGATTTTGCGTTCGGGTACGGTTATCCGGTGTTGAACTTCTACGCGCCCCTTTTTTATTACCCTCCTGCACTTCTCCACCTGGCCGGATGGGATGTGATCACTGCTACCCGGTTGGCGCTGGCCCTTGGGTACGGTGTCTCGGCCGGGGGGATGTATCTCTTCCTTCGTCGGTGGGTACGGCCTTATGCCGCGCTGGTGGGTAGTGTGTTCTACCAGGTATACCCATATCGGTGGTATGACCTGGTGGTGCGGGGTGCGTTGCCTGAGTTCTTTGCCTTTGTATGGCTGCCTTTTGTCCTGGACAGTACATTGACGGTGTTGCGGGTGTGGTCTGGTAACAGGGTACCGTGGCGGGACAGGGTTGTCCCGGTGACACGTGCCGGGATCATGTGGGCCCTGCTGGTGCTGACACATAACCTAACGGCGTGGATGGCTGCCCTTAGTCTGGGGGTATTGGGGAGCCTGTGGGTCCTCTGGCGGTGGAAAGCGCGTTGGGCGGCTGGCCTGATGGGAGGTCTGACCGTGGTGGTCGGCGTGGCCCTGGCGGGCTTTTACGCGATTCCCGCGTGGGTTGAAATGCGCTGGGTGGGGATCGGCCAGGGCGGTGGCGAGGCCGGGATGTTGCGGCATTTGGTTGCTCCAACCCAGATGTTTACCTTCGCGCCCGCGTATCCATATCCTGCTCCGGCTGATCCTACGGTCCCCACGCCGGCCTATGTGGGCGTCTTGCTGCTGATCGCCGCGGCGCTGGCGGTCATACGACGGCCGGTCTCGAAGGGGCTTCTCTGGAGCGGAGGGGCGAGTTTGGGGTACCTCGCGTTTTCTACAACCTGGACGGCCGGTGTGTGGGAGGGCATTGCCCCGGTGCTGGCTCCCTTACAATTTCCGTGGCGATGGTATACGCTGCTCACCCCGGCCTTAGCCGTGGTCTTGGCCTTGGTATGGGAAGAGAGCACCCGGTGGCTGCGTCTCCGGTGGGAAGGTCCTTTGGCCATAGCCTTGATCGGATATCTCGTTGCGTACGCCTGGGGTCAGTTTCCCGTGCCGGAACGCACAATTTCTTCCGAAACTATCACCGTGGAGATGATGTGGGCCTTTGATGCCCGTCATGGGCAGGTGGGTGCCACGTGGACGGCTGAATTCTTGCCGCAGTGGGTGACCGAACAACGATGGGCTATTGGCCGTTCGGCAACCACCCCCCAAAAGGTGCCCCCGGTACCACCGTTGACGTCGCTTGACTTGACCAGTCTCAAATACCTGGAGTGGGGTGGTCGCTACATGGCACCTCGGGACACGTGGTTAACGTTTCGGGTGTTTTACTATCCCGCGTGGCGGGTTGAGGTGGACGGTCAACCGGTGAGGACACGGCCTGTGACCAACTTGGGGTTACTAAGTGCTCAGTTGCCCGCGGGCGAACGCACCTGGCGCGTGCGATGGGCCCCTACCCCGGCTGTATGGTGGGGGCGCGGGGTCACTGCCGTCGCTTGGTTGGGCGTGTTTGGGGTGTGGTGGTGGTGGCGCAGGGAATTGTCACCGGTGTGGGCGGTGCTCTGGGGTGGAGTGGCGTTGTTGTTGCTAAGCGGCGCGACAGGCTGGACCGCGCGGGAGGCCATGCTGCGGCGTGTCGAAGCCGATTATGGTCCCCTCGTTCTGGAGGCCGCGTACGTCTCTCCTGCGGTGGATGGCCCGTGGGAGGTTCGGTTGTTCTGGTTGATACGCCGTCCTCCTGAGCCCCTCACCGCGTTTGTCCATGTGGTGGACGCTGGCGGCCAGCTGGTGGCCCAGCATGACGCGCCCTTGGGAGGGGTGTACACCCCCCCGGACCGGTGGCTGCCCAACTTTCTCCTGCCCGATTTCCATTTCCTGACCCCGCCGGCTGACGGGGAAGGGCCGTACCGTTTGTTTGCCGGTGTGTACCGTCCGGGAATGCCTCTTCAACCATTGCGGGCAGATCGTTCCGACCGGGATGGTCGGGTGCCCTTGGGTGCGGTGGAGGTGCCAAAGTGACGCGGGCCCGGAGGTGGCTGAGCCTGGTATTGCTGGCTCACATGGTGTTGACCTTGTTGTACAGCCTGCAAGTTCCCCTCGGCGAGGCACCCGATGAGGCCGACCATTGGGCGTATGTCCTGTTTTTGGCCCGGGAGCGTCGCTTGCCCCAGGATCCGGGGCTAACGCAAAGTAAACATCCACCCTTGTACCACATCACAGCCGCTTTGGTCGCCACCCTAGCAGTACCGGAGGTAGGGACACTGGATGCGCGATGGTATCTGCGGGCCAATCCTGATGTGACTTTCAGTCCCGAGCGGGCGCGTACCCGCGCGTATGCTCTGAATTCGTTTATTCACACCCGGTACGAGGCATGGCCTTGGCGGCCTGGACCGTTGGCCTTTCGCCTGGCCCGGTGGTGGTCTGTTCTCCTGAGCACGCTGACCGTATGGGCTGCATACCGCTGTCTGGCCCTTGCGTTTCCCCGCCGACCGGCTGTGATATGGTTGGGCACATTGACCATGGCCTTTTTGCCGGAGTTCGTGTTCATGGGCAGTGTGGTCAACAACGATGTGGCCGCGGCTGCCTTCAGCACGCTGGCACTCTGGGGGGGCATGGCACTTTATCGGGAAGGGCGCTGGCGGGCAGGTTGGTGGACTCCCCTGGCCATGGCTGCCGCGGTTTGGGCTAAGGTCAGCACGTTGGCCGTGTGGCCGGCGGTTATGGCGCTGGCGTGGATGGGGCGAAGGGCCAACACCGCGCACAAAACCCGACATTGTGCCCTCGTACACGCCGGTCAGGTGCTGGCCTTTTTAGGAGTGCCTGCGGGATTGCTGACGTTTCCCTGGTTTGCCCGCAACTGGTTCCTGTACGGCGATCCCCTGGGTTGGCCCTTGGTACGTCAAACGGTAGATGTGCGCACCACGCCTTGGACGTGGGGAGATACGTGGTGGTTGTTGAAAGGGTGGTTTGTGTCGTTTTGGGGGAAGTTCGGGAGCGCCGGCCATATCCCCATGGCGTTGCCGGTTTATCTCCTGCTGGCCGGCCTGAGCCTCTTGGCGTTGATAGGGCTGATCCGGGCCGTGCCGCGCGCTCCCGCGGATGAACGGGATGTTTTGCTGGTGTGGTTATTGGCCATTGCTGGGGTAGTGGTGGTTATCTGGCGGTATTCCCTTGTGGCATTGGGAACCAACCAGGGGCGATTGCTTTTTCCCGCGCTGGTGCCCCTGCTGGGCATGTGGGCTTACGGTATCGTTGCGTGGCTGCCGGCCAGAAGACAGGTCCTCATGGGGAGCCTCTTGGGCCTGGCCATGGGCGGTCTGGCACTGTACGGTCTGATGGGCGTGATTCGGCCAGCTTACGCGCCCCCTCCGGATGCCGGCCGGGCGTGGCAGGGGGTGGCGGTGACACCGGCCGTGCAGTTCGGGGAGATTTACCTGGTCGGTGCAGAGCTTTCCTCTCGGCCGGTGTTGTATTGGACTGCTCCCACCCCTCCACAACAGGACTGGCGCGTGGTGTTGCGCGTGACGGCCGAAGACGGCACGCTGGTGTGGGAATGGAAGCGTTCACCCGGGGCCGGTCGCTGGAGCACCGACTGGTGGCCCGCAGGGTATGTAATGCAGGACGTGTATGAGGTGCAATGGCCTTCCTGGGCGCAACCCGGACGGTATCGAGTTGAAGTGGCGGCATTCCCCTTTATGGGCACGTGGGTTTTGCCTCAACGTGAGGGACGACCAGCAGCCTCGCCCGATCATCCCTTCGTGATGATCGGGTGGCTGGTTTATACAGGTGGGCCGTGAACACCCACAACGATGCGGGGGGATGCCTCCCCTCACATCCCACGCGTTCCCTTACACATCTATCCTCACCGCGTCTATCCGGGCCGGATATGCCCCATCAAACGCCTCTTCGATAAGGCTCCACCCCTGGTCCGCGTGGTATGCGTCCACGGCCTCTTCGATGGCGCTGTTCATGTCTTCGTCATCGTACTGGAGATTCTGGGCCAGCTGGTAGGTTGCTTGTTCCACCTCGTGCAGGTGAGGGTGCTCAATCTCCCGCATTAACAGGACACCGATGATGAACAGCCGCAGCCCTATCTCCGCCTGTCCCAGTTCGACCGCCAGGGCGCCCAGGTTGGCAAAGGTGTTGGCTTCACCATAGCTATCCCCCACCTCCTGCTGGATGGCCAGAGCCATACGGAATTTGGATTGAGCCTCCCGGTAGCGACCGTTATTCACGTCTACGGTCGCCAGGTAATGCCAAGTAGCTGCTGCCGCGCTTCGATCTTGCATCATAAGCTGTCTCTACCTCAACCGTACATCTGAATGGCCCGTAGGGCAATTACCATCATACCTATACCGACGAGCACGGCCAAACTCCACCGGTCACGGGGGCGCATGCGCAGTGGTCGCCACACTGTGCGTTGGGCAGAAGCTCCCAGACAGCGCGTTTCCATGGCCCATCCCAGGGCCTGGGCCAGACGGAGGGTGGTAATGAGGACCGCGATGAGGATGGGCAGGCGCGCGTGCAGGCGTCGGTGCCAGGGTCCCTGGTCCAGGACCAACCCGCGCGCGGCCTGGGCGTCCCGAATGTGCAAGTATAAGCCCGCGATGGTGGGCAAGTAACGCAGGGACAGCGCGAGCATCAACGCAAAGGCGTACGGCAGGCGTAGGCCCACAAAAGTGCGCCACACCTGGGCCGGTTCGGTGGTGAACAGCCACAGAAACGCGGCAAAGGCCAGCGCGTCCAGGCGAAGCACCATCCACACACCGTGCCACAAGCCCCCCCAGGAAAGGCGCAACAATCCCCACCGGAAAAATACCGGCCCTACGGGCTGGAAGAGAAACCACGCCAAGGGCACAAAGAGGTGTAGCGGCAACATCACCCACCAGACCCAGCGCACCCGTGCCCAGGGAATGCCTGTCCACCAGAGCAACGCGTGCAGTCCGAGCAAGGTCCCGGCGATGACCGGAGGGTAAGGCCACAAAAACAGCAACAGAGTGATGTCCAGGGAAAGCACCAGCTTAACCCGGGGGTCCAGGGTGTGGAGCCAAGAGCGTCCCGGCACGTACACATCGTATGAGACGGCCATGGAGGTGTGCCTCCTTGGTTTCAGCGCTCAGGATCGGGTTCGCCATTCCCAGAGGATAGGTCAGTCGATGGTGGGGGAGGCCCCGCATGGTTCAAGAAAGCGGCCACAAATTCGGACACGGTCAGCACATCGGGCGGGAAGCCCCATGGTTCCAATTTCTGGGCCAGCTGGGTCACAGGAGGAGGGGTCAATCGGGCCAGGTGGAGGAGGTCGGGTCGCTGAAACAGGGTGCGGGTTGGCCCGTCATACAGGATGCGCCCTTCTTGGAGAACGACGGTGCGAGGGGCCCACTCCGCCACCAGGCGCATGTCGTGGGTGATGAGGATGATGGTGTGTCCGGCACGGTGGTAAGCTGCTACGTAATGCATGACATCCCGGCCGGCCGTCGCGTCCAGCCCTCCGGTAGGCTCGTCCAGAATGAGTACCGCCGGCTGCATGGCAAGGACCGACGCCAACGCGACCTTGCGCCGTAGGCCAAAGCCTAGCACTGCCGGGGGCACGTCACGATACGCTTCCAGATGGAACCGTCTCAGCAGCTCCTCCACACGACGGGTGACTTCCTCATCCGGCACACCAAGGTTGCGCGGGCCGAAGGCCAGTTCTTCCCACACCGTCGCTGCAAAAATCTGGTGATCTGGGTGTTGAAACACGTAGCCTATCCGGCGCGCCAGCTGTGCCGGTGAGAGGATGTGGGTATCCTGACCGCCGACCTGTACCACACCCTGGGTGGGTTTAAGTAGCCCGTTGCACAGACGGGCCAATGTGGACTTGCCGGCACCGTTGGGGCCCACCAGGGCTACAAATTCGCCCGGTTCCACGTGTAAGGTGACACCGCGCAGAGCGCGAACGCCCGAGGGATAAGTGTAGTGCACGTCTCTCAACACGATGGACGGCGGTTTTGAGGGTGTTGGTGAAAGGTCCATCGGTAAAGGGGGGGATGGGTGGACTTCGGTTGAGGGTGAAAGGGAGCGGGCAGGCGGGGAGGCGCGCGCGAGCAACGGGACAAGGGCTTTCACGGTCTGGTCTATGTCCAAACAGAGGGGAACAGAAAAGCCATGCCCACGCAACGCGTGGGTGATCTGGACGGTCTGCGGAAGGAGAGCTTGCACGTCGGGGGAGGGTAGCGCGTCCATCCGTATTGTCGAAATGGGACCCGAAGCAATCAACTGTCCCTCCACCAGGATGTGCATGGTGTCCGCGAGGTGGATTCCCCAGTCTGTCTCCTGGGTGGCCAGGAAGAGGGTACGACCTTCCGCGGCCAGGGCCTGGAGGACGTGAAGAAGGTCCTCTCGCCCCACGGGATCCAGGTTGGCTGTGGGTTCATCCAGCACCAGAATCGCGGGCTGCATTGCGAGGACGGCAGCGAGGGCCAGGCGTTGTTTTTCACCGCCGGATAGCTGGGCAGGGGGGTGGTGGCGCAGGTGCCAGAGCCCCACCGCTTCCAGTGCCCACCGCACTCGTCGGGTGATTTCCTCCTCGGGCAGCCCCAGGTTTTCCAGGGCGAAGGCGACCTCGTCGTCAACCCGCACGTGGAAGAGCTGGGCTTCTGGGTCCTGGAACAGAAAACCCACCCGGGTGGCCATTTGGGCCACAGGCGTATGACGGGTGTCCTGGCCGGCTACAAGCACACGGCCGCGGAATCGTCCTCCGGTGCGCTGGGGTATGATGCCTACACTGGTGAGGAGCAGTGTGGTTTTGCCCGCGCCGGTGGGACCAAGGAGCAAACCACGTTCACCCCGGTGGAGGGTGAGACAAATGTTCCGCAGGACCGGGGTTGAAGGCATGTGAGGGGTGAGAGGGGGATATGTGTACTCCAGGTCTTCCCACTGTAAGGCTGCCACGGTTTGTACATCGGTCATAGAGCGTTTGTCCCTGACGGTCGGTCGGGCAGGCTCCTGTTAGGCAAACAGAAGGGGATAGGGGGATGATCCTGGGGAGCTTGGAAGGGCTCCCCAGCCCGCCTATCCCCTGGCCGCTTAGGCCACCATGGGGTGGCAAAGGTCACTCTTGCCATTCGCTCGGGGAAGCCAGTTGGGTTACCGGTGGATAAGCCCGTCGCACCGCGAGCACCAGAGGAATGCCGACCACCCCTCCGGCAAGGACCTGGGTTAGGTTGCCGGGCACCTCTTGGGCCGCGGCCGCCCAGCCTAATCCCATCACTGTGGCCTCACCGATCAGGTACGCAGCGACCATAAACGCGCTGCCCAAAAGCCAGCCCAAGGCCATGTGAGTAAGGCCTTTCCGGTGGCCGATGTACCCGATGATAAATCCCTCCACACCGTGTGCCACTAAGGTAAGGGGAGCGAACTGGGCATATCCCCCTAAAATGTCTGCCAGGCCGGCACCCACACCTCCGGCCAGGAAGCCGACCAGGGGACCAAAGGTCAAAGCGGCAAAGGTGATAGCTACATTGGACAGGTTGATGTACCCGCCGGTTGCGGGTACAGGCACCCGTACCAACAGGGTGAACACGGTGGTCAACGCGATCATTAACGCGCTGACACCGATAAACGTTGGGGACACGTTCTGTTGCTTCATGGCTCTCCTCCCAGTATACCTCACCGTATGTGCCTGTTGTCAGCGGCGGGAGGCTATTTTCCCTTCTTGACGGCAGTATCGCTCACGGGTTCTTGCCACCCCTTCCTTGGGGGGACGGCAGGCAAAAAGGGCACATGGAGCGTTCAGGTCATATCTCACCCCATATGCCCCTTTGGCCGGTCTTTTCTGCGCATTATAGCGGTGCCGGGCGGGCGGTGCCAAACCCTTCCTCATCCTCTGACCAAGCCTCTGCCCAGGCCGCGCCCAGGGCCGCGCCCAGGAGCAACACTAGACCGCTGAGGTACACCCACACGAGGAAAGCGACCAGTGAGGCCAGGGTGCCGTAGATCAGGCCGTAACGTGCGAACCGACTGACATACCACCCAAAGGCGATTTTCATGACATTCCATCCCAGGCCGGCACAGATGGCGCCCGCCCACACTGCAGGCCAAGGCGCGGTTCGGGAGGGGATAAACCGGTACAGCAAAGCGTACAGCACCACGTCGGTGGCGAGCATCAGCAAGGGGGGAAGATATCGCCACCCCCACCACAGGAGTTCAGTGCGAATGGGCAGCAGGAGTGCCATCAGCCGGGGAAGAATGCTGAGCATGAGGCCCAACAACGAGGAGAGGAGAAACATAAGGATTACACCGGCTACCAGGCCGAGGGAGAGGAGCCGATGCTCCCAAAATGCCCGACCGGTGTCACCGCTCCAGAACCGATCCAGCGCGCTGGTCATGGCCGCAAACAGGTTAGAAGCGGACCAGGCCAGAGCCACGGTAGCTACTACGTTGGTCGCGCCCCGTGCGGCCAACACGTTGCGAAGGGTGGTGCTGACCTCCGGAGGCACTATGGGCGTTACCCGACGAACAAGTGCTAGAACGGCTTCAATGGCTTGGCCGGTTGTCAGCCATTGGTTGAGGACGTTCATCAGTAACAGAAGCAGGGGAAACAGGGAGAGCAGGGCGTAATAGGCTAAAGCGGCTGCCCGCATGCCCGCGTCATATTGTCGCATGCGCGCGATGGTACCGCGAGCCACGTGCACAAGTTGGTATAACAAAGGGTGGTTCACACGGTCTGCCATTGGCGGGTCATGTGCGATTGCCGGATAGCGTCCAGCACTTCTTGATTGTGCAGGCCGTCCTCGAAGGTTGCCGCCCCGGCCAGTGCGTGGTCATCCCCCTGCAGCGCCCGTGCCAGCGCGTCGGCCAGGTGTACCGTTGCCATGGGAAAGGGCGTGTCCGGAAGCCCCGCCGGGTGGGCCGGATGACGATTGGACACTGTGAAATCGTGCATGGGGCCGCGCTCATCGTAACGGGTGCCCCAGAGGCGTTCCTCTTCGTCCAGGATGAGTACCCCTTCGCTGCCATAGGCCACCACCCGTTGACCGGTATCAAGGGCCATTGCCGTAATGCTGACTTCCGCATATCCGTCGTGGCCGAAGCGTGCGAGGAACGCGGCATAATCGTCCGCGGTAACCGGCCGCTTCTCACCGGTTTTCGGGTCTTGGCGTTCGGGAATAAAGGTGACCAGATGGCCACACACTTCGGTGATTTCACCGAACCACCAACGCAGCGCGTCCACCATGTGGGAGCCCAACGCGCCGAGGATACCGCCTCCCTGCGCCGCGTCGGACCACCACGTCCATGGGCGGTTGGGATTTCGCCGGAAACTGCTGCGGTATGTGTAGGTGACGGTGTACAGGGTGCCCAGGTACCCTTCGCGGATCATTTCCCACATGCGTCGACGGGTGGGCAAAAAGCGAAGCTCGTGGTCGATCAGCGCGATGCGATCGCTGACCAGTGCCGCCTGCCACATCTCACGGGCTTCCTGGGCGTTCAGGGCCGTGGGTTTTTCACACAGCACGTGCTTACCGGCGGCCAACGCGGCCAGTGCCATCTCCTTGTGCCAGGCTGGGGGTGTCACGATGCTGACCAGGTCTACCTGGGGTAGGTTGATCAACAACCGGTAATCGGTGAACGCATGGGGAATACTGTGTTCCGCCGCGATGCGTTGTACTTTCTCGGGAGTGCGGCCACAGATGGCCACAATATCCCACCCGGCTGCCCGAAAAGCGGGGATCTGCACCCGGGCGCCCCAGCCAACGCCGATAATGCCCATACGTGGTCGTCCGTCCATTCGCGGTCCTCCTCGCCCAGAGGCTCGTGCCGGCTTCCGGAGTTATATTAGCCCAGGTTGGCCGTTCCTGACTATCCCTGAATATCCTGTGCCCGCTATGGAACGTGGCTGCACATTCATATGACACCGATGAGATGCAACGCGGTGAAGAAGAGCAGCACGGCCAACACCCCGCGCAGGGCCTTGTCCGGCACATGTCTGGACACGCGGCTGCCCAAGTACACGCCGGGCATTGCGCCGATCAACAGGTTTAAAGTCAGGGTCAGGTCTACAGTGCCGCCCGCATAATGTGCTGCACCGGCCACGGTTACCAGTAACGCCGCATGGGCGACATCAATGCCGACCACTTCCTGTGCGGTGAGGGGGAGCAGCAACAGAAAAGGGACCAACAACGAACCGCTGCCAATGGATGTCAAGCCCACGAGAAAGCCCACCACCGCGCCCCACAAGCTCATTACTCCCGGGTGGTGAAACCACACGTCCTGCACTAAAGCGCGTTCCCGGTGAGGACGGGGGCGCAGGTGCCACAGAATGAGGAGAGAGACCAGAAGCAACATACCTCCCAAGCCGCGGCGTAACCACAGTTCCGCCGCGGCATCGACGCTCACCAAACGAGTGACCAGGTAGGCTCCTACCAGGGCTGCGGGCACACTGCCCCGCGCCAGCAGCCAGACAGCATGCCATTGAACGTGTCCCTGCCGGTGATGCTGCCAAGCCGCTAGCCATTTCATGGGAACTGAATATGCCAGGTCTGTACCGACGGCCATGCTAGGCGGTGTGTTGAAGAACAGGATCAGCATCGGAGCCATGAGGGCGCTGCCTCCGATGCCGGTCATGCCGACCAGCGTGCCCACTACGAATCCCGCCAGGGCGATGAGCGGCGCCATGTGTCCTCCACACGTTGTAGATGTTGTAGACGTAAGCCTACGTCGACGTTATTCTCCAAGGAGAGCGTTTGGAAACTTGCCGTGTTAGCCTTTTTCACCTACACCCCTCGCATAAAGGGCGAATCTTACCTCTACCCCTCTCCCGAATTCGAGAGAGGAGATGGGAAGGGGGTGAGGGCGTGAAGACACGGATTTTCGCACGCTCTCTGGGTGGATTATATGTGCACCCGGCGCCCGAAGCCCACCCGGCCAATCGGTAGAGTTCAGGGAAGATGGCTCGCGGTGCATCGATCGCAACAGGCTCTGGGGAAAGGCGCTCTCCTCTCGTAGGGGACATCAATACGCGCCGTTGCCACGGATGACTTCAGGCAGTGTCTTGAGGAGGATTTGGATATCCTTCCACAGGGAGTAATGGTCGATGTATTCCAGCTCCATCGCCAGTCGTTGTTCAAAGGAAAGGTCTGCCCGGCCGTTCACCTGAGTGGGGCCGGTGAGTCCGGGCTTGACCGCGAGACGGCGGCGCTGTTCGGGCGTGTAACGGGCTACCAGCCAGTCCATTTCCGGTCGGGGGCCTACCAGGCTCATGTCCCCTTTGAGCACGTTCCACAGTTGAGGTAACTCGTCCAGGCTCCAGCGCCGCAGAAACTTGCCTACCCGGGTGCGTCGTGGGTCGTCCTTCAACTTAAATGTGGGTTCCTTCAGGCGGTCGATGTCTATCAGCTGGGGTAACAGTTCCTCCGCGTTGGCGACCATGGAGCGGAACTTGTAGATAGTAAAGGGTTTGCCGTTCTCGCCGATGCGGGTTTGTTTAAAGAGCACCGGGCCAGGAGAGTCCAACTTAATGGCGATGGCAATAAGCAGCATTAGCGGCCAGGTGAGAAGCAAACCCAGGCTGGCTCCCACAATGTCCATTGTGCGTTTGAGGAGGCGTTGGCGCAGGGTGAGGACGGGCTTCCGGCCGCGAGAACCTTCCCGCCAGAAGGCGATTTGGCCCGCCAGGAAGCCGGTGCCTAAGGCCAGCGCGCGGACGGGCAAATACCCCAGTGCAGGCAGCAGAATGCCTGGATCCCGGCGTGCAATTTTGCTCAGGAAGGGCAGCGCAGATCCGTAAAAGGCCAGCACGGTTGCCAGCAACCCCACGCGCGCGAGGGGCCACCAGAGGGCCAGGGGAAGTAACACGAGGATGAGTGCCATCAGCAAGAGCTGCAGCTTCAGGACCGGGGGGGTGTGCGTGTCGGTGATGAGGCGTTCGGGGAGCCAGCGGGCGAGGAGCGCTTTGTAATATCCGATAAAAAACTTACGGCGAGCGTAGGCTTTGAGGGTCGTGTCGTGTTCATGATACACCCGTGCTTCAGGTACAAAGACCATCTTGTAACCCTTTTGGGCCAGACGGAAGGAGAATTCCTGGTCCTCCACCGAAGCGGTGGGAAAAATGGGGTCAAATCCGCCGTTGGCCAGAAACACATCCCGCCGATAGGCCGCGCTGTAGGTGTCCACAAAGTCGATGTACCGAAAGCGGCGCATACGGTCATAGCGGTCTTCATATTCTTGCTGAACAAAGCGTGCCATCCAGGCTCGTTGACGGGTTAGATAGGCTCCTTTTGTGCCCACAATCTGAGGATCAGCAAAGGGGGCTACCATGCGTTCCACCCAATCGGGGCAGGGGATGCAGTCCGCGTCGGTGAACAACACGATCTCACCTTGCGCGACCTCCACGCCGGCGTTACGCGCTGCCGCCGGCCCTCGGTTGGCCTGACGAATCACCCGTACCCCAAAACGTTCAGCGACCGCTGCCGTGTGATCGTTAGAACCGTCATCCACAACAATGACCTCGAACAACGTGGTGGGTACGGTCTGTTGTTGCAGGGCTTTGAGGGCATGCGGCAGCGTCCGTTCTGCGTTATAGGCGGGTATCACGACCGAGTATCGTACGGTCCTCACGGCTTCCGCCACGCGAGTGCGTTTGCCCTAACGCGATATCGTCGGCCCGGCGGGATAAAGATATCTGCTTGACAGCCCAATTATGGTGTGTCGGCATCCCTCCCCCTGTTGGGCAGTTAGGGGTACGGGCTACCCGCGGTGCCAACGATGGGTAGGACTCTCTAAAGCTTGATATAAGTTTACTATAAAACGGGGCGTTTGCCAAGCTGGCGAGCGTCACCACGGGGCGCCCAGCTTCGTGCCAGTCCGTCCAGAGCCGGATGAGGGTCGAGTTGGGGTCGGCGCTTTTGGGAGATAAGCCTCCAGCCATTCCGGCGGATCCCAGGCATGCCCGCCGGTTTCTTCCCGGTTGGCCCCCCACTAACCGGCAACGGGGAGAGGGCGTTTTGGTGGCTACTTGAGTGGGTTAGGAAGGGATGCGTCCTCACCGGTGGCCGCGGTCACCTCGCCCACCAGTGTGGCCCGCACGATGACGCGGTGAGTGTTGCCCGTTACCGGCCAGCAGGTTATCAGGGTGAGGACCGGTTCCTCTGTAGGAGCAATGAACGAGGCGTTGCGAATGCGTTCTTCTAGAGAAGCGCCCGCTTCTCGCACCTTGTACATCTCCGCAAAGCGGTAGAGAAATACCCGACCTCGCGCGTCGGTCACGTAGACGGCGATACCCTCGGGAAAAGGCACGTCCGGGTTGCCCAACACGGAGATGGGGCGGAACACCGCGCCTTTGATGTTGTTATGGCCGGCAATAACCACATTCCCTGCCTGACCCGGATAGGCAGTTCCCACATGATAACCGGCCGCGTAGTCCGCCGTCTCCCACGTGCGGAACCGGAAGTTGCCCACCTGGACAATCGTCGGTTCCACGGGCACAACAGGTACATCAATGCCCAGCGCAGGGATGGATATCCAC
>WFWT01000041.1 GCA_015490995.1 Anaerolineae bacterium | reverse complement strand
GGGTGGGTGTGGGCGTGGAGGTCGGTGATGGCACAGGCACGGTGGGCGCAGCAGCCGTCCCGGGGATCGTCGGGGTCGGCACAACGGTAAGGGGTTCCGGTGTGGCTGTTGGCGTCCACGTCTGTGTCGGTGTGGGTGTGGGAGACAGAGGGGGTATTTCCAAGGGTTGTTCCTGCGTGGGGGTAACCGCATTCCGATCTGGCCCGACAGGGGAAATGGTGGGTTGGGGCACGGTAGGTGAAGGTGTGGGCGATGCCGTGGGAAGCAACAACGGTGCGGTTGGGGTAGGGGGAGGCGCGGTAGGCGGAGTCACAGTAGGAGTAGGCGTCATGGCCGAAGTCGCCGTGGGCGTAGGGGTTATGGGGGGAACGGGAACGACCACCGTGTTCAGCGCGGCGGACGTGGCCTCCAGTGCTTGAGTTATCTCCGGTAAGGGCGTTGGCGTTTGGGCAGCAGCGGTGTTCAGTCGGGTTCGGGCCTGTTCCAGGGTACGGACAACGTCCGGTTGAACGACAGCCTGTTGGTCTGACGGCAGGGTTTGCCAGGCAGTCTGGAGGGCGGTTAACTCCGCGGTGTATTCTTCCAGCAATTCGGGCTTCAGGGTCCCTTGAGCGGCCAAGGTCGTGAATTCTTCCACCCGGCGGAGGGCGAGCTGTGCCCGGAGGCGGGGCACCTCCTCGGGCGAAGCCAGGGTGAGCGTTACGCGCTCTCCCCATCGCTTGACAGGGTACAATGGCTCTCCGGGGAGGCTCTCCTGGGCTAGGCTGTACGCGCCTATTCCCGAAATGAGCGTAACCACCAGCACCAGAAGGCCGGCCACAGCCCAGTTCAGGACCGGTTCCACTCGTCGGTGGACGGGTGCCAGCCACTCCGGCCAGCTGAGGAGAAAAACTCCCAAACGGCGGCGACGTTGGGCCAGGGCGGCGTGCATCCGTGTGCGGGCGTGGTGGACGGCATCGGCGGGCGGTTGCGGGCGCGGGGTAAGCAACAGCTGGCGGGCGGTCTCCACCAAGGGGGCTATGTGCTGTCGCTGTTCCCGCGGCAGCCGGTCATCCCGCAGGGGGTCATAGCCCTGTGGATTGTCGCGCAAGTGGGTTAAGGCTTGTTCCAAAACCTCAGGGTCTACGTTCATCTGGCGCCTCGATGGCTTGCCATGCTTGGCGGAACTTCTTCAACGCCCGGTGTTGTAGGGCCTTCACGGCGTTCACGTTGGTTCCCATAATGGTAGCCGTCTCTTCCAGGGAATATCCCAACAAGAAGCGCAGGATCAACACGTCCCGCTGACGGTCGGGCAGTCGTTGGAGCGCCTGGTGTACTTGATCTACCGTGTCCTGCCGCAGCACATGTTCTATGGGCGATGTGTCCTCCGCGTGCACGTGCTGGGGAAGCTCTTCTGGTCGACGGGTGGGAAGGCGACGGCGGCGATAATAGTCGGTCACCAGGTTGGTAGCGATGCGCTGTAACCAGGCACCTAGGTTCTGTCCTCGGTACCGGTACGAGTGAATGTGCGTCACTGCCCGCTCAAACACCGTGGCGGCCAAGTCCTCCGCGTCTTCCGGCGTGGCGGTGCGGTACCGAAGATATGCGTAAATTTCCGGGTAGTAACGGTTAAAAATCACGTCCCACGCTTCCGGGTCGAAACGTTTGGCCCGTTCGATGAGATCTTCCTCATCCTCAACGGGTGAAGTGAGGCGCGTCGGTTGTGCTCTGGTGGCGTATGCCCACAGAACGCCAACAAGGGTCTGAATTGTCGCCGACACTGGATTACTGCCCTCCCGCGGGATGGGGATGTTTCTGTCGCGCCTCCTTCCCGGCCCGTTCGGTTTGATTGGGCTCATCCCGATCAACGCACGGAACGGTAAAAGGTTACCCATTTGCGTCCAGAATGCCGTCATGGTACACCGTACTGGAGTACTAATGCCTCTTGGTAAGCCGGGCAATGTGTTGTGTTTTGCCGTGCTTCGTGCAATGCCCCTTTCGCGTTGTAAAAACGGAGGTCTGTCATCGGTCCTAGAGCTGTGACGGCAACCATTCTTTGAGGCGGTCCAGAGCGTCTGCTGTTGGTGGGAGAGGCACGGGGCGACCGGCCGCCTGCACCGCGGCCCGTACATCCTTCAGGCCATGTCCGGTGATGAGCACCACAATGCGTTCGGCGGGGTCGATGTGTCCTTCTTGGACAGCGCGTATGAGGCCGGCGAAGGCGGCCGCGGCGGCGGGCTCGGCAAAGATGGCAGCGTCTCGTCCGAGCTGGCGCATGGCTTCGAGGATCTCTTCGTCCTGTACCAGGATCATGGCACCGTTGGTCTCGCGTACGGCCCGTAGGGCTTTGATAGCATCCCGGGGTTTGCCCACGCTGATGCTGTCGGCCAGGGTGGTCGGGGTGACGGGGGTGATGGTCTCGGTCCCTGCCTTCCACGCTTGGTAGATGGCGGCGGATCCTTCGGCCTGGACGCCCATCAATCGCGGTATCTTCTCGATCCAGCCCAAAGCTGCCAGATCTCGCAGCCCTTTCCCCAGCCCACCGATGATGCATCCGTCCCCTACCGCCACGAAAATACGATCTGGCGCGTCCCACCGGTCACCGGTGGCGTGTGTCCAATCGCTCCGGTGGCCATGTAGGGCTGAGAGGCGGAGGCGGGTCATGGCGGTAAACTGTTCACAGATCTCGAACGCTGCGCTCTTCTTGCCCTCGCTCAGGTAAGGGTTGTATCCCGTGTTACGGCTGTACCAGCCGAATCGCCGTGTGGCTGCCAGGGAGAGATCGTACGCTTCATCGTAGCTGCCTTGGACCGCCAGTACGGTGGCGCCGTGGATGAGAAGCTGGGCAACTTTGGCCTCCGGCGCGTTGGCCGGTACAAAAATGACGGTGGGTAAGTCCACGGCGGCGGCCAGTAAGGCCAGGGACGCGGCCGCGTTCCCCGTGGACGCGGCCGTTATGGTGTGTCGTCCCAGTTCTCGGGCGCGGGCGATGCCCACCGCACTGGCGCGGTCCTTGAAGGAGGCGGAAGGGTTCCGCCCGTCGTCCTTTATGTATAGATGGGGGAGACCCAGGCGTTCGCCCAGGCGACGGGCGTGGTACATGGGGGTACCTCCTACCGGGATGGGGGGCAGCATTGTACGATCGGTGATGGGAAGTAATGCCTCGTAGCGTCCAATGCTGGTGTCCGGATCGCGTGCGATGCGAGCAGGTGTTGTCCGTCGGGCAATGACCTTGTAGTCGTACACCACATCGAGGATGCCCTCGTCGCCATGGTGAGGGCACACGTATTCCACTTCGTCAGGCGCGTAGGTGGCGCCGCAGATCACGCAGCGTAGCCCCAGTATGTGTGTGTGCATTGTTCTCCCCCTCTGTTTGGCATGGTGATCGTGGTGAACGCGCCGTACGGCCTCATGAGGTTGTAGGAGAGACGCGGGAGCGCCACCAGAGCACGCTGCCGAACAGCAAGGCCAGGTGAGCGATTAGGGCCGCGGTGCTGAGCACCGGGGTGCGATCGAACGCGTAGATGGTGACCCAGTCCCCTTGAAAGCCGGCAAAGGAGAGCAAAGGATACCCGATAAGGGCGTAAATGGTCTGTACCTGGCCGGCATAAAGGAGGGTATACCGGGCAGGTATCGGCAGTGTTCGGCCGTAGTATCCCCACAGGGCTAGGATAAACCCAAAGAGCACGCTGACCACATTCCCGGCGAGGGCAATCCACCAGTTTAGGGTGGGAGAGACCGCGCCGGTATAAGCTACATAGCCCCAAAAGAGGCGATAGTGGAATTCCAGGTTCATGAGTCCGGCCTGGCGGGCTGCCAGCCAGTGCCCTACTTCGTGGAAGAATACCCCCACCGGGATGAAAACGAACACGCCCAGTTCCTGGGCCAGGCGCCAATCCGCGGGGGTAAACACCGGATCCCAAAAAGCCGTCCACCGGCGGGCCAGGGTGTAAATCACCCGCGCCGTTTGGAGGGCGTAGATAACACTTAGCAGGTTGAAGATAAGTCGGTCCACGGCGATGTCACAAAGCCCCTTGTGCTCATTCCGGATTGCGCGCCAGGTACCTCCTGTGGGGTATCCAGGCAGCCCGGCCAGGCCCTTCTGGACAGGCGAAGGGCGTCCGTATCACCGCGAGGCCGCGTTCAATCCGGTACAATCCAGGTACCCGATTCCCCGCGCAACGCACGGGTGATGTTCTCTGGGTTGGTAATGATAGCCTGGCTACCCCCCGCCTCCAAAAAGCGGATACAAGCTTCTACCTTAGGCAACATACTGCCGGCGGCGAAGTGGCCTTCGGCTATGTATTGTTTGGCCTCGCTGATGGTCATGCGGTCCAGCCAGCGTTGGTTAGGTTTGCCAAAGTGGAGGGCCACCCGCTCTACGGCCGTGGAGATGAGAAAGAGGTCGGCGCCGATCCGGGAAGCCAGCAGGCTACTGGCCCGATCTTTGTCGATCACCGCGGCCACCCCCCGCAGCCGACCATCGGCCTCTCGCACCACGGGAATTCCTCCGCCTCCCACGGCGATGACGGTCCATCCCTGACGTACCGCGTCCCGGATCGCGGCTTCTTCCACGATTTCCACCGGTTCCGGCGATGCCACCACCCGTCGCCACCCGCGGCCTGCGTCCTCTACCACCGGCCATCCCTCAGCCGCGAAGCGTTTGGCTTCTTCCTCGGTCAGGAAGCCGCCGATGGGTTTTGACGGTTGTTGGAAGGCAGGATCGTTGGGATCAACGATGACCTGCGTAACAATGGTAATGGCTCGGCGGTGCATCCCGCGACGGTCGAATTCCGCGTCCAGGGATTGTTGCAACATATACCCGATGGCCCCCTGAGTGTCGGCCACAATGACGTCCAAGGGGGTGGTGTGAACTTCATGGGCGGCCAATTCGTTGCGCCGCAGAATAAACCCCACTTGCGGTCCGTTCCCGTGGGTGACCACCACGTCCCACCCTTCAGCGATGAGGTCCGCGATGTGACGACACGTTTCCCGTACGGCTTCCCATTGGTATTTTACCTCCACGTGAGCTTTGTCCTTGATGAGGGAATTGCCCCCAATGGCTACAACTGCTACCGGCCTCATTGCACCTCCTTCGTGTCCTTGGGATGAATGCACAGCCTGGTCGGGAAGAGGAGAGAAGATATGGGGTGTGGTCATGGGAGGCCACACCCCATATCCCCCGGTCCGGCCAGGGGGATACCTGCTAAGATGATGTTGCTGTTAGGGGTTAACGCATGGTCAAGGCCATAACGGCCTTTTGGACGTGCAGGCGGTTCTCCGCTTCGTCGTACACCACAGAGTGTGGGCCGTCAATGACTGCGTCGGTCACCTCGATGTTGCGGTCCGCGGGCAGGCAATGCATGTAGATGACATCCTCCTTGGCAAGGGCCAGCCGTCGTTCATCAGCAATCCAGTCCGTGTACTTTTGGGCGATGCGGGCGCTCTCCTCGGGGTCTTCGGTGGTTAGCCAGCACCCCCAGGACTTGGGGTACACCACGTCCGCGTCGCGGAATCCCGCGTCGAAGTCGTCCATAATTTCGAAAGTGCCTCCCGAACGGCGGGCGTTCTCCCGGGCCTGCTCCACGATCTCGGGCATCAGTTGAAACTCCGGAGGGTGGACCAGGCGCACGTTCATGCCGAAGCGCGTCATCAACAGGATGAGGGATTGCGGGACGCTCAACGGCTTCTGGTAAGAGGCCGCATAAGCCCACGAGACCGTGATGGTCTTCCCCCGTGGGTCCCCCTTTTTCTCGATAATGGTCATCAGGTCTGCCAGGACCTGGAAGGGGTGATAGATGTCGCATTGCATGTTGAAGACCGGTACCCGGCTGGCCTCGGCCACATCCCGGATGTACCGGTTACCTATTTGCCAGTCTACATTTCGGATAGCAATGGCATCGAAGTATCGGCCCAGAATTTCGCCGATCTCCTTGGCCGTGTCTCCGTGGGCGATTTGGGTGGTGCGTGATTCGATGAACGCGGCATGGCCGCCCAGCTGAGCCATCCCGGCCTCGAAGGAGGAGCGGGTCCGGGTGCTGGAGTAGAAGAACAGCATGGCCAGCGTCTTGTCTCGCAGAAGGGGATGGGGAATGCCCAGCGCGCGTTCCCGTTTGAGGCGGAAGGCGACGTCCAGGACGGTATCCAGTTCCTCGCGCGTCCATTCCTGGGTGGTGATGAGATCTCGGCCGCGTAGATCTGTTTGCATGGTCGATGCCTCCTTATCTTGAGAGATGGTGCTATGCAATGCCCCCGCGGGCTATCCCTTGAGGGGACGGACCAGCGCGGGCAGCAGGGCGTACACGCCTGTGGCATCCACCACATCCTGCAGGGGGACCTGGTCCAGCACCGTGTGGGCGTGGACCTCGTCCCCCGGGCCGAAGCCGATGCTGGGAATGCCGGCCTTTCCCATCCAGTAGGTTCCGTTGGTGCTGAAGTTCCACTTGCCCGTCTGGGTAGGTTGCCCGAAGTAAAGGCGATAAGCCTCCAGTCCTGCCTGGACCAGGGGATGATCCTCCTCGAGGATCCAGGCCGGGAAGTACTTTTCCACCGGAAAGACGAAGCCGGTATAGCTGGGTTCGTCGTATTGCAGGATCTCTACCCGGATGTCCCCTTTCTCCCGGTGGGCTGCCGGAATGAGGGCTTCGACCTCAGCTAATGCCTGCTCTTTGGTTTCCCCGAAGGTGACCCGGCGGTCGATCCAGATGGTGGCCTCGTCGGGTACGGCGTTGATGCTGGGGGTACGCACTTTCATGTCGGTGACCGTGATCTTGCCTTCCCCAAGGAAAGGATGACGTCCCAGCTTGGGGCCCAGATCGCGAATGCCTGCAATAATGGGCAGAAGCTTGTAAATGGCATTATCCCCCAGTTCGTTGCTGGCCGCGTGGGCAGAGCGCCCTTTGGCCACCACTTTCATTTCCACCCGACCTTTGTGTCCTCGATAGATTTGCATCCGGGTGGGTTCGCCGATGACGACAAAGTCCGGGCGGATGCCTTCCACCTCCACCAGGGCGTGGGGGGCAAGCCCGTCACACCATTCCTCCATGTTGCCAAAGTAGTACGCGGTGACCCCTTCCAGTAGCCCGAGACGTCGGGCGATGGCCAGACCGTACACCATGCCGGGGGTAGAACCCTTCTCATCACACGCCCCCCGGGCGAACAGAATACCGTTCTCCACCTTGCCCTGGAACGGATCCCACGCCCACGCGTCCGGATCGCCAATGCCTACCGTGTCCAGGTGACTGTCATATACGAGGATGACAGGTCCATCCCCGATGCGGCCAACGATGTTGCCCATGCGGTCAAACCACACGTCGTCGAAGCCCAGCTCGCTCATTTCCTGGCCGACCCGTTCTCCTACTTCCCGGATCTGGCCATCGGTGCTGGGTATGGCCACGATGTCTCGCAGAAATTGGACGATGGCCTCCTCGGCTTCCTGTACCGCCTTGCGCACGGCGGGAACGTGAGATGTCAGGGATTCCCGCGTCATATGTGTGCCTCCTTGCTTCTAAGGGTAGGGAGCGCTCGGAAACTTACGTCTATGTCGCCCTTTCAGCCCTCACCCCTCGCCAACGAGCATAACGATAAGGACAGGCCCGTTGATGGGGAAGGGTGAGGTTTGCCTTTCTTACCATGTTGTCCGTGTTTCCGCCAGCAGCTCCCGGGAACATAGGCTGTGGGTACGTTCCGTTACCGGCGTACCACGTGAAAGCGCACTAGGCCGGGCACAAAGTAATGGCGACCGTACGCCATCGGTTGGTTATCGGTGTTGTGCAGAACCTGCTCCAGGAAAAGCAGGGATTTGCCCACCGGCACCCGTAAGGCCGTGGCCAGCTCTTCGTCCGCGTCCACGGCTAGCACGTGAGTGTACGCGTAGGCTATCTGCAGGTGGGCCCATTGGCGCATGGTCTCCAGGAGCGAGCCGGTAAAGTGCGCCTGCACCTCCTCCAGGGACATGATCGTCGCCGGAAGGGCGTCCATCATCCAGGCGACGGGAATGTTGTCCACCATCCGGGTGCGGGTGATGATGACCAGCGGGGTGCCTACCGGGATCCCCAGCCGTGAGGCCGCTTTCGGGAGCGCGGGCTCTTCCACAATGCGCAGGTCCTGGGTTTGAACCTCCTTGCCTCGCCGACGCATCACATCTTCCAGGCTCTCCAGCACTTCCAGACCGCTCTCCACAGTGATAGGTGGTGTGTTGACGAAAGTGCCCACCCCGCGCCGACGCAACACAACCCCTTGTACCTCCAGGGTGCGCAACAGCTCTCGCAAAGTGGCGCGGGACACGCCCAGCTGACGGGCCAGTTCCGGCTCCGGGGGCAGTTGATCTCCCGGGCGGTACCCTCCCTTGGCGATTAGGGCCAACAGGGCTTCACGAGCACGGTCAAAAGGTTGCTGCCGTGGCGTTGGAGAGGGTCTTGTGTTGCCTGTTGTTCGTGTCTTGGTGGCACGTCCCTGTGCTCCCACCCCTACCTCCTTTCGTTAAGCCCATTTACCGCTCTTCACGGCTGTATGGGATGCCCAGCGCGGCCGGCATACCAATGCGACGGCGGCGTACTTCGCCGGTGGCCATCAATAACACGAGAATGGTTAACACAAAGGGGAGGGTGTTTAGCAAGTTGGGGGATACGCCCAAGGGCTGAAGACGGTACTGCAATACTTTCACCCCGCCGAAGAGGTACGCGCCCACCAGGGCACGGTAAGGACTCCACAACGCGAAAATCGTCAGCGCAATCGCGATCCACCCCGCACCGGCGGTCATCCCTTCGATCCAGGCGGGCGCGTACACAATGGACAGGTAGGCGCCCGCAATTCCCGCCAGTACCCCACCCCACACCGTGCATAGGTAGCGCACCCGAAACACGTTGACGCCCATGGCGTCCGCGGTTGCGGGATTTTCTCCCACGGAACGGATGCTGATGCCCAGACGGGTGTGGAAGAGCAAAAAGCCGAGCACGGGCACCAGCACAAAGGAAAGGTACACAATGGGGTCGTGATTGAAAAGGAGATCACCCACCAGGGGGATATCGCTGAGAATAGGGATGGGGACCTCACGCACCCGGACAGGTAACGGCGTGCCAATATAGCGGCGGCCCAGGAGCCCGCTCAGGCCGAGGCCGAACATGGTCAAAGCCAGCCCTGAGATAATCTGGTTCGCCCGCAGGGTAATGCTCACAAACGCGTGGATAAGGGCCAACAGTGCCCCGGCCAGGGCAGCGGCGGCAAACCCTAGCCAGGGGTTGCCCGTACTCAAGGTGACCCCAAACCCCACCACCGCACCCATAATCATCATGCCTTCGACACCCAGGTTGAGAATCCCCGACCGTTCTGCGTAAATTTCCCCCAGCGTGGCGTACAGGTACGGCGTCCCGGCCGGTATTGCTGCCAGAACTGCAGTCCAGAACACCTGCCAGTCCATCACGCCTCCTTGGAGCGCACCGAGATTTTGTAGCGAGTCAAGATCTCTGCGGCGATGACGAAGAACAAGATCACCCCGTTAAACATGTCAATAGTCGCCACTGGCAGGTTCAGAGAGACTTGCAGGACATCGCCGCCTACAAGGAGTCCACCGAACAGGAAGGATGCCACAATGATGGCCAGCGGGTGTAGACGTCCCAGCCAAGCGACGATGATGGCCGTGAACCCATATCCGGCGGAGATCCCCCTGGCGTAGCGCAGTCGGTGGTGTACGCCGGCCACTTCCCCGACGCCGGCCAGGCCTGCCAATCCGCCGCTGATAAGCATCACAAAGAGGATGATCCTGCGGGCATCAATCCCCGCGTACCGCGCGGCCAGAGGGTTCTCCCCTGTCACCCGGATTTCGTAGCCCAGTTTGGTGTGGTGAAGGAGCACGTACATCAGTGCGGCCAGTATCAGGCCGAGCAACAAGGTGGGATAGTGAATGCGGGTAGCTCCCAGTACCGGCAATTGCGCGGCCTCTGGGAACCGATCGGTGTAAGGGAAGCCCCACTCGGCCGCGCCTTTCCAGGGCCCGTAGACCAGGTAGTTGACGAATTCCTCCGCGATGTACACCGTCATAAGGGTGGTGATCACCTCGTTGGTCTGAAAGCGCACTTTGAGGAACGCGGGGATCAGCGCCCACAGCGCGCCGGCGATGAAGCCGGCCAGGAACATGGCCGGCAAGAGCACCCACGAGGGAGCATCGGGCAGGAGGAAGAGAGCTACCCAGGTGGCGGCAGTGGCGCCCATGAGGAGCTGGCCCTCCGCGCCGATGTTCCACACAAGGGCTCGGAAAGCCACCGCCAGCCCGACACTGGTGAGCAGCAGGGGGATGGTTTTCACCAGGGTCTCAGAAAGGCCGTAGGTGCTGCCAAAGGCGCCCCGGAACATGCGGGCGTATGTGGCCAAAGGGGGAATGCCCGCCAGGGTAAACACAATGCCGATGACCACCAGCGCCACCAGGACGGACAGGGTTACTGCCGTCAGGGCTACGGTGCGTGGGACCACCAATCGTCGTTCCGCGCGGATGGGAAGGGTCATGCTGCTGCCTCCGCTGTCGTGTTCAACCCGGCCATCATCGCGCCGATGGCTTCTACGTCGGCCTCGCTTGCGTCCACCACCCCTACAATGCGCCCTCCGAACATGACAGCCACCCGATCGCTAAGCTCCAGCACCTCGTCCAGGTCCTCCGAGACCAGGAGAATCGCCGCACCTTCCTCTCGTTGGCGCAGGAGGAGCTGTCGTACATGCTCCATAGCGCCCACGTCCAGGCCGGAGGTCGGATGTGCAGCCACTACCAAGCGAGGCTGAAAGGCCAGCTCACGCGCCAGGATGAGCCGCTGAATGTTGCCCCCGGAGAGCAGCTTCACCGGCGTGTGGACGGTGGGGGTGCGGATTTGATACTCTTTCACCTTTTGTTGGGCAAAGGTGGTAACCGCTTGCAAGTCCAGGAACCATCCTCGGGCAAAGGAAGGCGTATCGTAGTACTTTAGGATGAGGTTCTCCGCCACACTTAAGTTAGGCACCACCCCCATGTGAACTCGGTCCTCCGGAACGTGGGCGACCCCCCGTTTGCCGATAAACCGTGCGTCCCGGTTGGTGATTTCCTCCCCGTCCAGGAAGATGCGCCCCTGGATCACCGGCCGTAACCCGGTAATCACCTCCACCAGTTCTTTCTGGCCATTGCCGGCCACCCCGGCGATGCCCACTATTTCCCCCGCGTGCACGTCCAGGGACACCTCTTTCAGGGCCGGCAGGTTCAAGTCGTTCAGCGCAGTGACCCCTTCCAGGCGCAGGACCACCTCTCCCCGCTGGACGGGCTTCTTCTCCAGGCGGAAGAGGACCTCTCGCCCCACCATCATACGGGCCAGCTCGTGCGGGGAAGTGTCCCGGGTCGCCACGGTGCCAACCACTCGCCCACGGCGCAGGACCGTCACGCGGTCGCTGACCTCCATCACCTCTTCCAGTTTGTGGGAGATGAAGATCACGGTGCGCCCCTCTGCGGCCATTTGGCGCATGACGGCGAAGAGCTGTCGGGCCTCGCCCGGGGTGAGCATCGATGTGGGTTCGTCCAGGATGAGAACGCGCGCGCCGCGTAGCAAGGCTTTAAGGATTTCCACCCGTTGTTGTTCACCCGCGGAGAGCTGCCAAATGTACGCGTCCGGGTTAATGTGCCACCGGTATCGCTCTGAGAGGGCCACTATTTGCTCTCGCACGCTCTGGGCGGGGCGAAGGAAGGGGGTGCCGGCCAGGCCGAGCACTGCGTTCTCCGCGACGGTGTGGGAGTGGACCAGCATAAAGTGTTGATGCACCATGCCGATGCCCAGGGCAATGGCGTCTCGTGGGGAGTGAATGGTGACCCGGCGGCCGTGTACGTAAATGTCCCCTTCGTCAGGGTGATAGAGGCCATACAGGATGTTCATCAGGGTAGTCTTCCCCGCGCCGTTTTCACCCAGCAGGGCATGTACTTCTCCCGCCCGGGCGGTAAAGGTGACGTGGTCGTTTGCGATCACGCCCGGAAAGCGTTTAACAATGTTCCGCATCTCGATAGCTGGTGTTTCTGCTCCCATCGTTTCGCTTCCTCACCCTCGATCTCCTCGCCAGGGCGGCGGCTTGCCCCGTCCCGGGTAAAACCTGCCCGGGCTCTCGGGGTGAGCGAGAACCCGGGCAGGAGAGGAAGTCCTCCCGGAGCGCGGCTCAGCGCGGGATCTCCGCAACGATCCCTTCGACGAACCAGTCAATGGTCCACAGTTCGTCGTGAGTCGCCCGCCGTCCCTCGGGAATGCGAACGTTCCCGTTCTGGTCCTTGATGGGACCGGTGAAGGGATCGAAGACCACGGTGGGCTCGCTCATGGCCTTCAGGCGCTCGAAGATCAGGTCGTACACGCTGATCTCGCCCAGCAAGGGGTCGTTGACCGTTTTGGCTTTCAGCGCGTCTTCGAACTTGGGGTTGATGGGTACGCCAAATTCGCCCCCGAGCTCCACCGTCTTTTCCTTCAACATCCACCAGTAATCCACGTCTGCCAGGTTCTCGGGCGTGTAGACTCCGGCGTACACCTTGGCCAGGATGTCCTCGTAAATGACCTCCCAGCGCACCAGCCGACCGCTAACGACGGAGTCCGGTCCGAACTGTTGCATAGGACTGTAGTGGCCGAAGGTGTAAACCGGCTGGCCTTTTTCCGTGTACTCCTGGCCCACCTCAATCACGGTGGGGGAGTCCTCGGTGAAGGTAAGGGCATCGACCCCCGTGGCGATAAGGGATTCGGCTGCCTCTCGGGCTTTGGCCGGGTCGAACCAACTGAACAGCCAGCGCACATCGATGGTGGCCTCCGGGTTGACCTCCCGGACGCCCAGGGCGAACGCGTTGATGTGGCGCACCACCTCTGGAATGGGATGCGCGGCCACGTAGCCCACCTTGTTAGTTTGCGTCAGGGCACCGGCCATCAGCCCGTTAAGGTAAAACAACTGATACAACTCCGCAAAGTACGTGCCCACGTTCTGGCGCCGCTTGTAGCCGGAGCAGTGGAAGAAGATCTTGTCAGGATATTTCTCACCGGCCCGGATGGTATCATCCATGTACCCAAAACTGGTGGTGAAGACAATATCCGCGTTCTCCTCCTGGATGTAACGGTCGATGAAGCGCATGGCATCCCCTTCCGGGACCGATTCCGCGTAAGTGGTTTCCAGCCAGGGGTAGCGTTCTTCCAGATAACGGCGGGCCACTTCATGCGCGTGGGTCCAGCCGTAATCCCCGATAGGGCCGACGTAGATAAAGGCGGCCTTGAGCTTTTTCTCCTTGGCCTCCGGCTGTGGCGTCGGTTGTGGGGTGGGGGTTTGTTGGGGTGCACAGGCTGCCAGCGTAACTGCTGCGGCACCGATCCCGGCCTTTTTCAGGAAATCGCGGCGGCTAAGTCGCTTTTTCTCCGTCATGATCTCCCCCTCCTTTGTGTACGTGGCAATCGGATGCCTGCAACCTTCAAGGGCACATCGTGTGCTCCCGAACAGCTTCACACCGTGACAGATGCTCAGGGAGCGACCTGCGTGGACAGCGCTGGGGACCCTCTTGCCTTTTGTCCCACCTCCCTCCCTTGTGTGCTGGCACGAGCCGCCACCGTGTGGGGGATGCACGGAAAAGGCCGGTGAGGTGTACTCGTACCACCGGTGTGTGATGGCGGCCCATTGTAACACCAAACGTAGGCACCGTCAAATCAGTTGTCAGACATCTGACACCATCAGGTTGACAAATGGCCGGAAGCACCCTGGAATACCCCCACCTTACCCCGGCCTTGTGACCACGATGATCCACACGATGGTGTGATCCCGTGCCCGACGTAGGGCACCGGTCGAACGCCGTAAGGAGGCGACAATGGACCGAGAGAAAGTACTGGCGGTCGCCCGGGGTGATGCGCCCGCTGATGTGGTGTTGCGCCGTGGGCGGGTGGTCAACGTCTTTACGGGCGAGGTTATCTCCGCGGATATTGCCCTGGTAGGTGACACGATAGCGGGTATCGGTTCGTATCCACAGGGTCATGGCGTCATAGACCTACAGGGGGCGTATGTGCTTCCCGGCTTTATTGACGCGCACGTCCACATAGAGAGCTCGCTCTGTACCCCTGCCGAGTTTGCTCGTGCGGTGCTCCCCTGTGGGGTGACCACCGTCATAACGGACCCTCACGAAATCGCCAACGTGCACGCCTGATGGGTGTCCGGTTCATGTTGGATGCGTCCGCCGGTTTGCCTCTCAGCGTGTTCGTTATGGCCCCCTCCTGTGTACCTGCCACGCACATGGAGACCAACGGTGCTACCCTGGACGCGGAAACTCTGCGTGCCTTACAGGGTGAACCGCGCGTGTTAGGGCTGGCGGAGGTTATGAACTTTCCCGGTGTTATCCAGGGGCACCACGACGTGCTGCGCAAGCTGGAGGCTTTCACCCATCAGGTCGTAGATGGTCACTGCCCGGGCGTCCATGGTCCGGCGCTAAATGCCTACGTCGCAGCCGGGATCGGCTCCGACCATGAGTGTACAACAGTAGCGGAGGTAGAGGCAAAATTACGCCTCGGCATGTACGTGTTTCTGCGGGAGGCCACCAATGCCCGAAACCTGCGGGATCTCCTCCCTGCAGTGACGGCCGCCAATCATCGACGTGTGTGCTTTTGCACCAACGACCGTCAGCCAGGAGACCTGTTGGACGAGGGCAGCATTGATATGATGGTGCGGGTGGCGGTGGAGGAAGGGGTCGATCCCCTATTGGCCTTGCGCATAGCTACTTTCCATCCTGTGGATATCTTTGTGGATTAGTTTGTGGATAACCTGGGGAACCTGTGGGGATATTTGCCGGGGTAGGTGAGGGGAGCCGCGTCAGTCATCCCAGCGGTCTTTTTCCCGTTGCAGTTCCTCGAACACGAGCATGAGACCGCGCGCGACGAGGGCCTGGGCGAAGGGATTGCGTTCGTAAGGCAAGGTGCGGAGGGCGTGCGCAGCGGCCACTGTCAGGCGTGCCCGTTCATGGTCGTTGCCCGCGAGGAACCATTCTGCCAGGTAGGTCAGTCGGTCCGCGAGGGTGGTCCACTGATCCTGGGGGAAAAGATCGGGCGGGATGTGGCGAAGGGCTTCGTGCAGTGCCTCCGTGCTGAGGCCGGCTTGGAGCCATTGGTGCTCCTGGAAGGCGGTGCGTGGGGGTTCCACGTACCAGGAATCCATGGCCGGGTGTCGTAACAGCTCCAAGGTGTGCCATACCAGATCGGGGTCTGGCGTGGGCATTTCAGGGGCAGGTGCCCAGCCGGCACTCTCGGTCTCCCGCCAGAACGGCATGATCTGATGTCGGTAGACCACAGGGGGTTGGTACGCGCTGCGATAATTTTGCAGGAAGAGCTGTCGTAACCAGCGCCGTACGTAGGAGAGGGGCATTTCCATAAACCACGCCATCCCGTAAGCTTCGTCGCGACCTGCGAGGGGGAGCAGGACCGGTTCGCCCGGGGCGGCGGTGACGAAGTCGGTGGGCACTTGGTCTAACACGAAGGCGAATTGTACCCCCAGTTCCACGTTAGCCAGTACACCCAGCAACATCCAGGCAGCGTTCTCCCGACGGCGCAGGAGCCAAAAGGCTTGAGTGCCTTGCGCGTCCGGTGGGGTGACGAGCGCCCGCCACGGATGGGAAACGCGTTCAGGGGCAGGCACGCTCCGCAAACGCAGTTTGCGAGCAGCCCGCTCGGCTTCCTGTTCCAAGGGGGCGGGCAGAAGGGTCTGCAGCACCTCCAGCACGGCCAACGCTGCCGGATGAGGGGTTTGGCCCAGCACCTGTACAGCTCGCCGCGCTACCGGGACCCGAACATCCTGGGCCAGCAGTTGTAGGAGCGGTATCACCTGTTCGGCCGTGAAGTCCCGCACGTGGTCCAGGACGGCGAAAACCACATCCACCGGTTCTTCCTGAAGTTGAGCCACATAATCCAGCATGATGTCCGGGATTGCGTCTTGGTACTCACACACTTCGCGCAAGGATTGCCGGATCACCGCTTCGGGGTCGCGCAGGGATGCGTACATGCTGTCTTCCACCGGTTCATCGAGGAAACGTTCCAGGATCATAAGGGCGGCCACGCGCTCTTGGTCGGAGCGTTGGGGGTTAGCTGTGATTTCCCGCAACGGGGGGGCGATCATCTCGCGAGGTAGGTAGTGGGCAACCAGGCCGATAGCCCCGCGCAGGAGGGGGTTCGTCGTGCCCAGATGGCGTAACAACACGGGGATAATCGGTTCGCCTTTGCCGGCCAGCTCCTGTGCTAACGCGTGACGGGACGCTTCGTCGGTGAGACGGCTCAAGCGCTGGAGCGCCTCTTCCAGTTCTCGGCGCTCCTGAAAGCCGCGAATGACCCGGCCTTTCGTCATGGATAACTCCTGTTGGTTGGCATGCCTTACGCCTGCGCTACCCGTGCACCGGAATGCAGAGCGCGGTGAGGACCTTGGACGTGTATTATGGCCTTATCTGAGACGTTCTGTCCACTTTATGGTCGGGGAGGGAAGGCGTTTCGGGGGGCTATATCATCGGCGTGGGGCGGGGTCTTTGGGTGGACTTGACATAGAACATACGTTCATCATATACTGGGCGGTGCGGCAAGGAGATGGGGCGCGTGTCACGACGTTCGTACAGGGGTGTGGACGTGGTCGGACAGGAGGGGCGTGATATGCCGGAAAAGAACCGGATGTCAGAACGGCGGCGACAGATTGTGCAGTTCATCCATGGTTACCTGCGGGAACATGGCCGTCCGCCCACGGTACGTGATATTCAGCGCGGTGTAGGTGTGGCTTCTACCGCCGTGGTGAAGTATCACTTAGATCGGTTGGAGAAAGCCGGCTATGTAGAGCGCGCCCCGCGGGCTTCCCGTGGGTTACGCCTGACGTCCAAGGCGCTATCCTGGTTAGGGGCGGCAGCCGATGAACCGGTCTCCTCGGTAGTGCGGGTGCCTATTGTTGGCTCCATCGTTGCAGGTGAGCCGGTGACCGCTTATCCCACCTTCGACGCAGATGTGGATACCCTGGAGCTCACGCGCGACATCATTTCTGACACGGAGAACGTGTTCGCCCTGCGGGTGCGCGGGGACTCGATGGTGGACGCGTCGGTGCACGACGGCGATGTGGTGATCCTGCGACAGCAAGAAGAGGCGAACAACGGTGATATGGTGGCCGTGTGGTTGGAGGATGACCAGGAAACCACGTTGAAGTATTTCTATCGAGAAGGACGATATGTGCGCCTTCAGCCCGCGAACCCGGCGTATGAACCCATCATCAAGCCGGCAGAAGTGGTGCGCGTCCAGGGCAAGGTGATAGCCATTATCCGTCGCCTGGCCGCATGATCGGTCTTTTAGGTTTAGGCCGTTGAGGTGGAGGAAGTTTTACGGTAGAAGAGCAGCAACGTGTCTCCGTAACGTCGTTCTTGTTCTAGCACGTAGTGGTGGAGGGTCACCGGTTCCACCTCCCTTGGGTCAATCTGTACCACCACGAGTCCACCTTGCGCCACCCAGTCGGGATGCCGGTCCAACATTTCTAGGGCTTTGCGCCATAACCCCCGGTATTGAGGGGGCGCGATGTAAACTATGTCGTAGGGCTGTTCTGGCGTGCCCTTGAGGAACGCGAACACGTCCCTGGGGATCACTTGGGCCTGTGTGGCCAGGCCGGTGCGTTGCAGGTTTTCCCGGATAACCCGACAGGCGCGCGGGGAGATCTCCACAAAGGTAGCGTGGGCGGCGCCTCGGCTTAAGGCCTCTATGCCCACTGCACCGGTCCCTCCGAACAGATCCAGCACACGCGCGCCTTCTATCTCGCCTGCCAGGATGTTGAAAAGTGCCTCTTTGACCCGGTCGGTGATGGGGCGTGTTGCCCTGCCTGGAAGGGATTTAAGAGGATGCCCCCGTGCCTTTCCGCCGATGACGCGCATGCTCGGTGCTCCTGTCGGTGTCCAGGTGGGCTGCCAAGGCTTCCAACAAGGCCCGACTGCGAGGTCCCCGGGCCTGGAAAGTCAGGCGTCGTCGGTGATCGCCCAACGGTTCAATGGTGATGGCCAGGTGATCCGTGGGCAGTAGGGGAGCTATGCGTTCCGCCCATTCCACCACACAGATGTCCTCCCCGCCCAGCTGTTGATCCAGCCCCAGGTCATATCCTTCTTCTACCGGATCCCGCATGCGATAGCAGTCGATGTGGCACAGCGTGCGTCCCTGGGAGCCGGGGTAAAGGTTCATCAAAATGAAAGTGGGGCTCGTGATCGGGCGGTCGATGTCGAGCCCTTGGGCGATGCCTTGCACCAGGCGAGTCTTTCCCGCGCCCAGGGGTCCGGTCAGTGCAATGACGTCGCCGGGGGCCAGGAGACGACCTAAGGTGGCGCCGACACGGCGCGTTTCCTCTTCGGTGTGTGTGACATAGCTCCACCGGTCACGCGCGGGAGTCATGGGCTGCCCTTCCCTTCTCAGCTCATCCGACCTTAAGTAACTGGTCAATGCGGTCGGGCCAGAACTGCAGTGCGTCTACCGGCGAGGTGTGAACGTCGATAACCTGCGTTCTTGTGAGGGCCTGAGTGACCCATTCCTCCCACGGCTGCTGTGCTTCGATCGCCTCCACCTCGGAGAGCTTGGCCGCGGTGACAGGGTGTTTGGGTGTAAAAAGGGTGCAGCAATCCTCGCCGGGCAGGCTCGAGAGGGCCAGGGTGCCCACCTGCTCTGCCTGGGCGATAATCTCCGCTTTGTCCATGCCGATGAGCGGGCGTAAGATGGGTAGCTCTGCTACGGCGTTAATCACGTAAAGGTTGTGCAACGTCTGCGACGCGACCTGTCCCACACTCTCGCCCGTAACCAAGGCCAACGCGCCTTCTCGCCGCGCGATCTCCTGCGCGACCCGAATCATTAAGCGTCGGTAGAGAACCACCCGGTACGCGGGCGGGGTGGTTTTCATGATTTCCGCTTGAATCGCGCCGATAGGGACGCTGTACAGCCGGGGGGAGGCACCCCACTCGGTGAGCACCCGGGTAATCTCTATGGCCTTGACTTCGGATGCCTGGGTGACTAAAGGCTGGCCGTGGAAGTGTACGTTGATGACCTCACATCCCCGCTTCAACATCCGCCATGCTGCGACGGGGGAATCAATGCCCCCGGAGAGCAGGTTGACCACCTTGCCGCTCACACCGACCGGCAACCCTCCCGGTCCGGGTTCCTTGTGAAAGTAGAAGAAGATCTCATTGAAAAGCACCTCGACGTGGATCGGCACGTCCGGGGAGTCCAGGTTGACCTGCCAGCCGGTGGCACGGGCGATGGCTCCCCCTAGCCGACGGTTGATGTCCGCGGAGGTCAGAGGAAACCCCTTGTGCGCCCGCCGGGCACGGACGGCAAAGGTCGCGTGCTCACGCCGCGGGAGGTGGGCCAGCACGGCTTTCTCGAGAGCTTCCATGTCCAGGGGCACGCGCCATGCCCGGGCAAAGTAAGCGATGCCGAAGACGGTGCGCAATCGGGGAGCAATGTCCTCCCAGCGCGCGCGTGGCCCTAACCGGAAAACAATGCGCCCCGACCGTTTCCGTTCGGGGTGGACGTCCAACCCTTCTAGGCGTTGGGCGACGTTGCGGGCTAGGGCGCGGATGAACCGGGGGCGGTTTTGCCCCTTGGTGCCTACTTCACCGTAATGCACGATCAGGTAAGCTTCCGTGCTCATGAACGTTCTCCTCTGCCCCTCTCCGACCCACATTCGTATTGCCTCTCCTCCATCATCCACAGAGGGCATACCCCCGTCAAATTTGGCAGGACGGGGAATGGGGCTGGGCCCGATGAGGGAGAGGGCCGGGAGAAACTGGGAGTACAAACGGGGAGGATACGTTTGACGTCTCCGTTCCCTTCCGCTATACTCTATCCCGTTCCATCGCCGGTGGGCCATTCTCAGGGTCTCCGGCGTGGGTGGATAACGTTGTCAAGCGAATATCAGGGCAACGCATTGCGCCCAGGTACGCACAGCCGCGTCCCTGGGCGCTTTTTGTTGGCTGCGCCGGTTGTCAGACAACCGCGGTGATGTGATGCCGTTCCAGCAGGGAGGACAGGATACCTGGAGGGGAGGTGACGTGATGGGCAAAGTGCGCGTGGGCATCCTGGGCGCGACAGGACCGGTGGGACAGCGTTTTGTGCAAATGCTGGCGAACCATCCATGGTTTGAAATCGCCGTGCTGGCGGGTTCAGAGCGTTCGGCCGGCAAGGCGTACGGCGAGGTAGTGCACTGGATTCTGGACACCCCCATCCCCCCGGAAGTGAAGGACATGGTGGTGGCGGCGGGCACGCCGGATGCCCTGCAAGGTCGGTGTGAGATGGTGTTTTCGGCCTTGCCGTCCGGGGCTGCCCGTGAGCTGGAACCACAGTTCGCGGCCGCCGGGTTTCCGGTGTTCTCCAATGCCTCAGCCTTGCGCATGGAACCGGATGTTCCTTTGGTGATCCCGGAAGTTAACCCGGAACACCTGGCGTTGATTCGCGTGCAGCAGGAACGCCGCGGGTGGAAGGGGTTTGTGGTCACGAACCCGAACTGCTCCACTATCCATCTGGTCTGTGCCCTGAAGCCGTTACATGACGCTTTTGGTTTGGAACAGGTCTTTGTCACCACGTTGCAGGCGGTGAGTGGTGCCGGTTATCCGGGAGTGGCTTCCCTGGACATCGTGGACAATCTGATCCCTTATATTCCCGGCGAGGAAGAAAAGATAGAGCGGGAGCCCTTGAAGTTGTTGGGCACTTTGGTGCATCAGCACGTTGAACCGGCCCGCTTTGCCATCAGCGCGGCCGTGCATCGAGTGCCTGTGGTGGACGGTCACACGGAGGCGGTGGTAGTCAAATTACGGACTCGGGCCTCCTTGGAGGAGGTGGCCCATACCCTGCGTACATTTCAGGGGGTGCCTCAGCGCCTGGGACTGCCCACCGCGCCTCAACCGGCCATTATTTTGCGGGAGGAACCCGATCGCCCTCAACCCCGGTTGGACCGCAACGCGGGCAACGGCATGGCCACGACGGTCGGCCGCTTGCGGCCCGATCCTGTTCTGGATTACAAGTTCGTTCTTCTGGGGCACAACACGGTTCGGGGAGCGGCCGGAGCATCGTTGCTCAACGCGGAATTGGCGCTCACGTTAGGGTATCTGGACGAGTTTGTCGACACTGCCTCCTTGGAGGCATTCCAGCCTCATCCGGCCACCACCCTGTGATGTTTCCCTTGAGGGGGCGGAGGAGGAAACGCTATGACGAGGGGGAAAGGTCTCCGGTCACAGGTTGTTCGGTCCGCGACGGTCGCTGAGGTGGCCACCCGGATGGTGCCTTTTCAGGGGTGGCGTTTTGCTCCTGAGCTTCCCTTGGCGGACGTCATTACTCCGCCATACGACGTTATCGGTCCGGAGGCCCAGCAGCGCTTTTTCTTCCGGCACCCGTACAACGTGGTGCGGGTTATCTTGCCCCACGTGGCTGCCCTGCCCGGGGACCCTCCCGATCCTTACACGGCTGCAGCCCACCGGTGGCGGGCGTGGCAGCAGGCCGGGGTGCTGCGGCGGGATGAGGCGCCTGGGTTTTACGTGTTGCGCCAGGAATTTTCCGTGCCTCACGGTGGGCGTCACGTGCGGGTGGGGATCATAGGTCGCTTCGCCCTGCGTCCCTGGGGTGAGGGCATCCTGCCGCATGAGCGAACGTTCCCCACCGCGAAGGCGGATCGATTGGCCTTGCTAAAGGCCACGGGGGTCCATTTCAGTCCCATTTTTCTCCTGTATTCGGACCCGGAGGGTCTGACGGAGGCCCTTCTGAACACAATGGTGACAGAAATGCCTGTCGCAACGTTCACCGATGACGATGGGGTCACACACACGTTGTGGCGGGTGACACGGCCGGATTGGGTCGATGCGATACAGCACCTTCTGCGGGGACGGGTGTTTTACGTCGCGGACGGACATCACCGGTACGAAACGGCGTTAGCGTACCGGCGGTGGTGTCGCCAACAGGTCGGACATCTGCCGTCCGATCCGCCGTTTGACTACGTGCTGGCGTATGCGACGGCGATGGAGCAAAGTGGGGTGGTGATTCTTCCCACACACCGGGCGATACGCAATCCGCGACCGGTGTCTCCCTCTCAGGTGCTGGCCGCAGCGGCCCGGGCGTACACTGTGGAACCGGTGTACGATGATACCGTTTTGATGCAATGGGTGCTTCGTCGTACCCCTGGAGAGCCGGCCCTCGCGTTGGTCTTTCCCACCGGCCCGGCCTACCGCCTCCGCCTCCGCCTGACGACGTCCCCCGTGTTGCACATGTTGGGCACGATGTCTTCGTTTGTGGCCCACCTGACGGTTTATCATCTGCAGCACTTTATTTTGGGGCCGGTGTTGGGCATCCCCGAAGCGCCGGATGCCCAAAAACAGTGGGTGTCCTACAGCCCGGATGCAGCTCGCTTGGTGCGTGAGGTGCGGTCAGGCCGGTGGGATATGGTAGCCCTGGTGGCGCCGACCAGTATAGACCAGCTGCGGGCTATTGCCGAGGCAGGACAGGTGGCCCCTCCCAAGGCGACGTACTTCTATCCTAAGTTACCGGCCGGTCTGGTGATGGACCAGGTCGGGCCTCAGTAAGCGCCACGCCCCCGCAGCACTACCCCAATCGTCCGCCAGAGGATGCGAAGGTCCAGCAGGGGAGAGTAATGGGTGATATAGTAAAGGTCGTACTCGGTATGGAGGTGCATGGGTTTGTCTGCCCGGCCGTTGATCTGCCACCACCCGGTGATTCCCGGGGGTACGGTGAAACGGCGCCATTGCCACGCGTGATAGTACGGTAGCATCTGCGGAATTTCCGGTCGGGGGCCTACCAAGCTCATATCCCCCTTGAGAACGTTGATGAGCTGGGGAAGCTCATCCAGGCTGTATTTGCGGAGAAAGCGGCCGAGAGGCAGGACGCGGGGGTCATCCTCACTTTTGTAGATGACCGTCCCGTCGGGCAGTCGGCGCATCACCTGGTCCAGACGTGCCTCTGCGTCGGGTACCATAGTGCGGAACTTGTACATGTAGAACAGCCGTCCGTTCTCCCCTACCCGTAGTTGTTTGAAAATGATCGGTCCGTCCGGGGAGGTGACTTTAATGGCCAGCGCGATGAGGGCCATGAGGGGTGAGACGACGATGAGCATAGCCAGCGCGAGAATGACGTCCATGAACCGTTTGACCAACCGGTAATAACCCTCGATGGGCGATTCGTTTAAGCCCACCAGCAGCAGACCGTCCAAAGTTTCCACCGCGCCTCGAGAGATGCTCAAATCCAGCAAGTCGGGGACTACCCGTACCCGCACGGGCAAGGTGTACAGTTGATGTACCAGGGGCACCAGCCCGGCTTGGGCGTGTCGGGGCAAGGCGATGATAACTTCATCGATGCGTTGGTGCTGGATCACGCGGATGATGTCTTGGAGACGTCCTAGAATAGGGACCCCCTGTAGGGAGGAGGCTTTCGTGGTGTGATCTGTGATGCAGCCAACCAGCTCCATGCCGGTATGGTGCAGGGCCCGGATGTGCTGGGCCACTTTCTGGGCCAAGGGGCCTGTGCCCACGATGAGAACTCGGGTCGTGTCTCGTTGTTGTGGGCCGGCGTATCGGAAGATCAACCGGAGGGCTCCTCGGTGCACAAGGAGGAGCAGGACATGGAACATCACGAAGTACACGAAGAGAAGTCGCGGTACGTCGCGCACGGTCATGTAAAGAGTGCCGGCGAAGGTGAGGCCCGCGGCCCCTTCTGCCACCAACAGATGCTGAATTTCATCCAGCCACCGGCGGGTGTAGGACGTGTCATATACCGCCAGGAAGGTGAAAATGACGGCCCAGAGGGTCACGGCCACGCCATAAAGCCAGGTAGGCATGATAATGTCTTCAGGGCGCAGTACACCCCCCCAGGGCAAGACAACCCGTGCCTCATACGCGCTGTACAGCGCCAGCACGGTTAATATCAGGTCGCAAAGGAACAGGTAAAGGGTATAATTGGTCGTGTGACGTCCCCGCATGGGAACTCCTATGCGTCCACGTGACGCTTCAACGCGGCCACCCGTTCCAGGAACTCCTGGGTTTTCGTGTACATCCGCTGAATGTACTGGAAGAGATCGGGGTCGATGAAGATTTCCAGCTGAGAAACGTTTTCCCCTTCCGGGCTCCAGTAATGGGCAAGTTCCTTCCGCAACGCTTCTGCCTCTTCTGCCAGCTGACGAATTTCTTGAACAAGAGTTTCTTGGTTCATTAGATGCTCTTGCCTCCTTGGTTGTGCCTGTTGGGACCTTGACAACTCAACACATAAGTAGTGGTTGTCAGGTCACGGTTGACGTGTTGTAGGGCCGTCGGGAAAACAGATGCGGAACGAGGCTGTTCGGACTCGTTCCGCGCCCGGGTTCCACGATACCCCATAGTACTCGAATTCTCGGGGGCGGCAAATGCGCGTAGCCTGATAGCCAACCTGGTTTGAGGGGGGGCGGGGAGACTCCTCTGTCGAGCAATGGCGAGGTGTCGTCAATCACCCTTATTTTCTCCCCTTCCTGTGGTGATATCAGGCCGCTCATGGCTCCCGGCGCAACTGCCCTTCCCCGTTTCCCTCATCCCTAAAGCTCGGCTTATAATCCAGCAACACCGGTATCCGGGACGTTATCACAAGCCGTTCGTCGCGGTAATGCGCGTGAACGGCACACGAGGAAAAGAGAGGAGGAGCTGTGACCTCCAGATACCAGCGACCCACAGGCACGCTGGATATTTTACCTGCGGAACGACCGTACTGGCGTTATCTGGAACACACGGTTCATGAGGTCATGCACTTGTACGGGTACGAACAGATCGATGTACCCGTCTTTGAACACACCGAGCTGTACGTCCGGGGCGTGGGGGAGGGTACCGATATTGTGGAGAAGGAGATGTACACCTTTCAGGACAAGGGGAATGATAGCCTCACTCTGCGTCCGGAATTTACTGCGGGTATCGCCCGTGCCTATGTGGAGCACCACCTGTACAAACAGCCCCAGCCTGTAAAGCTGTACGCCATTGGACCGGTCTTCCGATATGAACGCCCCCAGGCCGGTCGATATCGACAGCATACCCAGGTGAGTGTGGAAGCGTTTGGCGAGGAGGACCCCGCGCTGGATTTCGAAGTGTTGCACCTGGCTTATCACCTCTTCCGGCAGCTGGGGTTTCAACATCTGTACTTCCAGTTGAACAGCACCGGTTGTCCTGCGTGTCGCCCGCGGTACGTGGAAGCGTTGAAGGCGTATTACCTGGAGCACTATGACGAGATTGACGCGGATTGTAAGCGTCGCCTGCAGCGCAACCCGCTGCGCGTACTGGATTGCAAGGCCGACCAGTGTCAGCCGGTCATCATGGCCGCGCCTAAAATCCTGGATTACCTTTGTGACGATTGTCGGACGCACTTCCACACCCTGCGCGCGTACCTTGATGCGGCCGGTCTTTCGTACGTGTTGAACCCTCGGCTGGTACGGGGGCTGGATTATTACACCAAGACCGTTTTTGAGATTTGGGCAGAAGGCATTGGTGCTCAGGCAGCCATTTGTGGTGGAGGGCGTTATGACGGCCTGGTGGCCGAGCTGGGAGGACCTTCGGTGCCGGGGATTGGCTTCGGCGCGGGGTGGGAGCGCATCATCCTGGCCATGAAGGCCCAGGGCATCACGCCCCCCCCTTTGCCCCCCTTGCACGTGCTGGTGGCCCACATGAGCAGCACCAAGGCGACCGCAGTGCAGCTCAGTGCACAGTTACGTCAGGCCGGGATCGCCACGTGGTTGGCTTTTGGTGACCGTAGCTTGAAGAGTCAAATGCGAGAGGCCAACCGCTTGGGTGTAGCTTACACCATCATTGTGGGCGAGGGTGAAGTCGCACGGGGCGCGGTAACGGTGCGGGATATGCGTACCGGTCAACAGACGGAGGTGCCATTGACCGACGTGGTGACCTGGCTTCGGGCCGCTCTGAGCACGTCGCCCGAACCTGCATCGTAGTCCCAAGGAGTCGTTGTCGTGCGTTTGGATGCCTATCCACGACCACCGCAGGACACACGTATCGGTGTGCACTGGTCGCCGGGTATCAGCGACGCGGTGGGTATCACCACCATCCGCGAGCGGTGGATTCCCCTGTTGAAAGAGATGGGGGTTTCGTGGGTGAAATTGTTGCACCCTGGGGGGCTTAGCGTTGCAGAGCTCTTGCTCGAACACGACATTATGCCCGTCGTGCGGCTGTACCGTCCCCAACCCAACAGCTCGGATCCCGCACCAGGGGAAGGGACGTTGGGTCCCGAGGAAATTCAAGCCCTGGAGGCCTTCGTTCAGGCAGGGGTACGATACTTCGAGTTCAACAATGAGCCGGACCTGGGCGGGGAGTGGCGCACTCCCATGCCCCCTGACCCCCAGGAGGCCATGCGCATTGTGGCCCGCAACGCGCTCCGGGACATGGAGACCATTCTCAACCGAGGTGGATTGCCTGCCATTCCCGCGGTGGCTGTCAGCAGTCGTTGGGACCTTATGGGGGCCATTATCGCTGAGGGAGGGCGCGATCTCTTGGAGGCCGGTGCTTGGTGGGCTGTTCACAACTACGACATCAATCATCCTCTGGATTATCCCTATGACCCGGTCAACCAGGAAGGGCGCCCGCTGACCCCTGAAGAGTACGAAGCCCTCGGCCCTGAGGCGTGGGAAGGGCCCACGTGGGGGCGTCGTTCTCTGGAGTTTGTGAACCAGCACCGGGAGAACGGTAAAAATCCCGGCGCCACCCTGCAGGACGATAACACCTCCTGGTTGGCTTACGAGTACTTCGCTCAACGCAGCCTCCAGCACCTGGGGTATCATATCCCCATCCTCAGTACCGAAAACGGTCCCCTGGTGGGCGAAGATCCGGACCCCCGTTATCCAACCACCACGCCTGCCATTCACCGGGACAAGGTGGTGGAAATGTGTCGCATCATGATGGGCACCAGCGAGCAGTTTCCTCCCGCCCCTGATTACTATTTCTGCACCGCGTTCTGGGTTTTGGGCAGTCAAGTGTTAGGAGGCCCATCTCAATGGGAAGGTCATGCCTGGTTCAGTGACCGGTGGCCGGAAGGGCGTTTACCTGTGGTTGATGCGCTGCGCGCCTTGCCAAAGCGGCTTTGGCAGCCTCGGGGAAACGCGGTGTTGCCGCCGGAAGGAAAGGGATCACGGGTGTGGGGGCGTGTGAAGGGCGGCGCGGGTTACACCTTGTCCCTTCAGGGCAGCGCGTATCGTGCGGAAACCACGGTACAAGCCGACGAGCGTTTCATCTTCGACGGGGTACCCGCCGGTGTGTATCGCCTTCAGGTCCAGGGCACAGAGGTTATCCGTACGGACATTGTGGTGGATGGTGTTCAGCCCGTCGAGGTGAACCTAGACCTTACGGCGGAGGTGCCACTTCCCCCCCGGCGGAGTCGAATTAGCGGACGAGTGGTGGGCGGCGCGGGCATGCGCGTGCGGTTGACCGGGCCCGCGTTGCGCTTGGACACTCCGGTGCGGCCGGACGAGACGTTCGAGTTCTCCGGGTTGCCTGCCGGCGTCTACACCCTCACCGTTGAGGGGACCGACATCCGACAGGAAGGCCTGGTGCTGGACGGCACAAATGAAATTTCCCTTACCCTGGAAGTGCCCACTCCGCCTCCCGCGGAAGAGTGGACCGTGGTGGTGGAAGATGGCGGGCCTGGTCCCGGGTTTGGTGTGGTGCGGTGTGAGGTAGTGGGCAAGGTGGACCTGCCGGTGCGCCTTTGGACCGATGGGTGGGAAGGCACGGTGCGTCGCACCGGGACCAAACCTGAATACGGCCCTTACGTGTGCGAATTCGCGCCCTTGGGTGCCGGACGCTATTACGTGGAACCTGAGGGCCTGGGCCTACGGGCGACGGTACCGGTGGACGGCTGGCGAGTGGTGTGGGTTCGCTTTCGCCCCACTACCCAGGAACGGGAAACACCTCCGGTGAAGGTGTACGATCTGTATCTTTGGGTGGAACGGCTTCCGGAAACTTCGGCCGAATTTGCAGCGGTGCTGGCCTACACGGCCCGTTTCGCCCCCGAAGTTGGCGCGGAGGTTGCGGTGGCCCGTAAAGCCCGGCGTGTGGTTGTGCTTGCCCCTTCCTTGCCTGACCCGGTCCAGGAGGCATTAGAGAGCGCAGGCAGCCAGCTCGTCTTCATCGGTGAACCTTGGGATCAGGCCTTATGGCAACTCGTGCGAAAGGGTAAGCCGATACCATGAGGGTGCGCACCGTTGGGGCGCTCTTTCACCCGTATATTCCCGCGTCCCGTACCTTGGCAGAAGAGATGGTGGCCTACCTCTGTGAGCGGGGCGTGGAGGCGTGGATGGCCTCCAGCTGGGACGAGACCGGCGTGCGACGTCAGTTAGAACACACGGATCTCCTGCTGGCCCTGGGCGGGGATGGCACGCTTCTGCGGGCCGGTCGCCTGGCCGCCGGCTATCGCGTCCCCATTTTGGGCGTCAACCTAGGTCGGTTGGGATTTTTGGCCGAAGTCGAGCCTGGTGATTGGCGACAGGCTTTGGAGTGTGTCCTCGCGGACAACTACTGGTTGGAATCCAGGTTGATGCTAGACGCCGAGTTGCATCGGGACGGTCAGGTGCTGGGGAAGTACCGTGCTCTGAACGACGTGGTGGTCAGCCGGGGGACCTTAGCCCGGGTGATCCGGGTTACTGTTCACGTGAACGGTGGACGCCTCACCACTTATGTGGCCGATGGGGTCATTGTGGCAACTCCCACAGGAAGTACCGGTTACGCGCTTGCAGCCGGCGGCCCCATCCTCCCCCCTGAGCTGAAGAACATGCTTATCGTCGCCATCGCGCCGCACCTGTCCCTGGACAAACCGGTGGTCCTGGATGAAGGGGCGGAGGTGTGGTTGGACGTAGAGACCGATCATCAGGTCATCCTGACCGTGGACGGGCAGTTTGAGGTGGACATGCGTCACGGGGATCGGCTGGTCGTGCGGGCCAGCCCGTATGCTGCTTACTTTATCCGCCTCCAAGAGCGGAGTTATTTCTATCGCACCCTGATGGACCGCCTGCGGTGGAAGGATGAATGATCGGTCGTCGGGCAAGCGCGAACTTTTAGTCTGGAGGAGGAACGTGTGATGGCAGAACGGTCGCCTGCCAGTAAAGGTGACGTCCGGCAGTTGCTTCAGCGGGCGCAAGTGGCGATTCAGCTGGGACGTAAAGAGGAAGCGGAAACGCTCTTTAGCGAAGTCATTGCCCTGGACCCGGAAAACGTCGATGCATGGTTAGGTTTGGTCAGCCTGACCGAGGACGCGGAGGAAAAGCGACGCATTTACCAGACGGTCCTGGCCCTGGACCCGGACAACCCCATTGCTCGGGAAGGGCTCCGACAGTTGCAGGAACACACTTCCCAGAGGGCAGCGGGTGCGTCCTCTGAGGTTTCCCCTGAGCCTTCTGACCAGGATGCCGCAGCCGAGGTCGAGACCTGGACGGTGCTTCGTTATGAGGAAGGGGTGCCGGTTTACGCATGTGCCAACCATCCAGACCGGGAAACCACCCTGCGCTGTAACCGGTGTGGCAAGCCCATTTGTCCCGATTGTAGCGTGCTGACCGATGTGGGATACCGGTGTCGCGCGTGCGTGAACGAGCTGGAAAAACGTTTTTATCACGCCACACCGCGCCACGTGCTCACGTCCCTGGTGGCTGCGGCGATTCTCGGTTTTGTGGGTGGGGTGTTGGGGGTGGTGGTGGCCGCGTTGATCGGTTTTTGGAGTCTGCTGGTGGCCTTTCCCCTGGCCGGTTTCGTCGCGGAAGGGATCTGGCGGGCCGGAGCCCGGCATCGGGCCCGTCATTTGAACGCGTATGCGGCCTTTATTGTGGCTACCACCGGTCTGATGGGCATGTTGATCGGGGTTCTGTTTCGCCCCTTTGGCTTGCTGTTCGGGCTGGTGACGCTGGGCATTATGGTTGTCACCGTGTACCGTCGCCTCCGATGAGCGTAACTACGGGCCACGAGGGGGCACGATGACGGAGGTGTTTACCTTTCCACACGTGCGCGTACTTGTGCGAGGTGGCGGAGACCTGGGCAGTGGTGTTGTGTACCGGCTATATAAGGCCGGTTTTCCCGTGCTCGTCACCGAGACCGACACTCCGCTGGTGGTTCGCCGCACGGTGGCCTTCGCGGAGGCAGTGTATGCCGATGAGGTCCAGGTAGAGGGCATTGTGGCCCGGCGGGTGGAGACGATTGACCAGGTGTTGGTTGCCTGGCAGCGGGGTGAGGTGCCCGTGATGGTCGACCCTGAGGCGCAGGTGCGTGACCAGTTGTCCTTCGCCGTAGTGGTGGACGCTATCATGGCCAAGCGCAACACCGGCACCCGCATTACCGATGCCCCCCTCGTCGTTGCACTGGGTCCCGGCTTTACCGCCGGTGTGGACTGTCATGCCGTGGTAGAGACCGCGCGCGGTCACACGTTAGGCCGTGTGTACTGGTCTGGCCGTGCGTTGCCGGATACAGGCACGCCGGGTAAGGTTTTAGGATACGACCGAGAGCGGGTGTTGCGCGCGCCCAGAGAGGGATACGTGACCCCTCGCGTTCGCATCGGTGAGCGAGTCACCGAAAACCAAGTCATTTGTACCGTCGGAGGGGAACCGGTCCGTGCCCCTTTTCCCGGTGTGCTGCGCGGCCTGATTCACCCCCGCGTCTTCGTCCGTAAGGGGATGAAGATCGGGGATGTGGACCCGCGTGGGGATCCCGCGCATTGCTTCACCATTTCCGACAAGTCCCTCGCCATCGGTGGTGGCGTGGTGGAAGCGGTGCTGAGCGCTCCTCAGATCCGTCGTTTTCTGAGAGATCCGGCACCGGCGGGGAAACGTGTCCCATGAAGTTGTGGCACGCCCTGAGGTGTGGAGGGATGGATACCCCTTTGGTGGTGGGCATTGTGGGCGCGGGTGGGAAGAGTACGCTTCTTCACCGTCTGGCGCGGGAAGCGGCTGCTCTGGGCTGGCGAGTCATTGCCACCACCACTACCCACATGTGGGTGCACCAGTGGCGGACCCTGGGCGAGGCTAAACTTGCCCCCACCTTGGAAGTAGCTCGTCGTGAGGCGCGGCAGCTCTTACCGGGGGGAATCTTGGCCCTTGCGCACACACTGGAGCCTTCGGCCAACAAGGTCCGAGGTCTGCCCCCCCAGTGGGTGGACGCTCTGGCGCCCGAAGCCGATGTCGTTCTGGTAGAAGCGGACGGGGCTCGCGGTAAACCGTTAAAAGCGCCTGCTGCCCATGAACCCGTTTTGCCTTCCACGTGCGCGCTGGTGATTTTGGTGGCCGGGTGGACCGGCCTAGGCCGTCCCCTCCACCCCGATTACGTGCATCGGGCCGATCGGTTTGCCCGTTTGAGCGGGTTGCCCCTTCACGCGGCGGTAACACCGGAAGCCGTTTCCCATGTCCTGTCCCATCCCCAGGGTTGGTTACAGCACTGCCCACCGGGAGCGCGAGTGGTCGTTATGGTGAACCAGGTGGACGACGTCGGTAGCCTACCTGCTGCTCGCCGGATGGCTTCCACGTTGTTGCAGGCGCCCTCTATTGACGAGGTGGTGTTGACCACTTTACACGCTACGGATCCGGTGTGGGAGGTCTACGGTCGAGTGGGAGCCGTCGTATTGGCGGCCGGCGCAGGCACCCGGTTTGGTGGTCCTAAACAGATAGCGCTCTGGCGTGGACATCCCCTCATCGTACACGTGCTAAACGCGGTGGCGCAGGCATCCGTGGATTACATTGTGATCGTTTTGGGCGCACATCGTTCCCGGGTACGGGACGTCATTGCCCGATGGCAACGTGAACATCCTGATGTGACACTTCGCGTTGTGGAGAATACCCGTTGGTTAGAAGGTCAGAGTACCAGCGTTCGGCTTGGTGTGGCCGCGCTGCCTGGGGTGAGTGCCGCGGTCTTCCCCCTGGCGGATCAGCCCCGTATTTCCGCTAACTTGGTAGATGCCCTCATCGCGACCCATCGGCGCACTTTGGCACCGGCGGTGGTGCCCCGCTATGACGGCCAGCCAGGGGCGCCGGTACTCTTTGATCGTGCCCTCTTTCCGGACTTGCAGTCCCTTTCCGGTGATGTGGGGGGACGCCGTGTCTGGCAAGCGCATGCCGATCATGTGGTGTGGGTGGATTGGCCGGAACCACATGCCGCGCGGGATGTGGATACTCCTCAGGATCTGGAGGCCCTGGATGGCGGGTAATCGGAGAAGGGAAGGGTGCTTCCCTGGTTCGGCCGCGATGTTCTGGCAGCACGTTCGGTGCAACTCAACCTAAGGGCGTGAGTTATAACTTTGGTAGGGCGTTAAGTTTTTCGAACGCTCGCCTTGGCAAATACCCTCCATACTTCGGAGGCCGTATGCTTACTCGCACGGTAGTTGTTGTAGGCGCAGGGCCAGCCGGGTGTGCCTTCGCTCTAGCGATGGCTCGTAAGGCGCCTGGGCTTGTGGGCGAGATGCTCCTCTTGGAAAAAGCCGTTCACCCCCGAGAGAAACCATGTGGCGGGGGCGTGACCATCATCGGTGAGCGAGCTCTCCGTGCTCTGGGCTTGACCTGGGATGACCTGAACGTGCCCTCTGTGCCCGTGCATCATCTCCGGTTTGTGTACGAAAGCCGCGCGTTCTCGTGGGACGTCCCGTACATCTTTCGGGTCATTCGCCGCCCGGTGTTCGACGCGGCTTTAGCTGCTCAGGTCCGCAAGCGGGGTGTGGCATTGTGGGAACAATGTCCGGTGCAAGGCATGACGTATGAGGGGGGATGGTGGTATCTGGACACTCCTCGTGGCACCGTTCGGGCGCGCGTGGTGGTTGGGGCCGATGGGGCTAAAGGGGTGGTCCGCAAGGCACTGCGCCTTCCCAACCGCCGTCATGTATCCCGTCTGGTGGAGGTGTTTATGCCCCCTGAGGACCCATTGGCCCGAGAGACCGTTCACCATCACACCGCGTGGTTTGACTTCACGCCTATCCACCATCACGTTCAGGGCTATGTGTGGGACTTTCCCGCGGTAGAGGATGGGCATCCTGTGGTCAATCGAGGGGTATTTGACAGCCGGGTCTGGTCTCATCGGCCGCGGGCCAACTTGGCAGACATTCTTCACACCATGTTGCGGGAACGGGGTGTATCCCCCAACCGCGTGCGGGTGATGGGGCACCCGGAGCGGTGGTATGACCCGCGAGGCGTGTACAGTCGTCCCGGGGCCCTTCTCATCGGTGAGGCCGCTGGCATTGAACCCATGTTGGGGGAAGGGATCAGTTTCGCCCTCTGGTACGGCGTGACCGTCGCGCCTTGGGTGATAGAGGCTCTGGAGCGGGGCGATCTGAGTTTTGCCGACTACAACGCACGCCTGCGATTTAGTGAGTTGGGACGTCATCTTACCCTTCGTGTGCGGTTGGCGCAGTTCGCTTACGCGCGCAGTCCGGCTTTTGTGCGCTTCTGGTGGACCTCGCTTGGACGGTTTCTGCAGGTGTACAAGTATAAGGTGTTACGAGACATGGGCCGGGAGAACTTAGGCCTGCCGGCAGCCGGGGATTGGCCTTGATGTTTTGAGGGCTTCTACTCCTTACTGGGTGCCGTACATGGCCGCCAGTGTCCACACCAGGGCAAACAGGCTAAACCACACGCCTGCCACCAGCAGAGCGCGGCCCAGCAGCCGCTCCCGGGCGGGGGATGGGACCCACATTCGCCCCCCTTCCAGGTACACGGCCACCGCGGGCAGCAACCAGGGGAACAGGTAGCGCCCTTGAGGCATCCACTCAGACCAGAGAGTGGGCAGCAGGAGTGTGATTATACCCAGGAGCAACGCGCCCGCGTGGAAAGTTAACAGCGGTCGTTCGTCCTTTTGTGCCTGTTGCCATCGGCGGCCGTATCCCACAACGGCCAGGACGGTTATTCCGACCAGCCATCCGTATATCGGCCAGGGCAAGGGGTATTGTAACCATCCAAAGTTGCCCCAGAACGAGACGAAAAATACCCCTGCGGCTATTACCCATCGCTGCACCGCTCCCGGTTCCACCAGCGGAGGCACGTACACATAGGCATCCAACGCGGGCAACCAGCGGCGCCAAGGGTGCGGGATAACGGCGAGTGCTCTGGCCGCCTGTTCTACATCCCCGTTGTGCAACACCTCTTGCCCTGTCTGCCGAATGATCAGTCGTGCATTATCTACCCAGGCTGCGCCAAGGGCGGTCCAATCTTGTGGGCGGCCTATTCCCACCACTACACGCACGTAGGCGGTGCCTGGGGTCACCTCATGAATTACCTGTAAACGTTGCCATCTTGTCGGCACAACCTGACCACAGGCAAAGGTGTGATGCTGTTCATCTATCACGGAAAGACACACCAGGGTTGGGCGTTCAATGGCGCGGGCGAGGACTTCAAACGTCACACTTTCTCCCCATAAGGTAGGCACGTGGGACGCCTCTACGTTCTGGGCGGCATAGATTCGACGGGAGGAAAGTCGGTCTACCAGGCGGAGGGCAGCTGTCCCCGCCCAGCCCCCCGTGGGATCGCGCGGTGCCGGTGCCAGCTGGGGGTTCATGTGCCATCGGTCCGCGCGGTGCTCAACCCGTACCACCATGGTTAGCGTCAGCAACACGACCCCCAGGCCAAATACCCCTACCATGACGCGGCGGACGGCCCGAATACGCCATCCCATGACGACCAGGGCGATGACTACCAGGCCGATAGCAGTACGTTTCACCCAGGCGGCCGTGAGTGCCAGGGCGAGCCATAGCACCCAACGCCACCGTGGTATGGGCCTGGTGGGGGAGGCGCGCACTACTTGCCAACCGAGGGCGAAGAACCATGCCCCCAACATGTCCACGAGCACGGTGCTGTTGACGGTAGCATGAAGGAAGGTGGGCATGGGCAACAACGCCACTGCGAGGGGCAAGCCATCCCGTAACAGGGGCACCGTCGGCCACGTACGGCGGGCTCCCCATACTGCGGCCAACACAACACCGCTTCCCAGCAACACGCTGTACAGGCGGATGAGGTACATCTGGCTTTCCACGGAGGGAATAGAACGCACAATGAAGGCGGGGAGGATGTAATAAGCAGGGTGTTCATTGCCCAACTGGCTTCCGGAGCGCCGCAGGAATGTGCTTTCCACGAAGCGTGTGGGCAGAGTCGTCGGCGACTGTTGAAACGTCAAGGCCCAGAAGCGATGGGCTGCCATAGAGCGCAGAATAGTGGCCTGTAATTCAGGTTGCGCGTCCTGGGGCCGGGGGGGGCGTCCTAGCTCGGCAAGGAGTGCGGCATATTCATAATGGCCTGGTTCATCCGGCCCTTGCCACAGAGGGAGGGTTAGTGCCCATGTGATGCCAAGGACCAAGTACACCAGCAAGGGCACCGCGTACGCGCGCACTGACCGCCGTGTGTCGCTGTCCATGATAGCACCGTTGATCTGGCGAAATCCATGTCCCCGGGAGATGCCCTTGCCCGTCCCTGTGCCCGCCGGTTGCCCGGGGTGGTGACCTGTGTGTGTTCAGGTGTGTGAGGCCGCACGGGCTCGTCGGATGCTATACCAGGTAGTGGCCGTCCAGAAGCCCAGGAAGGCGCCCAGCACCGCACCGGCCAGCACCTGTATCAGCTGGCTGGACGTGCCGGCCCGTTGAGGTGGACGCACTTCCACAATTCTCACGTACGCGTCGGCCACCGCGGCTTCGGCCCGCAGTTCCTCACGTTTGGCCAGCAAGGCTTTGTACAACCTCTCCACTGCGTCCCGCTGCCGCACCAGATCGCGGAAGCGGGTTTTGTACCCGGCCAGTGTCTCCTGAGCGCGCGTGACCTCCTCGCGCAACAGGTCAATGGCCGGCTGGAGGGCTTCCGCCTCCGCGCGCAGGCGTTCTGCCACCAGGGCATGCTGTGCCAGCGCGCGCAGTTGTGCAGCCGACAGTCGACCGCGGCGCTGCACTGCAGGAAGGGTGTCCACCAGCTCAAGGGGTACCGTGTCCAGGCTCTGACCGGTTTGTTCGGCGTTGGTCACCTGTTCGGCCAGCTGGAGCAACACTGCCTGTGCGTGTTCGTATTCGCCCAGGGTAGACGTCGCATAAGCCCAGCGCACCACATCGGCTTGCCAGCCAATGACTCTAGGCGTTTCCTCCCCTGCACCTACTGCTACCAGGTTGTCGACGTCCACCAGCGAGTAGCCGGTGCGGGCGCGAAACGCCTCAATCTCTGCCTCTATCGCCTGCAACTGGGCTTCCAGCTCCGTCAATTGGTCCTCCATCGCCGGAATATCCACGTCATACCGGTAGAAACTCGTTTCTACCTCTTCCTCCACCACTTGCGCCCAGGTAGTGGCCAGCTCGTATGTGAGCTCCGGATCGGTGCCGTTCACGGTCAGGTATACATAGATGCCCTCCCCGCCCCGCACGATCAGCTGACGTCGTAATACTCCAGGATTGCGAAGCGTGGGCGGCAAACGGTCACCCATGCGGCGGATCACTTCTGTAAGCACGTTAGGCCCCTGGGCCATGACCATGGCCATGTTACGTGCGTCATTGCGCGGGCGCTGCAAAGTTTGGATGACGGTTGTGGCGTTCCAGCGGAAATGTGTTGGGTAAATGGCCATGACCACTTGCACCTGATAGAAGGGGGGGCGCTGGGATGCTTGCCATAAACCCAGCAGGGCGCCTACCAGGCCGACGATGAGGGCGATCCCCAATACCCGCCATCCAGCCTGGGGACCACCCACCCACGCTAACCAGCGGCCCAGGAGGTAGACGTTTTCCGCCTTCATGTCCCCTTTCTCCTTCAGCGATGTGATACGCATTCTAGCGTAACGGATGGCGAATTCCCAACCGTTAACTGTGCCACGGTAACCGCTTCCGGTTCCAGGATCGGCCCCTGGGACACGCGCAGGGGTGCCCGCTGGCCGGTCGCTGCGTCATATACCCCTATTGTTATCCAATATGTGCCGGGAGCAAGGTCCTCAGGTATGGACAACACCCGAGGATCCAACACCTCGTCTCCTGCCCGCCACAGGTCTGTGGGAAAATCTCCCTGTTGTGGCCATCCGTCCTGGCCACTCACGTAGTTCCCCGCAGCGGTCAGGAGGTGAACGAATACCGTCCACGTGCGGTCTGGGCGGGCGAGTGCTTTCCAGTAAAGGACCATGGGCACCTCCTGGCCGGGAGCCCCCTGCCGAGGGAAGGTGATCCCCCGAAGGGCCAGGCTTTCGGCCCAGGTCGCGGCAACGGGGCACAGGGGTGACGGCGCGGGCAGTGTTTCCGAGGCCGGGGCCAAACGCAACCTTCCCACAAACGCTTCCACCGGCCTTCCCGACGGATCTGTGGTCGGCAGTTCTGGGAAGCCCGGTTTATCCAGGAAGAAGGCGAACGCGAACATGCCCCCTGTAGGTAGAGGTGCTTTTACCTCAATGGGCACCTGGTACGTCTCCACGAACCACACGCCGGGTTTCCACAACGTGGATGGATAGGTGCCTCGGCCAGGGTAAATGTTGAGCCATCCATAGGGCTGATGGCGGCGTCCCAGCACCTGAACGCTCAGGGTGTAATTTTCCGGCAGGGGGCGCAGCACCCGCCAGAGCACCTCGATGCCTGCCCGTTCACCTGGTGTGACCGTACTGTCGAGCTGTCGGAAGGCCACCAGCTCAATGGCATCACCAAAAGTTACCTGCACCGGTTGGACATCCTCCTGTTCCAGCCAAGCTTGCACCTCGGCCGGGGAAAGGGGGCGGGGTGGCCGATACGCAGGAGCGATGACACCTACCAGGCTGTAGATGTTCAGCAGTACGAGCACAGATGTTAATCCTATCACGGCCCGCAGAGACCACGTCTCGGGTATCCAGGCCCGCCATCCCAAGGCCAGCCAGACGCTCATCGCGCTGAGAATGCCCAACACATAACGCCCTCGCAGCATGGCGCTGTTGTGCACCAGTTCCCGCAACAGAGGTAGGGCCACCACAGCGGCCACCGTTCCGCTCAACACCAGCAACAGCACTTTGTCCCGGGAGGTCAATGTACGGTGCCGCCAGCGGCGGACCCAGCCTGCCACTGCGATGAGACACAGGAGGGCGAAGAAAAGCGTTACTCCCACACCGGGGTCGACGTTGCCCCAACCGAAGGATGCCCACAGAGTGCGGAAACCGTACACCAGGGCCGGCGGAACGTTTTCCCAGGGTAACTGGCCGGCAAGGTCCCATGGCGTACGAGCGGTTATCTGGCTCACCGCGTAAGGATCGCGCGGGAGGAGCATACCGGTTTGTTGGACGTTTCGATATAGCCAGATACCTCCTCCCCCGATGACCAGACCACTGACCACTGCAGGTGCAACCCAGCGGCGCCACCCGCGTATCTGTCGGGTCCACACCACGGTGGGCACAATGAGTCCTGGGACCAGAAGGGCTAGGGCCAGGTACTTGGTGAGCATGGCCAGGGTTAATACCACACCGAGAAGCACCGTGTCTCGTAGGTTGGGGGGAGATACGGCCACACGTGCCAGGTAATACATCGTGGCGGCTACCCACACCGCGAGCAAGATGTCGTTGGTCACCACGCTCCCGATGAAAAGGTATTGAGGCACCAGCGCGTGAAAGGCAACTGCCAGAGCAGCCACATCCGGATGGTTGGGAGCCCATAAGCGCGCGAGGCGCCACGTAAACCACAGGCCCAGCGTGCCGATGACCACGGAGGCCAGTCGGGCCAGGTGTAACCCTAAGATGGTACCTCGCCAGGGAAACGCTTCGCGAGCTGGGTCGTGTACAGCCATGTTCACGCCACCGGCCCCGTCCTCGCGGGTTGCGTAGGGATTGACCACCGGGCGGTAATTGTCCTGAGGCACGGCCGGCATCAAGGGAAGGGCAGCCAGCAGGTAGTAAAGGGGGGGTTGGGTGACTTCGTCAAAGGGATATTCCGTAGTCAGGGGTTTATCCTGGGGAGGCAAGCGTTTATGTCGGGCGATGTACTCCACGTACTTGTAATGTGCCCATTCATCGTGGGCTTCCCACGGCGGCACCGTCACGCTGTAAGCCAGAGCCAAGATCAGGTGTAAGGCCACTGCGATGCCGGCCACAACGTGCCACCGGGTTACCGGTTTTTCCGGCCCCTCGCGTGTTTGTACGACCACCGGTATCCGCTCCCCTTACGGTGTGAACGGGCAGGATCGGTGTCCTGCGTTGCCGGTGTCCTGTACACTCCGGCAACGCAGGACACGAGGTTTGCGTTACGGTCCTGGACTGGCTTCCGGTGTGGGGGCCGGTGTGGGCTCTGGAGTAGGCGAGGGGGTGATGCCCGGCACGCTCGCGGTGATGGGGGGGCGGAGGAAGAGATCACCGGGCAGGATGAACTGTTGACCACCCCCTACAACCAGCGGATACTGGCCGTTCCATGAGCGTACCGCTTCCCAAGCGATCAAGAGTTCGGACAGGCTCTCGGCAATGATACGATTGGCTTCGGCCTGTGCTTGAGCCTTAATGCGGATGGCTTCAGCTTCCGCCTCCGCCCGCAGCTTAAGCGCCTCCGCCTCGCCTTGAGCAATCCCTATGCGCTGCAACCGTTGGCGCTCTGCTTCCGCCTCGGCCTGGGTGATGGCCCGTTCCTTCTCGTACTTGGCCTGTTCTGCCAAATGTTGTTTGGTAATCACGTTCTCCGCTTCGATCTGTTTGCGTTCCACCGCCTGCTTGTATTCCTCGGTAAACTGGATAGAGCGCAGGCCAAAGAAGGTCAATTCCAGTCCGGCCCGTTCAAAGTCTTCCCGTAACCGTTGGGCGATGGCGTTCTGGGCGTTTTCCACGTTACCGGAATACAGTTCGCTTGCTTCGTAGCGCTTCAGGATATTGCGAACGTGTACCCGGCTGGATGCCTTTACCACCTTCTCCACTACTTCTGCTTCGGTGCCCAAGTTACGAAGAATATCCGGGGCGCGTTCGGGGAGAATGCGGAACCGCACGGTATACCGCACGGTAATCTGCTGACCATCCGCCGTTGCCGTGTCTACTTCGTAATCCCGGTAATCTGCTCGGGAAGCTTCCGGGTTTGCCGATGTCTCGTACACGATTTCCTGAGTCCGGTAGATAATGACCTGGTCGATGAACGGCATCTTCACGTGCAGGCCAGGTTCGAACACCCCCACGATCTGGCCAAAGCGTTTGACCACGCCCACGGTTCCCGCTTCGATTTGCACGAACGCGTCGGATGTGCTCGCCAAGCCCAGGATGAACACCACCACGACCACAAACACGACCAGCGGTGCCCGCACACTCGTTGTGCCTCGACGGGCCAATGCCGCGGCCACCAGAGAGGCCGCTACAAGCCCCAGGATTACCGCTGCTATCAGTACGCCGACCAGAATGGTCATAGCACGTCCTCCCTTCTCCTCACTTGCCTGTGCAGGTCCGTACTTTGGAATCCTTCATTGGAAAAGACCGTTCTCGTGCACCGTTCCACCACCGATGTTCCCCCTGAAAGGTACGTGTTCGCCAATGTGTAAGTCACATTAGGTAGGGTCTTATCTTCCCAAGTTTCCCGCTTGTGGAACATACTACCCCCATGGGCCAGGACGCGGCACAGAAAAAATCCGTTGCGCCGGAGCACTGTTTCCGACGCAACGGTACACATTTTCCCCTCCGGGCTCCGCCGACGCGCAGCTCCCTCACCCCTGCGCCTTTAGGGGATGCGCAACAGCTGGCCCACATAGATTTGATCCGGGTCCGTAATGCCGTTAGCCTCCATCAGCGCCTGGATAGAAATACCAAACCGTTGAGCAATGCTGGAGAGGGTATCGCCCGGTTGGACCTGGTATAACCCCCGGGCGGGTGAAGCTGTGGCGGGAATGCGTAATGTCTGTCCCACATAGATGGTGCTGGGATCCGTAATGCCGTTCAGTCGGGCCAGTTCTTGCATGTCCACTCCGAAGCGGCGGGCAATGGAGAACAAGGTGTCGCCAGGCTGGACAACGTATTCTATGTACTCGGATTGTTCCGGCGGTGATCCGGGCACCCGTAACTTCTGGCCTACGTAGATGGTATCATCGGTGAGCCCGTTCAACTGTTTCAACTCCTCCACTGTGATTCCAAACTGCTCCGCGATGGAGAAGAGGGTATCCCCACGCTGTACCGTGTAATAGAACCAGCCTGGTTCCTCCTCCGGCGTCGGCGTCGGCGCAGGGGGTGGTGTCAGGAAGAGGGGTACCGTGGGCACAGGCGTGTTCTCAGGCGCCGTGGGACGCGTGGCCGTCATCGTAATGGTGACAGTCATGGGCACGGTGGGCAGGGGTGAGGGGGTGCCCTCCGGCCGCGCGCGGGTGGGCGTCTGGTTCACAACGGTAGGCGGGGTCCACGGTGTTACATCCACCGGCGGTCGCTCCCGGGTACACCCGGCACCGACCAACACAAGTATGCCAAGGATACCCCAGAGCCAGTATGTTGTGCGCCGCATGGTAAACATCCCACTCCTTTCCGGCAATCGGCCCTTCTTTCCCCGCCTGCAGCCCGCGTGGACAACTTTTTGCCCTTTTGACAGAGACAACGGACCGGTTCTGCTGGTGGTTAAGCATACCACATCCCTGGACTCCGCACAAAGCCCTTTGCAGGGTGGCGCACCGGGGAAGTTCATGTGATTGACAGTCCTTCCTGTCCCGCGTTACTATGGGGTGGACCCCGGGAGGAAGGGATTGTGCCCCGGGGCCTGTATTCCCCGACCCTGAGGTGGGTGAACCTTGCGTCGTAAACAGCTTGCATCCTGGCAGCGGACCTTGTACGCAGTGTTGGTGGTCCAGTTCGCTTCGGCGGTGGGTTTTTCTTTGGTCTTTCCCCTGCTTCCCCTTTACGTGCAGGATTTGGGCAGTCGCCTGGGATGGCGCATTGAGTTCTTGGCCGGGCTGGTCTTTTCCGCTCAGGCTTTCACCATGATGTTGGCCTCACCTGTGTGGGGAGCCCTCGCCGACCAGCTGGGACGCAAGGTGATGGTCCTGCGGGCGACTGCCAGCGGTGCGCTGGTGTTAACGCTGATGGGTTTTGCCCGTTCTGCCGAAGAATTGGTGCTCTTGCGCGCGTTACAAGGTTTGGTCACCGGCACCATTTCGGCAAACAATGCCCTGGTTGCTGCCGTTACCCCGCGCGATCAGGTCGGGTATGCGCTGGGTGTGTTGCAGGTGGGCCTTTGGGCCGGGGTGGCAGTAGGCCCCTTACTGGGAGGATACGTGGCAGATACCTGGGGGTACCGGACTGCCTTCGTGTTAACCGGAGGGGTGCTCTTTCTGGCCTCTTTACTGGTGGCTTTTGGCGTGGAGGAGAGGCGAGCGCCTGCCCAAACACGCCAACACAGCCATACCACCTCGCCGGTGCTCATTATGTGGGGGGAATGGCGACATCTGCTGACCACCCCTGGCGTGTTGCTCGTCTACGCCTTGCGATTTTTGGTACGTCTGGGTCAGGCCATGACGGTGCCACTCATGCCCCTCCTGGTGCAAGCCCTCTCCACCAGTACCGTCGGCGCGGCGACGGCTACAGGTGGGGTCGTCGGGGTGCGTTCGGCCTTGGGAGCGGTTAGTGCTACATGGTTAGGCCGTCTGGGAGACCGGGTGGGCTATCGGCGAGTAGTGCGAGTAGGATTGCTGGTTCTGGCCCTGGCCCTTCTCGCGCACGGTCTGGTGAGCAGCGTGTGGGTGTTACTTTTGCTTCAAGCCCTCATCGGCTTCATGCTGGGAGGCATTACCCCGGTGATGAGCGCGCTCCTGGCCCGATATGTGACGCCGGGCCAGGAAGGCGCAGCGTATGGTTTGGACAACTCCGTCGTTGCTGCCGCGCGCACCGTCGCGCCCATGATCGGCGCCACCATTGCAGCCTGGTATGGCTTGCGGGCCGCGTTTGTGTTGGGAGGCTTGCTGTACCTTGTGGGCGGTCTGCTGTTGGTGTCGCGCCTTCCCGCGTCGCTTTCCACCAAAGAGGCATAGAGCTCTGCATGACGTGGACATAGGGTGAGCAGGATGGCGCTACCCCATGCCGACCTGACCACCGAGGGCCGTCCATCCCCGTGCCCGTTCAGATGGATGACAGAGGTACCGATTGACTGACAGCACGTTGCCTTACAGGGGGTAAGGAGGCTGCTGCGATGTTGCATTACCGGGAACAGGTCCTGCACATGGAATCGGTGCCGCTGGACGAGATAGTACGCCACATCGGGACGCCGGTGTATGTGTACAGTCTGAACGAACTTTCCCGGCGGGTTCGGGCTTACCGGGAAGCCTTTCCCGACGCCCTGATCGCGTATGCGTGTAAGGCAAATGCCAATCGGGTTCTTCTCGCTCACTTGACTCACTTGGGTTGTGGGGCGGACGTGGTCAGTGCAGGTGAGTTGCGCGCTGCCCTGAGTGCCGGCATCCCTCCCCGACGCGTTGTCTTCAACGGCAATGCCAAGACCGACGAGGAGCTTCGGTTGGCCATCCAGGTGGGGGTACGGGTGATTAACATCGATGCCCGGGAGGAAATTGTCCGGGTGGCCGCAGCGGCCCGAGACCTAGGTCGCCAGGTGACGGTAGCGCTACGGGTGAATCCCGGCCTGGCCGTGACAACTCACCCCCACCTGCAGGTTGGCGCGATGGGCAGCCACTTTGGCATTCCCCCCGAGGATGTGTTGCCCTCGGTGGCCGAAGTGATGCGTGAGTCGCACCTGCGCTTCTGGGGGTTGCATTTCCATGTGGGCTCCCAGCTCACGTCCCGGCAGGACCTGACCATGATAGCCCAACTGGCAGCGGAGTGGGTACACCGCGTGCGGGAGGCAGGTTATCCTGTGGAAGGTGTCAACCTGGGGGGAGGGTTGGGCATCGGTTATGACGGGGCTGATACGCCTTCACCGCAAGATGTTGCCGCCTGGTGGGAGGCTACCCTGGCACCTCTCAACCTCTCCCTTATCCTGGAGCCGGGGCGCTGGCTGGTCGCCCCGGTTGGGGTGTTGTTGGTACGGGTTGTGCAGGTCAAACGTACTTGGGGGCGCACCGTGGTCGCCGTGGACGGAGGGATGAATGTGTTATTACGTCCGGCGTTGTACGGTGCCCGGCATCGCATTTGGCCCCTAAGAGAGGGAGAACCCGTCCGAGCGGTGGACGTGGTGGGGCCGATTTGCGAGAGTGCGGATGTTCTCGGTCGAGATTGTCCTCTTCCTCCCTTGAAAAACGGCGATATTTTAGCTATCCTTGATGCAGGAGCCTATGGGCGTAGCATGGCCAGCACGTACAATGGGCGTCCCCTTCCTCCAGAGGTCGTGGTGGACGGGACAACGTGGTACGTGAGCCCGTCCGGGAACGGGTGAGGAGGCGTATGGTGAGCCGAACCCAGGAGGTAGAGCGATTCTTGATCCCCAGCGACACCTTTGAACCCGCGTACCTGACTTTGCACCGTACCGGTGAACTGGCCCGTCGGGCCCGGGAGGCGGTGGCCAGCCTGGCATCCTGCCGCGTTTGCCCGCGCGATTGCGATGTGGACCGGTTGCACGACCAGATCGGTGTCTGCAAAACCGGTCGGTATGCCATCGTGTCCAGTTATTTTCCCCACTTTGGAGAGGAAGATTGTCTGCGTGGGTGGCGCGGTTCGGGGACCATTTTCTTCTCCATGTGCAACTTGCGATGTGTTTTTTGTCAGAACTACGAGATCAGCCAGCTTGGTGAAGGGCGGGAAGTCTCTCCTGAGGAACTGGCCGCCATGATGCTGGAGCTGCAGGAGATGGGCTGTCACAATATCAACCTGGTCACGCCCGAGCATGTGGTGCCGCAAGTCCTGGAAGCCCTGGTCATCGCGGTGGAAGGGGGCCTGCGGTTGCCCATCGTCTACAACACTTCCGCGTTTGATTCCATGCACAGCTTGCGTTTGCTGGACGGCGTGGTTGACATCTACATGCCCGATTTCAAGTTCTGGACCCCGGAGCTGGCCCGACGATATCTAAAGGCGAAACATTATCCCGAAGTCGCCCGCCGGGTCATTAAGGAAATGCATCGTCAGGTAGGCCCTCTGAAGTTCGACGAGCGTGGTCTGGCCAAGCGTGGTCTCCTGGTGCGCCACCTGGTCATGCCGGGATACTTGGAGGAAACGCGGGCTATCCTGCGCTGGCTGGCCGAGGAGGTGTCGCCGGACACGTACGTCAACATTATGGCCCAATACTATCCTGCGTGGAAGGTAGGCCCGGACACTTACCCCGAGATCAACCGTTCCATCACGCCGGACGAGTACGCGGAAGCCCTGCAATTTGCTCGGGAAGTGGGGTTGTGGCGGCTGGACGAACGTCGCCCGCGCTGGGGATTGGTGCTATGGCAGTGAAGTTTGCCCTTCCTGTTCGGCCGGAGGGGCATCGGTTGTCGGAGGTGGTAAGTTGGGGTGTCTGCCCCGCCCACACGCCGGGGCAGACACCCGGTGATGGGGGAAGGTCGCAGGGAAACTTAAGGCGTGTACTCCGCAAACACGCTCACGTTGCCTGCGCGGTCAAATGCCACCACCGTGAAGGGCTCGGCAGGCTGTCCGGGCACCTCCATGCCCGGAGAACCGATGGGCATCCCTGGCACGGCGATGCCGACCACGTCCGGACGTTCGGTGAGCAGGCGCTTCACTTCCTGGGCAGGCACATGGCCTTCTACCACGTAATCGCCTACGATTGCGGTGTGGCAAGAGCGCGCCTGGGGAGGCACACCATATCGGTCCTTAAGTCGCCACAAGTTGTCGGCAATCCTTTCCTCTACTCTAAACCCGTTCGCTCGCATGTACGTTGCCCACTTGCCACAGCACCCACACGTCGGTGATTTGTACATCACCACCTTAGGCAAGGTCGCCCGATTCGTTGTGTCCTCCACAGCAGTGGACCCACCACAGGCAGAGAGGATGAACACCAGTACAACCACAAGGAGCCCCCACGATTTCAGCAGCCGGTTCATCGACCACCTCCTCCCGAAACCGAACAATCTGTTTGTCCTTTACATCACTGATAGAGTACCGGATGTAACAGGGGGGGCAAAATGACACGCGTCAGTTATCCGATATCAGGACATCAGCTTTTGCTCGCTCTACTGGGTTTGATGATAGCCCTCGGAGGGGGCGTCCACGTGGCCCCGGTGCGTGTTTTGCCCCCACCTGGAATGGTGTACATCCCCGCGGGCGTGTTTATTATGGGTACGAACACCGGACGGGCAGATGAAGGTCCGGCCCACACGGTTTACCTCCCTGCGTTTTACATCGACCGATACGAAGTCACAACGGCCGCGTACGCCCGCTTTCTGAACGCCCGCGGGGGGCTGGCGAACTGTGAGGGTTTCCGGTGTGCAGAGGTTCGGCCGGACGTGCCTCAAAGCCCCTTGGAGAGTAGCGGATACGGTATACGCCCTGTGCCGGGGTATGAGCGTCATCCCGTTACCTGGGTAAGTTGGTATGGGGCTAGGGCGTTTTGTCGTTTTTACGGCAAACGGTTGCCCACCGAAGCCGAGTGGGAGAAAGCCGCCCGCGGCACGGACGGTCGGGTGTTCCCTTGGGGCAACGTGTATCGTTCCCGACGGGCCAACGTGGGTCAGGTGTGGAACGGCACCACTCCGGTGGGGGCGTTTCCCCTTGGCCTCAGCCCGTACGGCGCGTTGGACATGGCGGGTAACGTGTGGGAATGGGTAGCGGACGATTATCGGCCGTATCCGGGCAGCACATACCGTTCCCCGTTTTTCGGTAAGTACAAGGTGGTGCGGGGCGGCTCGTGGAATCACCCGGTGGCAGATGCCCGCACCACGGTCAGGGACATTGCGCACCCCGCACGTCGACTGGGCGTGGTAGGATTTCGTTGTGCCCGAACCGCACCCTGATGCCGCCATATCCGGTCGGTCTTCGCTAGCCACCCAGATACGCCTCCTTCACCCGAGGGTCCTCCATCAACCGGGCCGTGGGACCTTCCAGCACGAGACGGCCGGTTTCCAACACGTAGCCCCGCTGTGCAAATTGAAGCGCCATGTGCGCGTTTTGTTCCACCAGAAGAATGGTGGTTCCCTCTGCGTTGATCTGCTTCAGGGCACGGAAGAGCTCCTGCATGAGTAAGGGGGCCAGGCCCATGGAGGGCTCGTCCAAGAGCATCATGCGACGACCACTGACCAGCGCACGGCCCACCGCCAGCATTTGTTGTTCCCCTCCGCTAAGGGTTCCTGCTTTCTGGTGACGTCGTTCGGCTAAGCGTGGGAACAGGTCAAAGACCATCTCAAAGTCCCGCCGAATGCGCTCTTTGTCCCGTCGCCCGTAGGTGGCCAGTTCCAGGTTCTCCATTACGGTCAGGTTGCCAAAGATGCGCCGCCCCTCGGGCACGTGACTGATGCCCAGCTCGCGCACCACCTGGTGGGGGGGATACTTGAGCAGGTCCTTGCCGTCGAAGATCATGCGCGTGTTGGGTCCCACCGGCACCAGGCGGGAGATGGCCCGCAAGGTGGAGGTCTTTCCCGCACCGTTGGCGCCGATGATGGTCACAATCTCACCTTCCTCTACGTGGAAGGTGAGACCGTGCAACGCTTTGATTCCACCGTAAGACACTTCTAGGTGTTCTACTTGGAGTAACATCACGCTTCCACCATTTCGCCCAGGTAGGCTTTAATAACCCGTGGGTGATTTCGAATAGCGTCAGGAGGGCCTTCGGCAATGATCTCGCCGAAGTCTAGCACTTGGATGTGCTGACAGAGGCTCATCACGAACTTCATCCGGTGTTCGATGAGCCAGATGGTGAGGTTCAGCTCGTCGTGTAGTTTCCGAATGACCTCCATAGTGTCCATCATCTCTGCGGGGCTCATGCCGGCCGTGGGCTCGTCCAGCAAGAGCAACTTGGGGCGTGTGGCCAGGGCACGGGCAATTTCGACCTTCCGCTGAATGCCGTACGGAAGGGCCGAGACCACCACATCCGCGTACTGTTCGATGTCCAGCAAACGCATTAAGCGGCGTGCTTCCGCTTCGATACGCTCTTCCTCGTGTCGGCGGCCGCGCAGGCCGAAGAACGCACCCGCCAGACCGTAGCGAATTTGGGCATAGAACGCGATCTTAATGTTGTCCAGCGCGGTTAAGTTCACCCACAAGCGGAGGTTCTGGAAGGTGCGGGCAATGCCCAGGCGGCTGATTTCGTGAGGCCGTTTGCCTGTAATATCACGTCCTTCAAAGACAATGCGTCCCTCGCTAGGCCGGTACACGCCGGTGGTCAGGTTAAAGATAGTGGTCTTTCCGGCGCCGTTGGGGCCAATAAGGCCGCGGATCTCTCCCGGTTCGATGCGCGTGTGAAAACGATGGACTGCCCGTAAACCACCGAAATAATGGGTCAGACCCTCAATCTGAAGCAGGGGCATAGCCTACCTCCTCCGTTGGCCTGGGTTGCAGGAAGGGGAAGCGCATCTCCCGGAAGCCCAGCAAACCGCGGGGACGGAAGATCATGACCACAATGAGCACTACCGGGATCACCAGCCATTTTGCCAGCTGTAGAGGCCGTAAAATTTCGGAGAGCATCTGAAACAGCACCGCGCCCAGGACCGAGCCGGTGATGGAGCTGAGCCCGCCTAGGTACAGCATGGCCAGCACTTCTGCTGATTTCACGATGCCGAAACTGCTTGGGTTGATGTAACCGATCACATGGGCGTACAGCCCACCGGCCACCCCGGACCAGAACGCATGGGTGAGAAAGGCGACCACTTTGACCTTGCGCGTGTCCACCGTCATAGCCTCGGCGGCGGACTCGTTATCCCGTACTGCGCTGGTGGCCTTGCCCAGAGTGGAGGAGGTGTAATTGTAAATGACCCACAGGGCCAGGGCCGTCCAGATGAACACCACCGGGAACCCTGCCACGTTGGGTTGATTCATAAAGCCGCGCGGGCCACCGATGAACTCCATGTTCTCCACCGCGCTTTTGACAATGAAAACGTAGGCCAGGGTGATAATGGCCAGGTAATCCCCTCGGGTCCTGAAGGAGGGAATCGCCACTGCCAGGGCGGTGATGGCTGCCGCCATCCCTCCCAGCCCCAGCGCGAAGGGGAAGGCTAAAGACGCAAGGGTAGGGGGGAACACCGCGGGGCCAAACACATCATCGTCCACGAACCCCCACACCATTACAATAGAGGACACATACGCACCGACCGACATGAAACCGGCCACAGCTACGGAGAACTCCCCCATCCAGCCGTTGACCAGGTTCAGGCTGGTGGTCAGGATGATGCTGATGGCCAACAGCCGGAGTACCAGCAGGCGGTAACTGTCCAACTCACCCCAGAAGTAAACTACGAGAAAAAGCAAGACCACGTGAACGAACACGTACGTCCGGGTGGACATCCGGGTCACCAGACGGGCCGTCCACGCCGCGGTGGCGCGCGCGACCAGGTACACCGGCAACGCGTACATCACAAGGAGGTACACCAGCACCGCGGGAATTTGTGCGGGATTGGCGAGGATAAGCGAGAGGCCGAAGAAGGAAGGGATACCGCTTAACCCCAAAGTGTACGCAACCACGAGGCCTACTAAACGTTCGACCGTCGCCGCGGCCAGCCCTCCCAACAACCAGCTGGCCACAGGGATGCCTTGAAACCACCGTCGGAAACGTGCCCATCGTCCCTTCACCGTCTCACTCCGTGTGTGTCAGGATGCAAGACCATGCAGAATCCCTAGATGCGCAACCGTGCGCTGTACTCCTCGCCGAACAGACCGTAGGGTCGAAAGGTCAGAATGAGCAACACGATGGAATAAGCGATCAGGTCCCGTAAGGTAGAAACGAACAGCGCGGCTACCAAAATTTCAATAAAGCCCAGGATGAACCCGCCCAGCACCGCGCCCAGGATCGATCCACGCCCCCCCAGGATGGCCGCCACAAAGGCTTTCCACCCGATGAGCAGCCCCATGTAGGGTTCGAGGACGGGATATGTCATGGAAAAGAGAACGCCGGCCGCGCCGGCTAACGCAGATCCCAGGGCAAAGGTCAGCACAATAACCCGGTCCATGGGGACCCCCATCAAGGGCACGGCCGCGTAGTCCACGGACATAGCCCGCATGGCCATGCCGGTTTTGGTCTTTTGGATAAACAGGTTTAGGGCCAGCATGAGCAGCAGGGCCAGCACAATGGTGAGGATCTTGATGTTTGTCACCGTGATGGGGCCCAGGGTGTAAGTGACCGTCTCGATGAGCGGGGGGAAGGTGCGGCGACTGGCCCCCAGAAGGGCCAAGTTGCCCGTCTCCAGGAAGATACCGACCATTAGCCCGGTAATGGCTGCGGACGCGCGCGGCGCATCGCGCAACGGGCGGTATGCTACCCGCTCAACCGCCATGCCCACGAAGGATGTGAGAAACATGGTCAGCACCAACACGAGCACGAAGGTTACCGCGGGCGGTAGCGGTAATAGACCACTGGCCGCAATTCCCAGCACTGCGGTGGCGACAAACAACCCGATATATGCGCCAACCATGAACACATCGCCGTGCGCGAAGTTGAACAGCATGAGAATGCTGTACACCATGCTATATCCGAGGGCAATCAGCGCGTAAAAGCTGCCCCATTGCAACCCGTTGAATATTTGCTGGATCGACATCCTGCCCCCCTCGAGGGTTCACGTGGTCATGGGATTCAGGTGATCATGCAGTAAGGCCTTAACGTGGAAAGGGGCATTGGGCCGGAAGGCCCAAGCCCCTTCCTCATCCCTTGGTAGGAGGGCCTTTTGGCCGCGACGACCGCCCACGGGTGCCCTCCACCGTGAAAATTACGGGCACACCTGCTTGTAGAACTCAAAGTCGTAGTTCTCGTTAATGCGCACAATGATGGCGCACTTCACCGGGTCACCCTCCGCGTTAAAGCGCATCTTACCCGTTATGCCTTCGTACTCACTGATGTTGGCCAAGGCATCGCGAATGCACTGACGGTCTTCCTCCAAGTTGCCGGTCAACTTGCCACAGTCCTGAATGGCCTTCTGCAGGAGATGAGCGGAGTCCCAGGCCAGAGCCGCCACATCCCCGGGCGCGTATCCATACTTACTTTGGAAGCGATCAATGAATTCCTTGGCCGCGCCCTTAGCTCCTGCCACAGCCCAGTGAGTGCTGAAGAACGAACCCACACAGTCATCCCCACACAGGTTCATCAGCTCCGGCGAGCCCCAGCTGTCGCTGCCCACAATCGGCTTGGTCCATCCCAGCTCATGGGCCTGCTTGACAATCAGCGGGACCTCATCGTAGTACTGAGGGGTGAAGAGAATTTCTGCGTCCGAGTTGATGATCTTTGTCAGCTGCGCGCTGAAGTCACGGTCCTTGGTAGTAAAGCTCTCAAAGGCCACTACCTCCATGCCCAACTCTTCTGCACTTTGCTTCACGAATTCCGCCAGCCCTTTTGGATAATCGCTGGCCACGTCGTAAAGGATGGCGATCTTCTGGGCGCCAAACTCTTCCTGCATGAACTTGGCCAGTACGAAGCCCTGGAAGTCATCCAGGAAGGCGGCCCGGAACACAAAGGGGCGGCCTTTGGTCGTGCGTGGGTTGGTGGACCAGGGGCTGATCATGGGGGTTTTGTTGCGATCGGCCACCTCACCCGTGGGAATGGCCTGCTTCGACGCGTATGGTCCGATGATGGCCAGGACCTTGTCCTCCGCAATGAGTTTGGTAGCCGCGGCAGCCGAAGATTCGGCCTTGGATTCATTGTCCTCGTGGATCACTTCTATCCGGTACGTTACACCCCCTACCTCTAGTCCTCCCGCTTTTTCTAGGTCTTCCAACCACATTTCCAGGGCAAACTTGCCCTCCTCCCCAACTTTAGGGATATCCCCCGTCAGCGGGGCCACGTGCCCGATCTTGATAACGCCGCCGTACGCCGCGCGCGGACCGGGCTGACAACCGACCAGCAAGAGACTGGCCAGGAGCACCATGCCGAGGATCCACCAGAGCCGTTTCATGGTACACCCTCCTCGTTCGGTACATAACACGTTGCGGATAGGTGGGGGATGACCATCACTGAAAACACACCGTTTCTCCGAGCCGTGGGGCTGTGTCTTATCAAGGGGCGTCCGGAGAACGGCTACTGGTGCCCTGTGTATGAGTGAAGTGGAGGGTGGGGGCAATTTAGTAGAGCAACAGGCAGTGTCACGACAAGTAGTTAGGGCTCTCCTCCTTTCTACCTGCCCCTTCTACCAGGACCTTGTTTCCCATTATACCGGTGTCTTTGGGCCGGTCAAATCCCACGTGCCAATTTGGGCGTTCTTGCCCTAGTCCGCCGTCAGCGGCCGGACGATGGACGGAGTGTCCGAGCAAGCATCACACGCCTTTGAGCCCCGTATAGGCGATGCCTTCTACAAAGTAGCGCTGGAAGATGAAGAAGATGATAATGATGGGCAGCGAGTTAAAAATACTTCCCGCCAGGACATTGGAGTAAATGGCGTAATACTGGAACCGGAACATGGCCAAGCCCAGGGGGAGGGTGAAGTTTTCCGGGGATTGCATGAGGATCAGGGTGAGGAAGAAGTCGTTCCAGCTGCCTTGAAAGGAGAAGATGGCCAGGGCCAGCAACGCCGGTCGGGAGAGGGGCAATACCACCCGGAAGAAGAGAGTAAACCATCCCGCGCCGTCCATCCAGGCGGCCTCCTCCAGGTCGCGAGGAATCTGCTTGAAGAACTGGGTCATCATGAACACACCGAAGGAGAAGCTGCCGCTCGTCCAGACAATAATGAGGCCCCATAGGGTATCATATATTTTGAACCATTTTACTGCCATCCAGTACAAAGGGACCACGGTTACCACAAAGGGGACCATCATAGAGCCGAGAATAAGGGCGAAGAGCACCCCGCGGCCGGGAAAGCGCATCCGGGCAAAGGCGTATCCTGCCAGGGCAGAGAAGAAGACCCGCAAGACCGTCGCGCCTACCGCGAACAGAAAGCTGTTGCGCAACCACAGGGGGAACTCATCAAAAGCGGTGAGCACCACCTGGTAATTTTCCAGGGTGAAGGGCTTGGGCCAGAGGCGGGGTGGGTCGAAGATCGCCGTTTTGGGCATGAAGGAAAAGACGATGGTCAGCCAATAGGGCATGATGGCGATGAGGGTCCACCCGATAAGCAAGGTGTAAAAGATGGGCATCTTTAGCCGGTCCCACAGGGAAGGTTCCCACCGCACCGCGGGTTGCCCGGTAGCCATCGCTACCCCTCCTCTCGTTCCAGAAATCGCCGCTGCACCATAGTCACCGCGAAAATGGCCAGGGCCAAAATGAAGGCCGCGGCCGAGGCACGGCCCATGTCCGGTGTCACATCACCGAAGGCCCAGAAGTAAATAAGGTACACGATCGTCGTGGTGGCCTTTAGTGGACCGCCCTTGGTCATGATGTAGATCTGGTCAAAGACCTGGAAGGTCCCGATGATGCCCAGCGTGACGACAAAAAAGATAACCGGGCGCAGCATCGGGATGGTGATATACCGCAGCATTTGCATCCGATTGGCCCCGTCGATCGAGGCTGCTTCGTACAGTTCTGAAGGAATGTCTTGTAACCCCGCCAGGAAGATCAGCATCATCGTGCCTGTGGTAGACCAGATGTTGACCAGCATAATGGTGGGCAGGGCTGTCTGTACGTTGTACAGCCAGTTGACGTCCAGTCCCAACAACTGGTTAATCACCCCCTTGGGCGAAAAGAGCCAGACGAAGATGATGCCGATCACCACTGAGGACGTCACGGATGGAAGGTAAAACGCGGTGCGGAAGAAGTCCCGAAACCGGATTTTCTGATCCAACGCGAAGGCGAAGATCAGGCTCAGGACCGTCTGTACAGGCACGACGACCGCGGAATACTTGAGGGTATTAGGGACCGCGTAGCGGAGAAAGTCCGAATGCCGCAGGACGCGCAGGTAATTCACCGGCCCGATCCACTCCGGGGGCTTAAGCAGGTTGAAGGAGGTAAAGGAGAAGTACAGGCTCATGACCAGGGCGACGACCACAAAGATGCCCCACCCCAGGAGCACGGGGAAGATAAACAGGTAGGCCGTCATCCAGTCGGCCAGTTTGCGACGCCACGTATAAGTCACACAGCACCTCCTGGCAGTACACCACTACACCCGGTCCGACCACCGTCCGGGAACACAAGGCCATGAAGGACGTCCGGGGAGGGGACACCTCCCTCCCCGGACGGGTGTGTGCTGTGTTATTCTTGCAGTGCGGCGCGAATCTCCTCTGCCGCCTGCTTGAAGCTGTCCGCAACGCTTACTCCCTCCAGGTAGACCCGCTCCAACGCCTGGGCCATGGCCTGGTTGACCGTCTCACCCTTCAGCCCCCACATGAAAGGTGTGGCGAACTCGGCCCCGGTGAAGATGGCGTTGGAGACCGGGTTATTCTGCAGGTACTCGTGGTCCTGCAAGGCCTTGCGGGAGGGCAGCGCGAAGCCGGAGGTCAGCACCTTGGTCTGGCTTTCCTCGGAGGTCAAGCAGGCAATGGTCTTGAACGCGGCCTCGGGGTTTTGGGAGTTCTTGGAGACCACGTACGCCACGGTGAAGACCAGGTTGCCCTCACCCTTAGGACCTGCGGGCGGGTGTACCGCGCCGTAGTTCCGGTCCGGGAACTGGTTGCTCAGGTAGGGTACCATCCACCCGCCCTCCAGCACCATGGCCACGTCTCCTTTGCCGAAAGCCTCCCCCTGCCAACCAACACCGACATCCTGCGGGATGATAGCCCACCCCTCGGCACGTGCGCCGGTGTAGAACTCGCCTGCTTCAACGGCCTCCGGCGCGTCCAGCAGGGTGTCGGTGAAGTCTTCGTTCATGATCTGACCACCGTTCTGGAAGACAAAGATGGGGAAGCGTCCGGGATCGGGCGGCACCGAGAAGCCGGCCACGCCGGTGGCCTCCGTGATTTGCTGCGCCGCTGCCTTCAGGTCATCCCACGTCCAGTCGTTGGTGGGATACGCCACACCCGCCTGGTCGAACAGGTCCTTGTTGTAGAACAGGGCCAGGGTGTTAAAGTCCTTGGGGATCCCGTAGGTCTGGCCTTCCCAGGTGAACGCGTTGATCAACGTGTCCAGGAACTCGTCCCGGCTTACGCCCTCGGCGGCCATTAAGTCGTCAATGGGCCGCAGCACCCCCTGGGTGGCGAAGAAGGGGAACTGGAAGATATCCATGTAGTAAATGTCCGGTTCGGTGCCCGACCCTACCATCGTCTTGATTTTGGCCCAGTAATCCGAGGGAATAGGCTCGTACTTGACGAGGATATCGGGATTTTGCAGGCTGCACTCGTAGAGCAGCGCCCGCAAGAGGTTCTCCTCTTCTGGGCTGGCGGTCCATCCCGACAGTCGGACCTCGGTCCGCGGCTTTTCCACCTCTTTGGTGACGACCTTTTCCACTTCCTTGGTCACTACCTTTTCGACCTCTCGGGTGATTACCTTCTGGACTTCCCTGGTAACGACCTTCTCCACCTCCTTGGTGACCACGACGGTTTCCTTGATGACCTGTGGCGTTGGCGTGGCACAGGCCGCGGTCACAATGGTCAGAACAAGCAACACGCTTACCACCGGAAACCACACTTTGCTCCCACGCATGGTACCTTCCCTCCTTCCTTGAACATGCCCACTCATCACATGGATGCCACACCCAACCGGTGGGTTGGCCGAAGCCCTGCCCCCTTAGACCTTCGGTTTTCACCCCCTTTCCGATAAGGTTGAGGGCGCCGGGACGGGTTCAACCGTGCCTTGCCCCGGCGTCACCGTGACGCGATACCATTGACCCTCGGCGCAGAAGTGAAATGTCACCCGCTGCCAGTGTGGCGGAAGGCAAGGGGTCACCTCCCACCCCTGAGAGGTACAACGCAATCCGGCAAAGCCGAACACGACGGCTTGCCATACCCCCCCACAGGACGCCGCGTGAATGCCGTCCACTGTGTTGCCACGCAGGTCCTCTAGGTCCACCAGCGCGGCACGCATGAAATGCTCGTATGCCTCCTCAGGGCGTTGTAGCCAGGCGGCCAGGATGGCATGTACGGCCGGTCCCAGTGAGGAACCAAAGGTGTGATCGGTGCGGGGAGTGTAATAGGCCCAATTGACCGCCAAGACCTCGCGGGGGAAGCGATCCGGGAGGAGGTACAGGAGCATCAGCACGTCCGGTTGTTTTAGTACTTGGCACCGATTGGCTCCCTCAATGCCCAGGAGCGCTTGCATGGACTGATGTCGCGGTTCGTACGCAGCCAGGTTTATATCCTCCAGCCGGAAGAAACCCTCAAACTGTTCAATAAGCCCCGACTCTCGGTCGTACGGCACGTAGAGGTGCTTGCGGATGTGTGCCCACCGAGCTAGACGGTCCGGGGACAGGTCCAGGCGACGGGCCAGCGTGTCAAGGCGTTCAGGAGCACGGTTCTGGAGCCAGTGCACCACCTCCTCGGCCCGTTCCAGGTGCCAGCGAACCAGCTCGTTGGTGAACGCGTTGTTGTTGACGTGCTCATGGTATTCGTCGGGGCCGATGACATCGTTGATTTCGTACCGGTGTTGGGCCTCATTCCACTCCACCCGGCTTTCCCAGAAGCGGGCGGTTTCCAGAATGATCTCCGCCCCGTAATCGCGCAGGAAGGTGTCGTCGCCGGTGATTTGCCAGTATTGCCAGATGGCATAAGGCACGTCACTGCTGATGTGAAGTTCGATATCCCCGCACCAGATGCGGATAGGGTCCCCGTTCGGGCCGGGAGCCCAGCGTGGGGTGACTTCGTCCCCGGTGTCCGCGCTTTCCCAGGCGTACTGCGCGCCCTCGTACCCGCCGGCTTGGGCCTTCCTGCGGGCGCCGGGCAGGGTGTGGTGACGGTACATGAGCAGACGACGGGCGGTTTCGGGTTGCACGTAAGTGAAGAAGGGAAGCATGAAGATCTCTGTATCCCAGAACACGTGGCCTCGATAGCCGGTGCCGCTCAGGGTCTTCGCGCCGATGCTGACCCGGTCGGTGTGGCGGGGTGCTGCGATAAGGAGGTGGTAGATGTTGAACCGTACGGCCCGCTGGGCGCTCGCGTCCCCGGTGATCTGGATGTCTGCCTGCGCCCAGGTGTGGGACCATGCCTCTCGGTGCGCGGTGCGCAGTCGGTCGAACCCAATCTCCTGCACGCGACTCAAGGTGTCCTGAACGGCCCGCCACGGGTCTGACGTTTCCCGGTCGGTGTACACGGCCACCAGTCGGTCCACGCCGGCAAACATGCGGGGTTGCAAGGAGAAGATAAACGTTTCACCCCACTGGCCAGGAAGGGAAACCCCTTCCCAACGTAAAGGTTTTTCCCCCCAGGCCGTTGCCGTTTGTCCCATGACCAGTTCGCGGCCGGTGTGTCGGGTGCGGAGTCGGATCCACCCTTCCCCTTCCTCCAAGCGATACCAGTGATACACCTCGTCGTTGGGTGTCAGGGCATCCAACCGTAAGCGTAGGCGGACCGTCACCGGTCCACTGACCGGGGTAACCCACACCCGTTGGGCCAGGAGGTGGGGCTCATGCCATGCGGCAAACCGTTCCCAGGTGATGTCCACCACCGCGCCGGCAGGGCTTTGCCAGCGGACGGTGCGGCGGAGCACCCCCTGCCGCATGTCCAACGTGCGGTGGTATCGCAACAGGGTGCCCCTGTCCAGCCGTAACCGCTCGCCGTTGATCCAAATGTCCACGCCCGTCCAATCGGGGGCGTTGACCAGCTCGGTGTGCACAATGGGCACATCGTCCCAGAGGCCGGCGATGAGGGTGAAGGGAACGCGCGAGCCAAAACCCTCATCGAAGGTCCCACGGGTGCCCACGTAGCCGTTGCCCACGGTGAAGACGGCCTCTTGGGCGGGGAGGCGGCCCGGTTCCAGGTGTGGTTCTGTCACATGCCACAGGGCCGTTGCGGCTTGGGCGTCGGCCAGGGCCGTGCTGAAGCGTTCCAGAGTGACCCCTTCCAGGTCGGAGAAACGCACGTGGGCGTGTCCGACACGCGTTTCTGGCCCCAGGCCTACGGTCCACATCCCGGCGGCCAGTGCCGCGTCGATGCCCGCGGCCGCGTCCTCCACCACCACGCACCGGTCAGGAGGGACGCCCAAGTGCAGGGCCGCGTAGAGGAAGATGTCGGGTGCGGGTTTGCTCCGGTCGACGCTGTGCCCGTCAGCCACCAGGTCCACCTCTCGGTCCAGCCCTAAGCGTTCCACGATGAGAGGCGCGTTTTTACTCACGGTGCCGATAGCTACCTTCACCCCTGCCTCACGGAGGGAACGCACCAGGGCCAGTGCCCCGGGCAGCAGGTCCTCTGGGCTCAACCGTTGGAGCAGTTCCCGGTAATACCGGTTTTTCCGCTCTAGCATGTCCTGAAATTGCTCTGGGCTAACGCTCCGTCCTGCCAGGAGGAGCTCAAGGGAACGGCGGCGGGAAACCCCGCGTAATTGCTCGTTAACCGTGCGGTCGAAGGGCAAGCCTTCCTCATCGGCCAGCCGTTGCCAGGCCTGGTAATGGTATTCGGCGGTGTCGGTGAGCACACCGTCCAGGTCAAATATCACGGCATCGAAGGGCAGCGCCACGTGTCCCTCCTCGTTGCGCCTAGAATTTCGGTGATACGGGCAGCCGGTGGTTGGGGCGACAGGAGGTGCCGGCCACCCGGGATCGGTGGATGCTCACGGCCGCGTGCCGGCCGTGGATGCCCGCACGATGAGCTCCGGTTCCAGCAACACATGCGGTTGGGAGAGCGTTTCACCCTCCAGTAAGGTCAGGAGCATGGCCACCACCAGACGGCCCACCTGAGCGATAGGCTGGCGCAAAGAGGTGAGTGGTGGGCGGAGGTAAGCTGCGGTGGGAATGTCATCAAAGCCGACCACGGCCACGTCTTGGCCTACCACCAACCCCATGTCGACCAGGGCGTTTACCGCGCCGACGGCCATTAAGTCGGTCACCGCGATGATGGCTGTCGGACGACGTTCGGCGGGCAGTGCCATGAGGGTTTGGGCGGCTTGATAGCCCACCTCGTAACGCATCTCCCCACGTACGATCCAGGCCGGGTCCACGGTCAGACCGGCCGCGGCCATGCCCTCATGGTACCCGCGCAGGCGTTCATCCCCGGAAAGCGATCCCTCCGGCCAGGCAATAAAAGCGATGCGGCGATGTCCCAGGGCAGCCAGGTGCGCTACGGCCTGGCGCATCCCTGCCGCGCCGTCCACATCCACCCAGGGAAAATCCCACTCAGGGTTCGACCGCCCAAAGGCCACAAAGGGCACACCAGCCTCCAGCAGAAAGCGAATGCGCGGGTCATCATAGTTGGTGTTGGACAGGATAAACCCGTCCACGCGTTCGGCCTCGATAAGTCCCCGGTAAAACGTCACCTCGTCCGTGGCCGTGGAGGTGGGATAGACGACGATATGGTAGTCCTCCGCGGCGGCGGCCAGGGCGAGGCTTTCCAGAAACGCGTCGAGGATCACGTTGATCTGGCCGTTGGGCATAGGCCGCCAGGAATAACCGATAGCCCGAGCCTTGCGGGCACGCAGTCCCCGGGCAATGTTGCTGGGCCGGTAGCCCAGCCGTTCAATGGCCTCCAAAACCTTACGGCGGGTCTCCGGACTGACCGGTCGTGAGTTATTGATCACATAAGAAACGGTAGCGATAGAAACACCGGCTTCCTTTGCAACGTCCCGGATGGTGGCCATAATCCCTGGTTATGTCGGCGGAGAGGTTGGTTGTTCGTGTTGTTAGGCCTGGTGTGAAACGATTTGCACCGTTCAGCACAGATATGTGGTTGCGCGTGCAGGGGGATTAAACGTTTCACACCGCGTTTGGTTATATCTTACTGCCTGCACAAAGCGTTGTCAAGGGTGTTTTCTTAAAATTTCTGCCCATGGTTCGCAGGAGGTCGTGACGTAGGATCTGGGACCGTTTCACCTTACGGGATGGTTTGGTTTCCCGTCGCGCGCTGTGCTATCATGCCCCCCGCTGTAAGATGTTGGGTCGGTGTGACCTCTCGGCCGGGCGGTGGACGAGCGGGTCGAGCGTTTATCCGTTTATCTTTAAAGATAGAGCACTATCGTCTATCGTCCATCGTCTCTCGCCTTACGGATGGTGAAGGATTTTTGTCCACTTACTTAAATAGGGAAACGGCATGCGATGATGGCAACGCAGGCGCGGCGGCAGGTCCTGGTGATCGGTTTGGATGGAGCAACATACCGGGTTATAGACCCTTTACTGGCCGCGGGTGAGCTGCCTGTACTGGCCCGGTTGTTGAATGAAGGGGTACGAGGTGAGTTGCGGTCCACGTTGCCTCCCAATTCCGCGCCCGCGTGGAGCTCTTTCCTGACCGGAGTTAACCCGGCCCGACATCGCATTCTTGACTTCCGGGAGGTGGACCTGCGGCGGTATGAGGTTTTCACCGGGCGTTTTATCAACGCCCGGGCCTTGGCCGGCCGGACCATACTGGATTGGATCGGCACCCGGTCTCGTGGAGTGGTGGCCTACCGCGTGCCGATGACCTACCCGGTGTGGCCGGTTAACGGCGTCCTGGTGGCCGGGTATCCCACCCCCGACCGTAAACGGGCGTACACGTACCCTCCAGAGCTGGCGAATGTTCTCACCCCCCTTGCCCTTCACAGCCACGATGAGATCATGGTCGCCGGTATTGGGGAAGAACGGCGCAACGCGGACCACGAGATCGCGCGGTTGTTGGCGCATATGGGACGTTGGTTGCGCGAAAACCGACACGATTTTTACGTCGCCGTGACGGGGATCACCGATGGATTTCACCACAAGTTCTGGAAATATCACGATCCACAACACCCCCTTCATGACCCAGGCTGGCCGGCCGAGGCAAAGAACATCATTCGGGAGTACTACCGCCGTCTAGACGCGGCGATAGGGGAGCTGTTGGCCTGTGTGGACCACCGGTGGCTGGTGGTGGTCATGAGTGACCACGGGGGTGGGCCGCGACCGTGGCGGCAATTTCACGTGAACGCGTGGCTTGCGCGGCAGGGGTGGCTGACGCCCAGTGGGGGCGGTCGCGCGTCGTGGACGCGTCGGGCGGTTCGATATACCCTGGAATGGGCGCGTCACCGGGTGCCATGGCGCCGCTGGCTCGCGGAACACCTGCCGGTACGCTGGCAACAGCAGGCCCTGCGCTGGCGTCAGGCCACAGGGTGGATTGATTGGTCCCGCACACAGGCGTATCATGTGCCCCTTCAATACCCTGCCGGTGGGATCGAGATCAACCTGCGCGGTCGACAACCTCAAGGAGTGGTCGCGCCGGGGGCGGAGTACGAGCGGCTGCGGGACGAGATCATCGCCGCGTTGAAGAACGTGCGGGACCCTGAAACGGACCGGCCGGTGATCGTGGAGGCCTGGCCTCGGGAGGCGGTGTACCCCCGTGGGGACATGGACAGCGTTCCCGACATTCTTTTCCTGACCTCAGAGACGTTCGATTGTGGCTCAGACTTGGACCACGTGTTCTCCACCGTGCCTCTCTCTTTCTTGGAACGCATTAACGGGGATCACACCATGGAGGGCATCGCGGTGTTCTGGGGAGAGGGCGTGCGTAGGGGATGCACCGTGCACCTGGACCTGTTGGACCTCCCCCCCACGCTGATCTGGGCCATGGGGCTTCCCCTGCCCGCGGACATGGACGGCAAAGTGCTCACCGAGGTCTTCACGCCGGCCTACGTCGCAGCTCATCCGGTGACGCACAGCGAGGTCCCTCTGTGGCAAGAGGGGGAGGGCGCCGCGCTGTCGCCCGCGGAAGAGGAGGCCATTCGCAAGGCGTTGGTAGGGTTGGGGTACCTGGAGGAATGAGCAAGATGAACAGCCTCTCATATGAGGCTTCCCTCCTGTTCATGCGTCGTTCATCCAGGCCCGTTATATTGAGGCTGTCTGTCCACGGTGTGCCGTGAGCATGACATTACGTGGTGGGGCAACCGGGCCTGTTACGGTGTTGCACGTGATTGATACGCTGGGATACGGGGGCGCGGAGCGTTTTCTGGTAGGACTTGTGCGTGCCCTGGATCGGCAGCGCTTTCGACCGATGGTGGCGTGGCTTACCGCGGCCGGGCCCTTTGCCCGGGTGCTGGCCGATGCTCACGTTCCCGTGGTGGGAATTGCTGCGCGGGGTCATCGGGACGCGCGGGCCCTGTGGCGGTTAGGGCAGCTCATGCGAACTAAGGCGGTGGACATCGTGCACACGCACCTGTTTGTGGATGGTTTTTACGGCCGGCTCGCTGCCCTTATGGCGGGCGTGCCGGTACGAGTGGTCACTCAGCAGAACGCTTATGAGGACCCAGACCGACGGTTACCTCCCTGGCAGATACGGGTCAACCGGGTGCTGGCGCGCGTGACGGACCATTTTGTCGCCGTGTCGGCCGCGACGCGGGAATACCTCCACCAGGTGGAGGGGGTCCCTTTATCGCGCATCTCGGTGGTGCCGAACGCGATAGAACCCCCGCCCCGTCTGGACGCGACCGCGGTGGCAGCCCTGCGTCAGGAGTGGCTGAGAGGCGCGACCGGTCCCCTGGTGGGTACCGTGGCCCGTCTGGAACCCCAAAAGGGTGTGGACGTGCTGCTGGAGGCTATCCACCTGGCGCGACAGAAAATACCTGATATGCGGTGTGTTATCGTGGGCCAGGGCGGGGAGTTGCCTGCCCTGAGGGCCCAGGTTCAGGAGTTGCAGCTGTCCTCGCACGTGTGCTTCGCCGGCCCGCGTGACGATGTTTGGCATGTGCTGGCCGCTCTCGACGTGTTCGTCCTCCCCTCTCGCTTTGAGGGGCTCTCTCTTGCCCTGTTGGAGGCCCTGGCGGTGGGCACCCCAGTGGTGGCGACCGCTGTCTCCGGCACGGTGGACGTCATACAGGATGGGGTCACCGGTGTGCTGGTCCCGCCCGAAGACCCTGAGGCATTGGCTCAGGCCCTGATAACTGTGCTACGATATCCAGAAACCGCCCGGCGGCTGGGGGAGGCCGGGCGGCGTCTTGTGTTGGCCGAATACACGATGGACAGGGTGGTTCAACAGTACGAAACCCTGTACACCACCCTACTTTCCCGACGTGGCCATCGGAAGGCTCCCTAAATACTCTGTGAACCGGAGGTCGTGAACCGATGAAGCGTGTCAGATACGTGCTGTTGAGTGTGCTTGTGTTGGCGGTGTTGGGCGTTCTGGCAACGCAGTGGGTTCTGGCCGGTGGGGACACGCCGGCAGAGGTGGCGCGTACGGCATCCTATCAGGCCGGGTGGCGGCCTGGGGTGTATGTCATCCACGGCGGTTACACCGGACTTTTGCCGGAGGGCAATGAGGTCTTCAGCACGCCCTACGGTGAGATCCGGGCAACAACGTTCCCCATCGCCGGCAACTTGCGCGGTTTTAACTGGGGACATCCCCTCCAGCCCGATTCCGTCGTCATCGACCCGAACACCGGTGAACGGGTATACGCGCCCACCGGTGGCAGCAGCCTCCCCGCTTGGTTGCGCATGCAATGCGTGGGCACCGACCTCTTGCGCGTGCGGAACCGATACGCGGCCTTCTACATTGATCTCTACGGTTCCCTGAGCGGCATGCCCGCGCCCATTGACGAGTACGCCAAGATTCCCAAGTACATGTACCGGGACGGGTCGGATGGCTATCCGGCGGACCCGGGATACGCGGCCCGCGGAAACCGGGCAGAAGCGGTGGTGGAGACGTCCATCGGCTCCCTCATCCCCAAGTACTGGACAGACTACTTCTTTGGCGAGTACGCTTGGCTTATCGACACCCTTGGGAACAAGTATTTCAACTCCGCTTACCCGCGCTGGCCCGACTGTCTGGCCTTTGTGGCTATCGGCACCGGTCGTGATGGGGAAACATGGCCTGCAGACGTGGTGAAGGACCCGTGGACAAAGCCCGCGCTGGCCGCTGCGGGCCTCACCGCGGACAAGTGGGTGAAATACGTGAACAGGGTGGTGGAGCGGTACGCGAACGTCTTTAGCCGGCCGGGTTGTGATGGCCCGTGCGTGCCCTTGCTGGTCCAGTCCTTCCCCTACTACGAGAGCCCTTCCGAACGTACCCGTATCGCAGCGTTTGCGGCCTCCCGAGGGGTAGGACTCTCCTTGAACTCCTTGTTCCCCGACATCGGTGATGCCTCTCCCTTTGAGCAGATCCGGGACAATCCCGGTGTGCCGGTGGCTTTCGAGATTTACGGTGATGGCATGCGCATCGGGTGTGAGGATGATGGCCTGGGAGAGGCCCTTGACCTGGCCGGTGAGGCCAAGGAGCTGTACTGGACGTTGCTCTACAGTTTGGACCTGGGCGCAGACTTCATGCGCATTCACGCTAACCTGTTGCGCAAGCCCTGGCCTAATCTGCCTCCCGGAGCTTCCGACGACGACCTGTTCGGGTATGTCTGCCCGTATGGCCGGGCTTTCTGTGAAATCCCTGACGAGCTGATTAAGTGGGAAAACGTGCGCATTTTCGCCTGGGCGAACCTGTACTTCGGTCGTACCCTGGCGGATACGCCTCGTGTCTGGGTTGCCCTGCGCGAGCACCGCTCTCCCTTCCAGCCGTGCAATTACGTGCGGGTGATCGAGGTGGAAGGGCGCCAGGAGCTGGGGAACTTTGAATTCGGCCTGTACCAGGACGACAACATCCCGGGTGGTCGCACCATGCCCGAGACGAACCGCTACAAGGACCCGCGAGGCAACCCGGTGGTGCGCATGGGCGCCAACTTCAACCCTTACAACCCGGAACTGCCCGATATCAAAGAGGCGTGGTACATCCGCCGCACCGATGAGGCCAGCAGCAATCCCTACATGTTCTTCAACGTGGACGACGAGTTCCTGTGGGGGGGCACTGCCCAGATTACCATTACTATCACTTACTTGGATATGTACACGGACACGTTCAGCCTGTATTACCAGGCCTTCGACCAGACCGAAAAGGTCGCCCCCGTCACCGCCGTGTACGAGGTTGACGCGGTGTACGACGACACGCCCACGTTGATCACCACCATCGCTCCGGGCACTACGGCCATTCCTAAGGAGGGAACGAAAAAGCTGCGTCGAGCAGTGTTTGTCCTTAACGATGCGCGGCTGCGCAACGATCTGCCCGTGGGCATAGGCGGGGCCGACTTTTACATCTCCTCCAACAACGACGGTGACGAGTGGGTCCATATGGTGGAGCTGGAGGTGAACCGGGAGACGTACGTCCCTGAACCCACGCCCACTCCGACGCCCACGGCCACACCCACGCCTACCCCGACGCCCACGGCCACGCCCACGCCTACCACCGCCCGGGTGGAAGG
>WFWT01000040.1 GCA_015490995.1 Anaerolineae bacterium | reverse complement strand
GGTGAGCACCCTTTCCGCAGTCCCGACATTATGCGGGTGGCCGGCGCGGTGCTGGTGGAGAAATACGGTTGTCGGGTAGACCTGACCGGATACGAGCTCAACGTCCGGGTGGATGTGTACGAGGATGTGTGCGTGGTGAGCCTTCAGGAGACTCGTGAACCCTTAGATCGTCGCTATCCCCGCGCGTACCATCATCGGGCCGCGCTAAAGACGGTGGTGGCGTATGGGTTGCTGCGTTTGGCCCGCCTGGCTGACGAGGAAGGGGCGTTGTTGGATCCCTTCTGTGGGTCTGGTACTATTTTGCTGGAAGCGGCACACCTGCTTCCCCGGTGGCAATTGTACGGGAGCGACATAGATCCGCGAGCGGTGGCCGGTGCTCAGCAGAACATCACGCTGCTGGGCCTGTCGGAGCGTGTGGCGGTGCAACAGGCCAATGCCCTTCGTCTCAGTGAGGTGTACCCGGCAGCCGCATTTACCGCGATTGTCACCAATCCGCCCTTCGGCGTGCGCGTGGGCCGAGGCCTCAACTTCCGGGCTTTTTATCACCGGTTCCTCCAGGAGGCTGCTTACGTGCTACAACCTGCCGGCCGGTTGGTGCTCCTGGTACGCAAGCGAGGGGCCTTCAACGCCATTTTAGACCGTCAGCGGGTTTTCTCGCTGCGCCACGTGCGCATTATTGAGACCAGCGGCATTTACCCCGGGGTATTTGTTCTGGAAAAACGGTGAGGGGTGTTCGGGACACCCCTCACCGCGGTCAGCGCTGTTGGGACAGGACGGACGTTCAAGCCGTGCGGGCTCGTTCTCGTAGAGCGTGCACGATGCGTTCCGGTGTGATGGGCAGTTCGGTGAAGCGCACGCCGAGCGCGTCGGCCAGCGCGTTGGCGATGGCCGCAGCGGTGGGTACCACCGGCGGTTCGCCCACGCCTCGCGCACCCAGGGGACCATGGTCGGTGGGCACTTCGACGATCACGGTCTCCATGCGGTCGGGCAGGTGTTCCACCTGGGGGACAGTGTAGTCCGCCCAGGTCGCGGTTATCAGCTGACCGTCCCCGTTGTAAATCATGGCCTCGGTGAGCGCCCAACCGATCCCTTGCATTGCGCCTCCTTGCATCTGGCCTTCCACCGCCAGGGGATTGATTGCCCGGCCCACATCCTGTACCACCACCAAGCGATGGAGGTGGACCTGTCCGGTTTCCGGGTCCACACTGACCTCGGCCAGCTGGGCGGAGAACCCGGGTGATTGGGTGCGGTCCGCGTGGCGGCCGAAGGCCATGATCGGCGGGAACCGGCCGCCGAATTGCATCGTTTGGCTTGCGATCTCCGCCAGGGAAAGGCGGTGGTCCGGCGCGCCGCGGACCTGTACATAGCCATCCTGGATTTCCAGGTCCTCCTCAGCGGCTTCCAGGAGCTCCGCAGCGATGGCAAGGACCTGGCGTCGGGCTTCTTCTACTGCGGCAATGAGGGCCGGTCCTAGGGTATAGAGGGTCTTGCTGCCGCCCGCCGCGCCGGCATAAGGTGCGGTGTCCGTGTCCCCCACCACCACCCGTACCTTCTCGGGTGGGAGGCCGAAGATCGCCGCGGCCATCTGAACGAATGCAGTACGGGTGCCGGTCAGATCGACGGCACCGACGTGAATGTGCAAGGTGCCGTCCCGTTCCAAGCGACATGCCGCTGCCGCGGGTTCGGTGCCGCCAGGCCAGCCCCCGATGGCGATGCCCACACCGTGGCCTTGCCGTCGGGCCTCCTCCCTTGCCCGCCACGCGGGGTGGTTCTCCAGCGCGCGAAGGACGTCCACGAGCCCCATGTTGCCCCACGGTTTGCCGTTGACCATGGGATCACCGGGGCGTGCGGCGTGACGCAACCGGATTGTCAACGGGTCCAGCTGCAGTCGACGGGCCACCTCGTCCACCAGGCTCTCGATGACGAAAGTAGCCTGAGGCGCGCCCGGTGCGCGGTACGCGCCGGAGGAGGGCTTAAAGGTCAACACCTCGCGCCCCCGGATGTCCACGTGGGGTATGTTGTAATAACTCCCCATCAGGAGCGCGGCAATGCCCAACGGTGAGCTGGGATAACACCCACCGTCAAAAACAAGGTCTGCTTCTAGGGCGAGCAACGTGCCGTCCTCCTTGGCGCCCAAGCGCGCGTGGCACCGCATGGCCGGCGCGGGGTTGCCGGCCAACATCTCTTCCATGCGGGTCAATACCAGGCGTACAGGGCGTCCTACCTGGCGAGCGGCCAGGGCGATCAGGGGCTCATAGAGGATAAATTTGCCGCCAAAACCGCCCCCTACCGGCATGACGTGCACTTGCACGTCGGATTCAGGCACGCCGAGGATGGCTGCTATCTCCTCACGGATGTAGAAAGGGGCCTGGGTGCTCGTCCACACCGTGGCGCCGCCGGTTTCAGGGTTGGGTTGTACGACCGTGGCATGGGGTTCCAAGTAATTTTGGTGGACCCAAGGGGTGGTAAAGGTGTACTCCACGATGATGTCCGCCTCTTCAAGGCCCCGGCGTACGTCTCCCCGGTGAAAGTGGACCGTCTGGGCGATGTTGGGGTGGGTGGTCGTTTCCGTTTCCCCTTCCACATCTGCACCGTGGGCGGCGGCCTCTTCTGAGGCGCCTGGCAGGCCATCCGGCCACACCACCGGCGCGTCGGGGGCAAGGGCCTCTTCGATGGTCACTGCAGCGGGAAGCGGCTCGTACTCAACCGCTACCAGCTCAGCCGCGTCCTCGGCGGCCGCTTCGCTCTCGGCCAGGACGAGCGCGACCGGCTGGCCCGCGAAGATCACGCGGTCACGTGCCAGGAGGAGCAGGTGCCGGTTGCGCGGGGGCACGTCGGGCATGTCCTGGGCCGTCAGTATCGCGATGACGCCCGGCACGCGCCGAGCCTCCTCTACCGACAGGGAACGGATCCAGGCATGGGCGTAGGGGCTGATCACCAGGCGGGCATGCACCATGCCCGGCAGGGTGATGTCGGGCGTGTACGTCAGGCGTCCGGTGACTTTGGGACGCCCATCCACCATTGGCAGTGGTTGACCGATAACCTCTGTGGTCATGGGACGCCTCCTCTGTGGGTTGATTGTGTGGATGGGGCCGGCAGGTCAGCGTTTTTTTCTCTTCTTCTTTTTCTTCTTGGGCTTACGGGGTGTGCCGGTCACGGTAGCGGCCTGAGCGGTGGCTGTCGGTGCCTGTCCGGACCGACCATCGGTTCCATAGCCGTGATCGGCGGCCCAGTGGCAGTGTTTGTACTTCTTCCCCGAACCACACCAGCAAGGGTCGTTGCGTCCCAGGTTAGGGTGTGCTCGGCGTTCAGGCTCGCGCGGCCGATCCTGTCCGGCACTTCCCCCACGACCATATGTGATGTTGCGGTAGCGGGGTTGGGTCACGGCTGCGGGGGCCACTTCGACCTTGAAAATGCTGTACACCACGTCGCTGCGGATGGCGTCCACCAGCTCCTGGTACAGCTTATGGGCCTCCCGTTGAAAGGCCACTAGCGGGTCCTCCTGCGCCAGCGCGCGTAGGCCAATCCCCTGGCGCAGGTTTTCCAGGCTGGTGAGGTGGCGCACCCACCGGGAGTCCACCGCGCGCAGCATCAGCCACCGTTCCACCTGGCGCATGGTTTCGGTTCCCAATTCCGCTTCCTTCTGGGCGTACGCCTGTTCGGCCAGGTGGATGAGCTCTTCCCGCAAGGCATCCCGGCTTAGGGATCGCCAGCTGTCCGGGGTGATCGATTCCGGCAAGGGCAGGAAGGCTTTGATCGCTTCGTAAAGTCCTTCTACATCCCATTCCTGAGACCAGTCGCTGGCCGTGTATGCGGCCAGGAGATCGTCGATGGTGCGCACCACCATGTCCATGATGGTAGGCTGCAGGTTAGAGGAGGTGAGAATGCGTCGGCGCTGTTCGTAGATCACCTCCCGTTGTTTGTTGATGACGCTGTCGAACTCCAGCACCCGTTTGCGAATGTCAAAATTGTAACCTTCGACCCGCATTTGGGCGTTTTCGATGGCCTTGCTGACCGCCTGGCTTTCGATGGGCATGTCGTCATCGACCCCTAGGCGGTCCATGAGGTTGGCCAAGGTGGATCCGCCGAAACGGCGCATGAGTTCGTCTTCGAGGGAGACGTAGAAGCGGCTGGAACCGGGATCGCCCTGGCGGCCGGCGCGGCCGCGCAGCTGGTTGTCGATACGTCGTGCTTCATGGCGCTCCGTGCCGATGACGTGTAACCCACCCAGCTCCCATACCTTCTTCCGATCGCGCTGTACCTGCTCGTACTTCTCCTTTAGGACTTCGGCCCATCGGGTGGGATAGCGGGTTGTGGGATCCTGGCCTGCCCGCAGCATTTTGAGGGCATCGTCCCACTCCCGAGCAGGGATAGTGGTCAAGTCCACGCCTTCCTTGCGTAGGGCCTCGCGGGCCAACCCCTCGGGGTTACCGCCCAGAAGGATGTCCACACCGCGGCCGGCCATGTTAGTAGCGATGGTCACCGCGCCGGGGCGTCCGGCCTGGGCGATAATGATCGCTTCCTTCTCGTGATACTTCGCGTTCAGCACGTTGTGAGGAATGCCCCGTTGTTTCAACATGCGGGACAGGCGTTCCGACGTCTCGATGGCCACAGTGCCCACCAGCACGGGGCGTCCCTGGCGATGCCAGTGTTCGATCTCCTCCACGACGGCCTTGAACTTAGCCGATTCCGTCTTGTAGATCACGTCCGGATAGTCAATGCGCTTGTAGTAGATCTCCCCCGTTTCCGGCTTCTCGTAGACGGTGACGTCCACTCCGTCCCGTCGTTCCACACGGGTGTGGAGATCCCCTTGTCGTGCCCGCCATTCAATATTGGTGGGAATGACGACCACGTCCAGGCCGTAGATCTTGCCCAACTCCTCGGCCTCCGTGGCCGCGGTGCCGGTCATGCCTGCCAGTTTGTTGTACATGCGGAAGAAGTTCTGGAAGGTGATGGTAGCCAGGGTCAGGCTCTCCCGCTGAACAGGTACTCCTTCCTTGGCCTCAATGGCCTGGTGGAGGCCCTCCGAGTACCGCCGGCCGTACATCAGGCGGCCGGTGAACGGATCGACAATGATAATTTCGCCGTCCTTAACCACGTAATCCTTATCCCGGTGGAACAGGGCTTGCGCTTTCAGCGCGTTCTCCAGGTAGGGGGTGAGGTGGAGGTGTTCTGGGCTGTAGAGGTTGTCGATGCCCAGCCACTTTTCGATTTTGGCGATGCCCGCCTCGGTGAGTATCACCACCCGGTCCTTCTCATCCACGATGTAATCCTCATCGGGCCGGAGGCGACGGACCAGCTCGGCGAACTTCACGTAATACTCGGAGGACTCTTCGTCGGGCGCGGAGATGATCAGGGGCGTGCGCGCTTCGTCGATAAGGATGCTGTCCACTTCGTCGATAATAGCGTAGTGGAGCTCCCGCTGCACTACCCGGCTCAAATCGTACACCATGTTGTCTCGAAGGTAGTCAAACCCGAACTCGTTGTTGGTCCCGTAAGTGATGTCCGCCAGGTATGCTTCTTTCCGGGTAATTGGACGGAGGTGAAGGTACCGGTCGTCTTCGGCCTGATAGTCCGGATCGTAAATGTAGGAGGCCTTGTCGGGATCTCCGGCTCCGGACTGGATGACCGCGGCCTTTAAGCCCAGGAAGTGGTATATTGGTCCCATCCACTGAAGACCGAACTTGGAGAGATAATCATTCGGCGTGACCAGGTGGACTCCTCGGCCGGTAAGGGCGTTCAGGTACAGGGGAAGCGTGGCCACCAGCGTTTTACCTTCACCGGTCCGCATTTCGGCCACTTTGCCCTGGTGGAGCACGATGCCGCCGATCAGCTGGACGTCGTAGTGGCGCAGGCCGATGGTTCGACGTGCTGCCTCTCGTACCAGGGCAAAGGCCTCCGGCAAGATATCCCAGAGGATGTCCTCCTCCGCATCCAGGAGGGCACGATGGCGTTTTTTCACCTCCCCGCGCAGCCGTTCGATTTCCACCGGATCGCGGGCGGCTTCCAGTGCTTCCTTGGCTTCCCGGAGGGTTTCACGCAGCGGCGCGGTTTCACGCACAATGCGCTCTTTGAACGCCCGTGTCCGCTCCGGAAACGCATGGTCCGGCAAACGCCGGATTTCGGGCTCCAGGGCGTTGATCTCTTCTATTACCGGCATTAGCCGGGCGATTTCCTTCTCGTTACGGTCCCCAACAACCTTCTTTAGCAGTGTCTTGAACATGGTAAACTCACTTTCCGTTCAGGTATTGAGCTACGGAGAACGCTCGGAAACGTCCTTTCTCGCGTGGGCGCGGGAGGAACCACAATTGGGTGGAGGGTTTTGGATGATGTCCGCGTGGTCTACCCGCCCCACTGACAGCGTTCAAACCCATTATACATACGGCGTGTGAGGAAAGCGAAGATCCGCCCTGTCCAGAAGGATGGCTTCAGGTTGGCGCGCATTAGGATCCGGTACCCGCTCCGTTGCTCGGAGCGAAGATCAGGCTTTGCGGGCACGTTGCTGGAGTTCGTACAGGACGTTGAGAGCTTCTAAGGGGGTCATTTGGTTGATGTCGAGGCGCTGGAGTTCTTCAAGGACGGGATGTTCGGTGACAAACAGGGGCAACTGCACTACTTGAGGTTTTCCTGTACGCCGGGAGGACATGGAGGGGATGGCTGTGCCGTTTTCCAGCTCGCTCATCAACTCGCGTGCCCGCTGGACCACCTGGCGTGGCATGCCGGCCAGCTCTGCCACGTGCACCCCGTACGATTTATCCGCGCCTCCCGGCACGATGGTGTGCAGGAAAACGACCGTGTTCCCTTCCTCCGCGACGTCCACCCGGAAGTTGCGCACCCCGGGCAACCGGTCTGCCAGGCGGGTCAGTTCGTGGTAGTGGGTGGCAAATAGGGTACGACACCGCAACCGGGGATGGTTGTGGATGTACTCCACAATGGCCCAGGCAATGGCCAGTCCGTCATACGTGCTGGTGCCCCGGCCCACTTCGTCCAGCACCACCAGGGAGCGTTCGGTCGCGTGGTGAAGGATGTGCGCGGTCTCCAGCATTTCCACCATGAAGGTGGACTGGCCGCGGTGGATTTCGTCGCCGGTACCAATGCGGGTAAACACGCGGTCCACCAGGCCAATGTGCGCTTCCGCGGCGGGGACGAAGGACCCTATTTGGGCCATGAGGACGATTAAGGCCACCTGGCGCAAGTACGTGGACTTACCGGCCATGTTCGGACCGGTGATGATGTGAATGGGCGCGTCGGGGGTCATGTGGGTATCGTTGGGCACAAAGGGGGTATCCTGGGTTACTTCGACCACCGGGTGCCGTCCGGCCCGGATGTGGATTTCCAGGTTGTCGGAGAGGCGTGGGCGTACGTACCCGTGGGTGACGGCTACCTCGGCCAGGGAGAGGACCACGTCCAGCTCGGCCAGGGCGCGGGCAGTGGCCAGTAGGCGATGTCCTTCCCTGGCGACCCGTTCCACCACCTCCCGAAAGAGGCGGGTTTCCAGTTCGACGATGCGTTCCTGCGCGTTCAGGACAAGGGACTCGTATTCTTTGAGCTCCGGCGTTATGAAGCGTTCCGCGTTGACCAGGGTCTGTTTGCGCACGTAGTCCTTGGGTACAAGGTGCAGGTTCGGTTTTGTTACTTCGATGTAGTACCCGAAGACCTTGTTGTACCCTACCTTCAGGTTTTTGATGCCTGTGCGCTCCCGTTCTCGCCGTTCGAGGTTGGCGATCCAGGCTTTACCTTCGGAAGCTGCCCGCCGCAAGGCGTCCAGCTCCTCGGAGAAGCCGGCCGCAATGATGCCAGGATGTCCGGTGACCGCGGGAGGGTCGTCCGCGATGGCCTGGGTAAGCAGTGTGTGGACGTCTTCGCACGTGTCCAGCCGTTGAGCCACTTGGCTCAGAGGATGTTGGGGTTCTAGGGTGGTGATCAGTTCGGTGAGGAGGGTGTGTAGGGCCGGAAGCCGTCCCAATGCCTCGCGCAGGCCCACGAGGTCACGTGGGGTCGCTGCCCCCTGCAACACACGGTTGGTCCACCGTTCCAGGTCGCCCAGACCGCGCAGGAGATCCCGGGCTTCGGCGCGGCGGAGGCCATCTTCCACCCAGGCCGCCACCATGTCCAGCCGGCGTTCCAACGGCTCTCTCTCCACGAGGGGCTCCAGAATCCAGCGGCGCAGCAACCGTCCTCCCATAGGCGTGCGGGTCTGGTCCAACACTCCCAGCAGGGAGCCCCGCACCGAGCCGTCCCGCATCGTTTCCACCAGCTCCAGCGCGCGTCGGGTGGCCTCATCCAGGGTCATGAAGTCATGCAGGTGGTAGGTGCGAAGTGCGTCCAGATGGCGCAACGCGGCCGGTTGGGTGCCTTCCAGGTAAGCGATGAGTGCGCCCGCGGCACGCATGGCCAGGGGTAACCCTTCCACGCCGAAGCCGGCCAAAGATTCCACGCCAAAGTGCTCTTTGAGCTGTTGTTCCGCGGTGGTTTCTTCAAACCGCCAGGCGTCGTAAGGGGAAAGGTGAGTCGGTATATCCTGTAACCACTCGGGTACAGGGGTTCCCGAATCGTCGGCGGGGTAGATGATTTCCGCAGGACGCAGGCGGGCCAGTTCTTCCCGCGCGCGTTGCTCCCATGCTTCACCTCGGATTTGCGTGACGGCGAACTCTCCCGTGCTCACGTCGGTGTACGCGATCCCGGCTCCTGCCTCATCCCACGCCACGGCCAGCAAGTAGTTGTTGGCCCTTTCCGGCAGGAGCTGGGGTTCGATCAAGGTGCCGGGGGTGAACACCCGTACCACCCGTCGCGGCACAAGCCCTTTTACAGGCGTGTTGCCCTCTTGCTCACAGATGGCCACCTTATAGCCAGCTTTCAACAGCTTGGCGATGTGTGTCTCCGCACTATGGTATGGGACTCCGGCGAGGGGGACCCGTTCCCCTTTGCCCACGGGTCGGGAGGTCAACACGATATCACACACCTGGGCCACAATGCGAGCATCCTCGTCGAAGGTTTCGTAGAAGTCGCCTAGGCGGAAAAAGAGAATGGCATCCGGATACTGCCGTTTAATTTGCAGGTACTGACGCCGAACAGGGGTGGTCATGGGCCACCTGTCCCTCCTTCGTCGCGGGATAGCACATTCCCGTACGTGGATATACCGACCAAGTTAAGTATATGCGACAAAGGGGGGAACCTTCCAACCCGGTGCCTTTCGATCGCTGGTGGGGGGCCAGACGGGGCGCAACAAACTTGGGAGCACGTGCATTCGCCAGTATAATGCCCGCCGAGCTGCTGCCGGATATCTTGGTGAGCCATTTTCTGCGGGAAAAGAGGAGGCGTAGAAAGTAGACCATGTACCAGGATCCGTTTATCACCCTTTTGCTTATCACCGCGTTGGCCGTGATCGTGCCGATCCTGGCCACGCGCTTTCGCTACATGCAGTTGCCCATTGTGGTCGGCGAGATTTTGGCGGGCATTATTATTGGTCACAGCGGGCTGAACATTGTGCAATCCTCGGAAATTCTCGAGTTTCTGGCCGAGTTCGGCTTCGTGTACCTGATGTTTCTCTCCGGCCTGGAAGTAGACCTGGAGATGTTGCTCACCGATGAGGTGGACGACACGCCCTGGTGGAAACAGCCTATCCCCGCGGCGTTGATGGTGTTTGTCATGACCTTGAGCCTGGGGCTGGGGAGCGCGATGGTGTTACGCCGGTTTGGGCTGGTGGAAAATCCGCTGTTGATGGGCTTGATTCTCAGCACCACATCCCTTGGCATTGTGGTGCCTGTCCTGAAGGAACGGAACCTGCTGGGCCACGCGTATGGCCAAGCCCTGCTTATCGCGGCGCTCATTGCTGATTTCGCCACGTTGCTGTTGTTGACCGTCGCCATTGCGGTGGTCACGCGTGGGCTGACTTTGGACTTGCTGTTGATTTTGGTGTTGCTGGCCACGTTTGCCTTTGCCGTGCGCATCAGTCGGTTTTTCAGTCACATGCCTCTGTGGCAGCGCATCGGTGAAGAGCTGGCCCACGCGACGGCGCAGATTCACGTACGAGGGGCCTTTGCCCTGATGGTGGCCTGGGTTGTGCTGGCCGAAGCGCTGGGCGTGGAGATCATTCTGGGGGCTTTTCTGGCCGGTGCCATTGTTAGCCTCCTCACCGAGCGGGAGGAATCTCCCCTCCGGGAGAAACTGGACGCGATTGGGTACGGGTTCTTCATTCCCATTTTCTTCATTAATGTTGGGGTTAACTTTGACCTGAAAGCGCTGCTGGCCTCGCCCGCCGCTATGGTGTTGGTGCCGCTATTGCTGGGGCTTGCCTACATGGTCAAACTGGTGCCGAGTTTGTTGTATCGTACCCAGTTTTCCTGGCGTGAAACCATCGCGGGCGGTTTTCTCCTCTCCTCTCGTCTGTCCCTCATCATCGCGGCTGCGGCCATCGCCCTGGAAGTGGGCGCCATCAGTGCAGCCATCAACTCCGCCATTATTTTGGTGGCCGTGGTCACCTGTACCCTGTCCCCGTACCTGTTCAACGCACTGTATCCCCGGCGCCCCCAGACTGTTCGGGAGGGCACCCTCATTGTGGGTACCGATCAGATGGCCGAACTCCTGGCACGACGTCTGCAGCGCATGGGAGAGCGGGTCACCATCGTGGGGCGTGATCAAACCCGACTCCAGAGCCTTCGGCAGCAGGGCTTCCCCACGGTGGCCGGTAATCCGGCGGAACCGGAGGTGTTACGTCAGGCAGGTGCGGAGCGGGTGCGGGCCCTGGTAGCCCTGAGCACGGACGAAGGGGTGCGTTATCAGACGTGTTTGCTGGCCCGTCGCGTGTTTGACATTCCTCTGGTGGTGGCCCGGGTGGGTTCTGCTCACCAGATGAGCGACCTGCAGGCGTTGGGGGTGCGGGTGGTCCAGCCTGCCCTGGCGACCGTCATCGCCCTGGAGGGCGCCCTTCGCTACCCCACCGCATTTGACATCTTGGTCCACCAGGAGGACGACGTGGAAGTCGGGGAGGCCGTGATCACCAACGGTCGGGTGACAGGCATTCCCTTGCGGCGGTTAACCCTGCCGGGCAACGCGCTGATCCTGAGCATTCGCCGTGGCGACTCCGTGCTGGTCCCGCACGGGAACACCGTCCTGCGGCGGGGTGATCGGGTGGCGATTATCGGTAGCCCCGATTCTGTGCTGCGTGCTCAGGAATTGTTGGAAACACCGACGTGAGCGGAAATGAGCTCGCATGTAGCCCCTCTTTGTCACGACAGGCCATGAATTTTCGAACGCTCTCGGTGATTAAGTCGGCGAGGGCGTGGTGGGCGTGGACACATCGAGGAGACGTGCACCTGCTCCTGTGTAACACACTATCACATCCTGCACGAAGGGGAGCTCTCGCAGTCGGTCTTGCAGGGCGGTAACGTGTGCGGGTTCGGTAATGATGTGAACGTTCGGCCCCGCATCGATGGTGAAATATGCAGGGATGCCTTCCTGACGCCAGCGTCGGACGGCGTGCATGACCGCTACCGTGCCCGGTTCCCAGTACAGGAGGCTGGGTTGGGAGGTCATCATCACCGCGTGCATGGTCAGCGCGTCCTGTTCCAGGACGTCCCCCAACATCTCGAGATCTCGGGCTAGAATGGCCGATCGGGCCTGGGCTAGGGCGGTGTGGACGTGTGCCAGGCGAGCGACGTTCAAAGGGCTGGTAGTGGCCAGTCGGTGCCCACCGGTCGAGCCGACGCTCTTGTGCTCGCGGGAGATGACGGCCACGAGGTCGGCGAGGCGCCAGTGTTCGGGGGGCGCGATGGGATGCGCCCATGCGTCCTCGTGTCGGGCTGCGGTGTGAAGCTCCACGTACCCCCCAAAGATGGAACGAGCGGCTGAGCCTGAACCCAATCGTGCCCACACACTGAGCTCCCTCGGGGAAAGGGAGAGCCCCAGTGCGGCCGCCGCGGCCACGGTGAGGGCCGCGAACGCAGAGGCTGAGGAGGCAATGCCCGCGCCGGTGGGAAACGTGTTGCGAGAGATCACCCGAGCACGCCAGGAAACACCTGCCAGCTGTCGCAGGTGGTCCAGATGTCGGGCGACGCGAGTCAGCGCCTCGCCACCGACCACCTGCTCGTTCAGCACCAGTACGTCCTGGGCCAAACCCTGCTCAAACATAACGGTCGTGATCGTCACCGCGGTATCCAGGGTCATAGAGAGGCTGTTGGTCAGCGGCAACCGCAACGCATCATCCCGATTGCCCCAGTACTTGACAAACGCAATGTTGGCGCCCGCCTGGGCCGTGGCCTGGGAGATCGTCTCTCCCCTCCGGTGTGTTTCCATGGCGGTCTCTCCTCTTCATGACCTCAGGGCATCGCGCGCCCTCGGTTTTAGGCCCTGATGGGAGGACCTGAAGGCCTCCGATTCCCGAACGTTCTCCTTGATCGCCAAAACGGCCATCAGAGGTGTAACGTATAAACTGAGAGGATGTCAATTTCACGACGTGCCGGGTGAGACAATCCCGTCATGCCGTTGTGCGTCCCACGAACAGAAACCGATTTGAAGTCCTTCCCAAAAGCGCATATAATCGAACGGAACGTTTACAACGCGTCCTTGGGGACAAACCCCTGTTGGGCGCTGTCATACCGTGACCCCGTTCTGGGGTGTTCGCTCCGGTATTCCGGCGGCACCGCGGACGGTGGAGTCTGAAAAAAGGAGCAGGAATACCATGGGTTTAACCAAAGAACAGAAACAGGCGATCATCCAGCAATTTGGATTACACGACCGGGACACCGGGTCCCCGGAGGTTCAAATCGCGCTCTTGACATATCGTATCAATCACCTCACCGAGCACCTGAAGGTGCACAAGAAGGATGAGCATTCCCGTCGGGGGTTGCTCAAGATGGTCGGACGCCGGCGGCGGTTGCTCCGGTACCTAGAACGCACGGACCGTCGGCGGTACCTAGAGCTCATCGAGCGATTGGGGCTGCGTAAGTAGTGGGTTAAGCATCGGCCACCCTTTCGTGGTGGCCGATGCTTGTTAGGAGGACCAGACGTGGCGGCGCGGGGAGGCCAGGAATTGGGGAGTGCACCGGTGACACCTCACGGGGGCACTCCCCAGTCCCTGACCTCTGCCCGAGCCGCCACGGAGTGTCGGTCTCTCCACTAACACACCGTTGGCAGCGGTGTGGCCCCGCGCTGCGGGGATCCGGCCCTCCCCGGTGTGTGCCTGAGGACCGGGGAAAGGGGAGGTGTATTCCCCTTGGTCCTGGCCCTAATGGACGGCTAACGTGTGCCGTCTGCCGGCCGGCCAGGCCGGAAACAGAGCCTTCAACAAACAATCGTGGTAGGCTTGGAGTAGAGGAAGGGAGCCATGAGTACGGAGTATCGAAGATATTCAGTGGACGTTGACGGTAAGGAATTCATTATTGAAACCGGTCACTTGGCCATGCAGGCCAACGCGGCGGTGACCGTACGGGTAGGTGGTAGTGTCGTCCTGGTGACAGCCACGGCGAGTAAGGACCCCCGGGAAGACATCGATTTCTTTCCCCTCACGGTAGACTACGAGGAACGCCTGTACGCCGCGGGGCGCATCCCTGGCTCGTGGTTTCGCCGGGAGGGACGCCCCGGGGAGGGGGCCATTCTCCTGGCCCGCCTGGTGGATCGTCCGCTCCGCCCCTTGTTCCCCAAAGGGTTCCGCAACGAAGTGCAGATCATCATCACTTCCCTCAGCTCTGACGAGGAGAATCTGCTGGACATCCCTGCCATTATCGGCGCGTCCGCCGCGCTGACGATTTCTGACATTCCGTGGGACGGGCCTATTGGTGCCGTGCGGGTAGGTTATGTGGACGGGGAGTTCATCATTAACCCCACTGCCACCGAGCTGGAACAGAGCACGCTCGACCTGCGGGTCGCGGGCACGGAAGATGCCATCATCATGGTGGAATGTGGCGCGGTGGAGGTGCCTGAGGATCTGATGATCGAAGCCTTGCAGCGGGCTCATGAGGCCATGCGGCCTCTGATTGCCCTTCAAAGGGAGATGCAGCAGGAGATCGGCCGTCCCAAGATGGAGGCCGCCCTTTTCTCCGTGCCCGATGAGGTGGCCCGTGCGGTGGAGGAGCGGGTGGGCGAACGCATCAACGATGTGCTCCACCGTTTCCTCCCCAAGAAGGAACGCCAGCAGGCGCTGGATGCCCTGCGGGATGAGGTCCTCACAGCTCTGAGCGGAGAAGAGGCGGACCCGGCTTATGATCCGTTGCACGTAAAAGTGGCATACGAGGAGTTGCTGAAGCGCCTTACCCGGCGCATGATCCTGGAAGAAGGGGTTCGTCCGGACGGGCGCGACTACACTACGGTCCGTCCCCTGCACATTGAAGTAGGGCTTCTGCCCCGCACGCACGGTTCTGCTCTTTTCCAGCGCGGGGAGACGCAGGTGCTCAGCATCGCGACCTTGGGAACACCGGGTGAAGCGCAAGAGCTGGACACCCTCTTCCCCGAAGAGGAGAAGCGGTACATGCACCACTACAACTTCCCCCCCTTCTCCACAGGCGAGGTTGCGCCCATGCGAGGCCCGCGGCGACGTGAGATAGGGCACGGCGCGCTGGCCGAGCGCGCGCTGGAACCGATGATCCCCTCGGAGGAGGAGTTCCCCTACACCGTTCGGGTTGTGTCCGAAGTTCTCTCCTCCAATGGGTCCACCTCCATGGCATCGGTGTGTGGCAGTACCTTAGCCCTTATGGACGCGGGCGTACCCATCAAGGCACCCGTGGCCGGCATTGCGATGGGGCTTATCTCCGATCCCGAAAGCGGTCGGTACGCCATCCTCACCGATATTCAGGGCATTGAGGATATGCTTGGGGATATGGACTTTAAGGTGGCCGGCACGCGGGACGGCATAACAGCCCTTCAAATGGACATAAAGATCAAGGGATTAAGCTACGACATTCTCAACCAGGCCTTACAGCAAGCCCGTGAAGCCAGACTCTATATCCTCGAGCACATGCTAGAAGTGCTCCCGGCCCCACGACCTGAACTATCCCCCTACGCGCCACGCATCATTACCATCAAGGTCGATCCCACCAAGATCGGTCGTATTATCGGTCCAGGCGGGAAGATCGTGCGTAAAATTCAAGATGAATGCGACGTCAAGATCGACATCGACCCTGACGGCACCGTCTACATCGCCGCTCATTCCAAGGAGGCCGCGGACAAGGCCATCCAGGAGATCGAACTTCTCACCCGGGAAGCCCAGGTGGGCGAAATCTTCACCGGTCGGGTGGTCCGTGTGGAGCCGTATGGCGCTTTTGTCGAAATTTTGCCCGGTGTGGAGGGTTTAGTCCATATCTCCCAACTTTCAGACCACCGGGTAGCTTCGGTGGAAGACGTGGTTAAGGTCGGCGATGAGATCATGGTTATGGTCATAGACATCGACCAGGAGACGGGCAAGATCCGACTGAGTCGCCAGGCGGTGCTGGAGGGGTGGTCTCCGGAGGAAGCACGTGCCCGTGATCGCAAGCTCTCAGGGGATGGTCAACGTGCCCGTGGGCCGCGCGGCGGTCGGCCACGCGGCCGCCCTCAGGGACGGCCTCAAGGGCGACCTGGGCGTCCTCCACGGTCACGTCGAGGGCCTGGAGGGCGTTAACTCCTGGCATGGGTCACCGGTGACCTCCAGGCCACCGGGCGATGGTTTGTGGCCCGGTGGCCGTTTCCTTCGGCTTTGTGTCAACACCACCAACGGCCCCCTGTGGCCGTTCGTCAATCCAGGACAGACAGGGAGTGATGGTGATGTCCTACGGTGAAGATCCCCGCCCCGAGAGCCCTCAATCTATGCCGGCAGAGGGCTTCCCATCGTCCGGTGAGGGTAGCCATGTTAACCCGCCGTCGCAGCCCGGTGGGCCGACCCGTTTGGTGCGCCTACTGATCAGCGAGATAATGGGCACGCTGTTGCCCGCGGTGATCATCGCAGTGCTGATTCACCTCTTCCTCGCCCAAGCCACCCGAGTGTACGGCCAGAGCATGGAACCCACCCTGCACACGGACGATCGACTCCTGGTGGAAAAGATCACCTATCGGTTTCGTCCTCCCCAACGTGGGGATATTGTGGTCATCCAGCTTTACAAGGGGTCTCAACCGCTCATCAAACGCATTGTAGGGCTTCCCGGAGAAGAGATCGCCATTCGGAACGGACAAGTGTACATTAACGGACAGCCGTTGCAGGAGGATTACCTTCGGGAGCCGACGACGGGGTACTTGCCACCGACCCGCATTCCGCCTATGCATTACTTCGTTCTGGGAGACAACCGGGATGGGAGCAACGACTCCCGCAACTTCGGACCGGTGCCGCGCGACAAGATCCTTGGCAGGGCCATTTTCCGATACTGGCCGCCACAGAGTATCGGGTTTCTCTGGTAGGTTAGATGAGGAGCCCATCCCATGCGGTGGGGTGAGCTCCTCTCATGTTCTCTCCACCGTGAAGGCAGGCAAAGGTCCGGGTTCGCCCCGAGGTGCATCACCTCTGGTCCAACGTGACCTCGCGGGCGCGGGCAATGGCCGTTAACATCTCTTCCACCGTAGCGAAACGGAATTCCGGCACGCCGCGACGCTTGGCTTCTTCCGCTTCCACTTCCAACAACAGGAACCAGTCCTCTTTGGTCACAACCGGCTTGCCCAGCCGGGACAGGTGCTGGCGCACCGTGTCCAGTCGCTCGGTCACGGCCTCGGCGGTTAGAGGAGGCCGCGTGTTCAGATATTGAAGTACGGCCTGGGCTGCCTGTACGCCGTCCTTGCGCGCGACCCCTACCAGCCCTCTACTGGGCCGACGTGCCCATCCGGCCACGAAGATGCCCTCAATGGGCTGGCCGGTGCTTGGATCAAACGCTTCGTAGGATTCCCCCTTAACCGGGAAACGGGGTTCCGGCGCTGTAGCGTAAGCCCCTCCCTGCACGGGCAATCCCAGACGGGGGTCTACCTGATCGCCAATGCAAAAGATCACCGTATCCACATTCAACACGTCGGTGGTGCCCAGTCCCCGAGCGCGAGTATCGCCATTTTTGCGTTCTAGTGTCGTGTTCTCCACCTCCAAGCCCGCAACGCGACCTTGCTCGTCTCCGAGAATGCGTCGGGGGGAGGCCAGAAATCGAAAGCAAAAGCGCGTGTCGGACACGCGAGGAGCAGCCTTTTCCATGGCCGAAAGGATGTATGCTTTGGCCTCTTCTGGATCCTGGCCAACGGCCTCCATTACCGGCCGCACCCGTGCTATTTCTGCCTCAAAGGCCTCTAGATCGAGGTTGGCCACAATAGCGGCGAATTCCTCACGGTCGAACTTTACTTCCGCCGGGCCTCGTCGGGCTACGGCGATCACCTCCGCCACCCGTTTCTCCGCGATCAGCCAGTGCGCGACATCCACCATGACGTTGCCCACCCCGATGAGGGCTACCCGATTCCCGATGTGAAAGGTGCGGGTGCTAAAGGGGGGCAGTTTATTGTAGTGGTACACAAGCTCCTTCGCGTGGTACACCCCGGTCAGGTCCTCGCCCGGAATGCCCAACCACTTGGTCCCCTGCGCTCCCACGGTGACCAGGATGGCCTCAATGCCCATCGCCTGCAGCTGTTCTAAGGAGATGTCACCATCTCGGGCCACCAACACGTTGCCGTAGTACACCACGTGGGGATGTTCGATGATGCGGCGAAATGTACGGCGAAGCCCGTTTTTCATGCGGTGTTTGTCCGGATAAATCCCGTACTCCGCCAAGCCCCCTGGACGCACATCCCGGTTCAGCAGTAACACAGCCACCTCGTTTTTAGCCAGTGTGTCGGTGGCATAAATACCGGCCGGGCCGGCGCCAACCACTGCTACCACATGCTTTGCCGCGCTCATGGTGTTCATTCCCCCCTGGTTACTGTAATATCGCGTGGTGGGATTCCCCCACCTACGTGGTCGTCAGTTTGTGCCCTCCTGCAAACCCGCCATCACTACCAACCGGGAGGTCAGGCCCGGACGCGCTTAGCGAGCGGGTTGTCACAGGTGTAAAGCTGACCGCACCGTGTTCACAAACGCCGGGATCACCCTCAGCCGTACCGACAGCTGAGGGATGACACACGATTGGAACTCCTGGCATCATTAACAAATATCGCCACACGGAACAGACCGGCCCGCGTGTTCAACACCATAGCTCATCTGAGCCGTGGGCTCTGTACGGTTCACTTCTCCTCCTTTGCCGTGAGCCCAATGTGCACCAGGCGCAGGTGGAACGAACGGCGCACTGTCTTGTCCACGCGGACCACCTTCTTGTGCACACGCCGCCAGCCTGTCCGCGCCTGACGGGTGTACTCTCGAACCTGTCCCTCCGTCCACCGTAGGACACGTATGGCCAGGAACAGCCCAATCAGCGGAATAAGGCCTACCAGTATGGCCTCCACCGTCAGGAGGATCAACGCGAGGTCTCGCCAGAATGTTAGGTCCGTAACGGTCATGTGTTCACGCCCTTGGTGTTCGGGATACTCGATGTGCCGGGCATTGGTGGTCCCGAGCACTCGTCCCGATTTTACGCGAAAGTGCCCGGAAGGCCAAAAGGCCGAAATGCCCCCCCTGGGCGTTAGGATTATCCTGACCGGAGCTTGGAAGGGTTTCAGGAACCGGGTACCATCAAGCATGAATGATCGACGACCTCACTTAGGAGGCGAAGGTGAAGCCTTGGGAGCGCCTGCGCGAACAGGTGGTGTATCGTGACCGATGGGTAGAAGTGCGGTGGACAGATGTGCGTCTGCCCGATGGACGCTCCTATCGATACACCGCACTGCGCCGCGTGCCCGGTGTGGCCGTGGTCGCAATCAACGAAGGTGGAGCCCTCCTGCTGCAGGAGGAATATCGGTATCCCCTGGGCCGAACGGTACTGCAACTGCCGGGAGGTCTGGTCGATCCCGGTGAAGCTCCCTTGGCCGCTGCCCGGCGTGAACTGCGCGAGGAGACCGGCTACGAGGCACAGGTGTGGGAATGGCTAGGTGACGTGCAGGACAACCCCGGCCTCATGGAGGGGGTAACCATCCTGTTTCTGGCCCGGGAGCTGCGCCGGGTCGGTACACCCTGCTTGGAGGCCACCGAACGACTGACTACTCGGTGGTACCCCTGGCCAGAAGTGCGGGAACGCATCGGTCGCGGCTTGGTGGAGGACCGCGTCCTGTTGGCCGCAGTGGCGTTTCTGTACGCCCGCGGGGACGTGGTATAATCGCAGCGCCATTCAGTTGACGGCAGTAAGGTCTCATACCCTTTGGGCTGTCCACCCCGGTGGTACAGCAGTAGTGAGGGATAACAGGCAATGACGCCAAAGTGGACGATCCGCCTTTTGGGCGCGTTTGAAATCGAGCGGAATGGCCATCCCCTGCCCGAGTCCGTGTGGCACACCCAGCAGGCTAAGCAGATATTGAAAATCCTCGTTCTCGCCCGGGGCCGTCCGGTCCCTGCAGAACGCCTGATCGAGTGGCTATGGCCTGATTCAAACCCCACTGCGAGCGCCACCACGTTGCGGTCCACCATCCACGCGCTGCGTCGGGTGCTGGAACCGGAACGAGCGCCCCGCACCCCCGCGCGTTATGTGGTCACGCGTTCCCCCGGCTACGCGTTCACACCCGATGAGGATGTCAGGGTGGACGTGTACATGTTTGAAGACCTACTAGACCAGGCGGCTCAGGTGTCACACCCGGGCTACAAACGTCAGCTTCTTGAGCAGGCCCTTGCCCTTTACCGTGGCGATCTCCTGGAGGAAGACCCGTATGCGGAGTGGGTGCTGGCGGAACGGGAACGCCTCCGGGAGCGATATTTGGACGCGCTGCTTGCCCTTGCCGAACTGTACGCTCAGGCGGATGAGCTGGAACGCGCCATTGCTGCTTGTCGTCGCGCTCTGGCACGTGACGAATATCGTGAGGCGGCGTACCGCGCGTTGATGCGGTACCAGGTGATGGCCGGCGACGTGGCGGCAGCATTGAACACTTACGAGCGGTGCCGCCGTATTCTGGCCGAAGAATTTGGTGCTGCGCCGGCCCCCCAAACGCAAGCCCTTTATGAAGCCATCGTTCGCGGGGAGATCTCCACTTCGTCCACCACACCCACCAACGCGCCCGCGCCCTCGTCATCTCCTCGCGCGGCCAGCATTACTCGTTTGCCCGCCTACGCGTTGCCCTTCGGCGCGGTTTTCGTAGGTCGCACCTCCTTGGCAGACACCCTGCACGGTGCCATCGCGCGGGCCCAAAAAGGGCAAGGGGGGATGATCGCCATAACCGGTGAGATGGGCATCGGGAAGACCCATCTGGTCCTCCACGTTCTCCAACAATGGGAGGGCCAAGTGGACATTGTGGGCACCCGGTGTTTGGCCATTGAACATCCCCTCCCTTTTGCGCCTCTAATACACGCTCTGCGCTACATCCTTGATAACTTGCCCACATCACGGTTACACCATCTGCCCCCCTTTGCCTTGGCCCAGGCCGCGTTGTTTATCCCCTCTCTCCACTATCGGATGCCTCACCTGCCTGCCGTGCCCCACACCACTCCGGACGAGGACCGTACCCGGTTGATCGATGGCCTGGCAAACCTCTTGGTGGCCCTGAGTGATCAGCGACCGCTGGTGCTTTTCTTTGACGATATCCAGTGGGCGGATGAGGGCACGTTGGCGGTCTTGGGGCGGTTGGCCTACCGGGCTACCCGACACCCGTTGCTCCTGATGGTCACGTATCCCCCAGACGCACTGGCTGAAAATCGCGACCTGGATACGCTGGTAGTGCAGCTTCACCACGATGGCGTGTGTACCCCGCTGCGGGTAGATGCGCTCTCCCGGGAGGAGATTACCCAATTCCTGGCGCACGTGTGGCGGCGCTCGCCGTCCGAAGTCGCGGACCTGGCCGAACACGTCTATGCGCAGACCGAGGGCGTGCCCCTTTACGTGGTGGAGGTGGTACGGGAGACGTTAAGCCGTCACGAAGAGCTCCCACGGCCGGAACACATCCCACCGGTGCAGAATCTCCATCACGTGCGCACGTTGGTGCTTAACCGTCTGTCCCGGCTACCGCGAGCTGCGCAGGATGTGCTCCAACTGGCCGCGGTGATGGGGCGCACCTTTAGCCTCGAGGTGTTGGAGACCGCCGCGCCCTTTGACCCGCTTCCAGGCCTGGAATGGCTCCTTAAGTTGCGCTTCTTGCAAGAGGACGCACCGGGGCAGCTTAGCTTTACGCACGAGGTGGTGCGTCAGGTCATTTATACCTCCCTCTCCACCCTGGCCCGTCGGCGATGGCATCAACACGTTGCCGAAGCATTGGTGGCATTATATGGGGACCAGGGGGTTCACGTGGTACAGGTGGCTTATCATTACCGCCATGCAGGCCCTCGGCACGTGTTGGCTGCCCTCCGCTACACCGTGCTGGCCGGCGATCACCTGCGCCACACTTACGGGTTCCGCCAGGCATGTGACCATTATCGGCGGGCGTTACAGCTGGTCCCCGCACGCACAACGGACCCTGACGTCCGCCGTTGGGCTCGTCAGGCTTACCTTGGCCTGGGTTTGGCTTACGAAGCCCAGGGGGATTGGGAAGGCATCGTGAGCACGTACACCGCGATGCGACAGTGGGCCGAAGCCCACGGCGACGACAACCTCGCTTTGCTGGCTGCCCGTCGCCTGGTTGTCGCACTCACCGCGATTGGCCGGTTGAGCGAAGCGGCGACGACGGCCGGTGACGTCCTGGCTGCCAGCAGCGAACATGATGAGCCCATTCACGAGGTCTTCCAACGCCTGCAGCTGGTATTTGCCGGTGAGCGCCCGGCACCTGTGGAGACAAGGACGGATTGGCCGGACTTCGTCCGGTCGGCCCCGCTGGTCGGCGAACCGTGGACCGACGTGGCTTCGGTGCTCGGAGGGGAGCTCGCTGCCCTGCCCTTGGCCTTGTACGGGTGGAGCCTGGCTCTCCAAGGGCACCTGGCGGCCGCGGATGCTTGTCTCGCCTATACCATCGCGCTGGCAGAGGAACACAATCAGGTTTCCTACGCGGTGCTGGCACATCACTTCCGGGCCCACGTTCACTTTTTGCGTGACGCACCTGACCGTATGCAGGAACACCTGGACATGGGGTTCCGCCTGGCCCGACGCACGCCCAACGCCGGCTGGAGTACCTGGTGGGCTCAAGTGTTTGAAGGTTACGTTCACCTTCACGCCGGGCAGGTTCGCGCGGCCCGGCAGCAGTTTCGGGCTGTGGATCAGGCCCTGGCCGACCGCGCGGCCTTTCGCAGTCATCGCCTCAGTGCTTGGGTGGGCCTGGCCCTGGCCGCGGTCCGGGAACACCAGATCGAAGAAGCCATTGCCCGGCTGGACCAGGTTTTGGCCGAGTGGGAGATGCTAGACGCCGTCACCGCGTTCTGGGCCCACGTGGCCGCCGCTGCCGTCGCCCGACATCGGCAACGCTGGCAGGAGGCGGAACACCATGCACGGGCCGCGTTGGCCTTTGCCGGCCGGCGTGGACTTCTCTTCGAATACGTGGCTGCCACCGCTGAAGTGATGCGCCTCTACACCGCCCGCGATCGGGTAGATGCGGTTGTGCCCTTGCTCTCCCGGGTAGAAACCATCGTACACGTTGCCCAGGTGCCCGCGGTGACCCGAGCCTTCCGCTCCTTACAGGACCGTTTGCCCTCCAGCCTGCGCGGTTCCTTACTGCCCACTCGCGGCAAAGCATGAACGTCCGTCCCGGCCGGTTGACAGCTTCCCCTGCTTTCCTTAACCTGATTATATCGCCGTGCCTCCTTGAGCGCGGAAGGGCACCCCTGGGAGCGCCGGAGGACACAACAACCGGTGTTGAACCGCAGCACAACATCACAGAGGTATTCCTTGAGGTGCAGGAGGGAACACGTCCTGCACAGGTGGCCTGCCATCGGTCATATATCCCTACAGCACGTGAAAAGGAGGGCATATGTCCGAACAGCGACCCACAGCACGGCAATTGGTAGAGTCCATGCCCAAGTACTTTAAGCCGGAAAAGGCGGAAGGCGTCACCGCGGTCATTCAGTACCATCTTTCCGGGGAAGGCGGGGGATCGTGGGTCATCCACATCGAAAACGGGACTTGCACCGTCGAAGAGGGAACCGCGAATAACCCCCATTTGACCCTGCGCATGGATGCCGAGGATTATGTAGACCTGATCACGGGCAAACTGGATCCCATGACCGCGTTTATGACCGGAAAGCTCCAGCTGGAAGGGGACTTTACCCTGGCCACACGTCTACAGAGCTTTTTCGGCATGAGATAACCTCCCCATCGCACTCACAGGTCGGACCACATTACACCCGGCAGACCACATTCCAGGCAAGATAACAGGGTACTGCGCGGGCCTGCTGGACGGCTTTACCATGACCGAGCACGAGTATCCCCGCCGATCATGGAGCGCGCGGGTCCGGGTGGAAGAGAACACCAAATTTGACATCACAGGTCCAATTGAATTATACTCTTGGCGGCCCCACCACAGAGGAGCCTGTGAGGGTGGGTAATCCCTTCTCCGCAGGGCAAAGTGTGATGTTGATGAGCGGCAGCGGAGGCATGATGCAGTGTCCATGTGCGTGCTCGCCGCGGGGGATAGGCCCCGGGTAATGGCGCATATGGACAGCGCGTCATGCCTGTCCGTGGCCTGTGCCCCCGCCTGATCGCCTGGGCGGGGGTTTTTTTTTATTTCACCTCCATCCAGAATTCACGGTCTCGGGGCAACTGAGGCCCATATGGAAATAGAGTTGCGAGGGAAAGGAGGACAAGCCATGAGTGACATCCGTGAACGCAACTATGCCCATCCGGAGGTACTGGTTTCCACCGAGTGGGTGGCGCAGCACTTGAACGACCCCAACGTGCGCATTATCGAGAGCAACGAAGACCCCTTGCTCTACCCTTCCGGCCACATTCCCGGCGCCGTGGAGGTGGATTGGGTCCGTGATCTCAACGATCCCCTTATGCGAGATTACATTAACAAGGAACAGTTTGAGGAGCTGATGAGTCGCATTGGAGTGACGCCGGAAATGACCGTTGTCTTTTACGGGGACAAGAACAATTGGTGGGCAACGTATGCCTTCTGGGTCTTCCAGCTGTTTGGGCACACGAACGCGAAGATCATGGACGGTGGACGTCTAAAGTGGATCAAGGAAGGTCGTCCCCTGACCAAGGAGGTGCCTCAGTATCCGCGTACGGTGTATAAAGCCCGAGAACGGGATGACAGCAAGATCCGCGCCTTTCGCGATCAGGTTTTGGAACACATTCGAGCCCGCAAGCCGTTGGTCGACGTGCGTTCGCCGGAGGAATACCGGGGTGAACGCTTGCACATGCCGGACTACCCCAACGAGGGTGCGCTGCGTGGCGGTCATATTCCCGGTGCCGTTAACGTTCCCTGGTCGCGTGCCGTCAACCCGGAGGATGGGACGTTCAAATCCGCGGAGGAGTTGCGCAAGATCTACTTGGAGGAAGTGGGCCTCAAGCCAGAAGATGATGTCATCGTCTACTGCCGCATCGGGGAGCGCAGCAGCCATACCTGGTTTGTGTTGAAGTATCTCCTGGGGTTTGAAAAAGTGCGCAATTACGACGGCAGCTGGACCGAGTGGGGGAACATGGTGCGGGTGCCCATTGAGCGGTGAGGAGGTCCTTATGGGGCACATGCCGGAGAAGTTGGCCGCGTTATTGGCCGAGTTCGAGACCATCACCGACCGGTACGAACGGTACGAGCTGCTGACCGAGTACGCGGACACCTTTCAGGAGGTGCCGGAGACGGTGGCCCGACGCCCTTTCCCTCAGGATCACCTGGTGCCCCATTGCGAGTCACAGGTTTACTTTTGGGCGCGTGAGGAGGGGGATCACACCTTCAAGTTCTACTTCGCGGTGGAGAACCCGCAGGGCCTCTCGGCCAAAGCGATGGCTGCCATCCTGGACCAAACCTGTTCCCACGTGCCTGCTTGGCAGGTCCTGCACATTCCGGATGATCTACCCCTCCGGCTGTTTGGAAAGGATCTCTCCATGGGGCGCACTCTGGGGTTGACCAGCCTGGTGGCCATGGTGAAGGCTGCTGCGCGGCGTCATGTGAGCCGGTGTCCTGTGTGTCAGGCCCAGGATGGCCAGGAGAGCGCCTGAGGCGGCGTCGTCTCTCACCGGCCGGGGGACGGAGGTGCGATGCGTGCTCTGCGATCGGTAGACGTGTGGGGTGCGCACGGTAAGGGTGAACGATACCGGGATGCCCTCTGTCCCCCGGCCGCGCATGGACTTGCCTCTGTGTCCCGGGTCACCACAGGTACTTCTCCCATACCTGCTGGACATCCGGGTCGGCCAGGAGGGTGAAGGCCAAGTAGCGGGGTTGCCGCGGTTTGCGCAGCAGGTGCATTCCGGCCTCTTCCGGGGTTCGGTTACCTTTACGCTGGTTACAGGCTCGACAGGCGGTAACCACGTTTTCCCAGGCGGTCTCTCCCCCTCGGGAGCGTGGAAGCACGTGGTCGATGGTGAGGTTGTGTTTGCCCGGCTGGGCACCACAGTACTGGCAAGTGTAAAAGTCCCGTGCCAGAATGGTGCGTCGGGAGAGGGGGAAGCCAAAGCGGCGGGGAATGCGGACGTAGTACGTCAACCGGATAACCAGGGGGCGAGGGAACGTGCGTTTTTCGGAGCGGAGGACGGCCTCTGCGGCTTCCAGCAATTCTGCCTTTTCTTTCAGAAGCAAGATAAGCGCGCGGCGGACGGACACCACACTGAGTGGTTCGTACGAGGCGTTGAGCACGAGGACACTACCTTTCATGGCGCCTCCTGCACGAAGGGCGTCCGACCGCACTGGCCGGACGCCCGCTCAACCCTCAGGGGTGACCGAGGGGACTCGAACCCCCAACCTCCTGGGCCACAACCAGGTGCTCTGCCATTGAGCTACGGTCACCGTGCACGGTTACACACACGACAAGGGCGGGCCCCGGGTATGCCCGGGGCCCTTGGCTCGGGGACGAGGACTCGAACCTCGACCAAGGGATCCAAAGTCCCTTGTCCTGCCGGTTAGACGATCCCCGACCGATAGACCCGAAGGGGGGCCGTCGGTTTCTCCGACGGCCCCAGGTGCCGAGGCCCAGAATCGAACTGGGGACACGGGGATTTTCAGTCCCCTGCTCTACCGACTGAGCTACCTCGGCACATCAGGAGCGGGCGAGGGGACTTGAACCCCCGACCTTCTCCTTGGCAAGGAGACGTTCTACCACTGAACTACGCCCGCTCACCGTACAGTGGACCCGGTCGGATTCGAACCGACGATCTCCTCCGTGCAAGGGAGGCGCCTTCCCAACTAGGCCACGGGCCCACGTCCAGGCAAGGCATACACCTTGCCTGTGGTGCCGACGAGAGGATTCGAACCTCCACGCCCTTACGGGCAGCAGATCCTAAGTCTGCCGCGTCTACCAGTTCCGCCACGTCGGCACGCTAAGTTTGGGCATGTCCATCGGGCGCACGGAGCTCGTACCCCCGATTCTGTTTTAAGGCCGTCATCCCTCTCACCCGGCCAATGCCGGGTGGCGGCTCCTAGCTTGGTGGGTGTGACCCACCCTCGCCGTCGCCGCTGCGGCGAGACCCAACCCAACCTTTCGGTCGGACCGGGCCCACTCGCCTTGCTCCCGGGCGTACGCTCGCCTAGCCGGCCGGGTTACCCCGCACCGCTGGTGGGCTCTTACCCCACCCTTTCACCCCTTACCCGCACCCGTGGGTATCACCACGGGCCGCTGGCGGGACTGCTCTCTGTTGCGGTTGTAGTCACCAGGCGGTTACCCACCTGGTGCCCCCACTTGTGGTTTCGTGGGGCGCCCTTGCCCTGCCACCCATGGTTTCCCATGGGCCGGGCTGGGAGTCGGGAGGTTCCTCTGCCCGCTTCTTGCGGACAGCGACGGCCCGGCCCCGTGCGCCCGGTTCCCTTTTCTATCTTCCGCCCCCAATTATAATCCCCGGACGGTGGCTTGTCAAAGGACGCTCCGTTCCTGTCCACAGGGCTGTCCACACACATATACGTCTCCAGGTGCTCACACTGGTCTACCTTAACCGACCTGTCGTGTACGGGGCAGGGCATTTCATGCCGCTTAAGGACTGGCCACGTGCCACGTTTGCGCCCACCACCGCCGGTGAACCCGATATCCTAGGGCCATGAGGACCGGGTTGAGCGGGCTGTTCACCGTCTCAAATTCCAGAATGGCATGAGCCTCCCGGTGGTGGAGGTAGAGCTCTTGTAGCAGGTATCGCGCATGCTGGCGCACGGTCTCGGCCGACGCCCATGCACAATCCACCACGTACACGAACGACGTGACAGGCCGCCAGAGGAGCAACGCACATCGGGGATGCCCATCCCTGCCGTCGAGCACATAGCCCTCGAGGGGAACATGTTCCCCCCACCCACGCACACACGCGGGGTGGCGAAACCAGCTGTTTGTGCCAGCGTGCCACGTGTGACGGAGAGCAAGGTAGTCGCTGACAGGTATCGGTCGCCAACGCAAAGGGGGATCGTGCAACACGCCGCGGTCAGGGGGGCGTTCCCAGCAGAGGACCTCTTGCGGGGGCAACGCGCGCCAGCCCCGAGGAAGGCAGGGAAGGGCCTCCCTGGAAGGGACCATGACGTGAATTCGGGGTATAGATGTACGGGTTAAGGTGTCGAGCAGGGTGGAGGGCATCGGAGTGGTGGTCGTGGACCAAAGCCAGGCCTGGCCTTGGCTTACTATCCACGCGTGTGCTCCTTCTCTTTGGGGGTGTCCCAGCACCGCCGGCCACCTGGTGGGTGGCAGCAGGGAGCGTAGGGCTGGGTGCAGGGGGAACCAGGCCAGGGATGAACCGTTCACCGGTACTCATCCTCCCAGCGCCCTTGGAGGACATGGTTTGTCTGGTCCTCGGACAGAGCAGCCAGCTCCTGCTGTATTGTCTGGACCAAGCGCTGTTTTTCCGCAGGGGGCAAAAAGGTCGCCTGTGCCGCGTTTAACACCAGGGTGCACACATCGTTCCACGTCAACCCAAAATGCCGCACCGCTTTCACGTACTCCTCGGTAAGGGTGGTGCGGAAGAGGGGTGGGTCATCCGAGTTCAGGGTCAGGTAAAGGCCCATGCGCCAGAGGTGGGGAAAAGGGTGATGGTCCAGGGTAGGGTAGAGGCCCAGGGCGATGTTGCTGGTCAAGTTGACTTCCAGGGGGATTTGGCGGGCTTTGAGGTATGTCAACAGGAGAGGATCTTCTATGGCGCGCACGCCATGGCCGATCCGCTCCGCGCCCAGGGCGTGGAGGGCGGCCCAGATGCTGGCCGGGCCACCGGTTTCTCCGGCGTGGGGCACGCTGTGCAGCCCGGCAGCTCGGGCACGCGTGAACGCGGCAGCAAACCGTTCTGCCGGCCCGCGTGCCTCGCTCCCACCCAGGCCCAGAGCGACTACGCCCCGTTCCTGCCACGCGATGGCCCAATCCGCGGTCCAGGTGGCCGCGGGTTCGGGCAAGGCGCGAGGAATGTCCAGAATCCAGCGCAATTCCACGCCAAAATCCTCGCGAGCGCGGCGTCGCCCCTCTTCCAGCCCCTCGATGATCGCCTCCGGGGAAAGCCCTTTGTCCTGCCAGATGTGTGTGTACGGGGTGACGGTGACTTCGGAGTACACAACACGCTGGGCCGCGCGATCCCGGGCCAATTCATAGACCACCAGGGCGAAATCGTCGGCCGTACGTATGGCATCCTGAATGGCAAGGTAAAGGCGGACAAAGTGCTGGAAATCTCCGGGGCGCGGCAGGGGATAGGTAGGTTGTGCCGGGTCCAGGGGGAAAGCCGGGGTAAGACGGTTGCGCTCACAGAGACGCATGTAGGTCTCAGGCGACACAGCCCCTTCCAAGTGAATGTGCAATTCCACTTTGGGCATACGGTGAATGCGTTCTTCCAGGTCCATGGGACGCGAATCCTCAAGAACTTAGGCGTAAAAGGGCATCCCATTGCGTTTCCCGCGTGCTGGCCGTCTCCTGCGGGGCCCAAAGGAAACGGGGAAGCCCGTTGTCTGCCCGGTGTCGGGCTTCCCCGTTAACAGTTGCCGTTCGGGGGACGACCAGGTGGTAGGACAAGGGATCAACGGGCTGGCTCGGTTGCCCATTGTGCCTCCACCTTGGCCCAGTCGTCCAGAAAACGTTGCAGTCCCACGTCGGTGAAGGGGCTCTTCACCATAGCGGCCAACACCTTGAAGGGCATGGTCACAATGTGCGCGCCGATCTTCGCCGCTTCCGCTACGTGGCGTGGGTGTCGAACGGAGGAGGTCACAATTTGGGCACGTATGTCGTAATTGTTGAAGACGCCCATAGTTTCCCGGATGATGTCCATTCCCTCCAGGCCTGCGTCGTCGACCCGGCCGATGAAGGGGGAGACGTAGGTGGCGCCTGCTTTGGCCGCCAGAAGGGCTTGGTTCACGGAGAAGATCAGGGTCGCGTTGATCCGGCCGTTGGGCCAGTTCGCGATCACTTTCATGGCCTTTAGGCCTTCTGTGGTGGTGGGAATCTTCACCACCACGTGTTCCGACCAGCTCAAGATTTCCTCTGCTTCACGGATCATGCCGGCTGCATCGGTGCTGATAACCTCTGCACTGACAGGGCCCTGCACAATGTCCACAATGCGCAAGATATGGCTCCGGAAATCCCGCACGCCGGCGCGGTACATCAAGGTGGGGTTCGTGGTGACGCCGTCCACCACACCCCACGATACCGCTTCTTGTATTTCCTCAATAATTGCCGTGTCCAACCAGATCTTCATGGCTTATCCCTCCTTTGGTGTGCTGCTCCGTACATGAAGGTACACGTTAGGTAGAAACCTTACCGGTTGCCCTCATTGCCCGGTTGCCCGGTGTAGGCGTCGCACGGCAGGGGTGGCGGTGCGGAGCCAGTGTCGCAGGATGCTGGCTTGTTGTTCAGGTGTCAGGTGGTAGCGTTCGCCCACCTCCTGGCGGGCTCGGCGGGTCACGTGGAAGAGGGTTATAGCCGCCGCCACAGAGACATTCAGGCTCTGGGCAAAGCCCACCATGGGAATGATAAACGAACCGTTGGCCAGGCGCAAAGCTTCTGGGGAGAGCCCCTCGTGTTCGTTGCCGAAGAAAAAGGCAGCCGGCCTGGAAAGGTCTACCTTATCGATGGGTACGGCCCGTTCGTCCAGGCGGCTGGCCCAAATACGGTAACCGCGGCGTTTCAAGTGGTCCATGGCCGCGTGAATGCTCGGATATTTCCGGATCGTCAGCCACTTGTGCGCGCCCTGAGTGACCCGTTCGCTGGGCTGAAAGGGCGCTTGGCCGGTGACCACCGCCACCTCTTGTACGCCAAAAGCCTCCGCGGAGCGCAGGATCGCTGCCTGGTTGTGGCCGTCGTCCACGGCCTCCATGCCCACGACAATGTAAAGGGTGCGCTGCCGGAGAACGGAGAGCATCCGTTGCAAGCGGCTCAGGGTGAGCAACTCCCAGAAGGGCCGATCCGCCGGGCTCAAGATACCCGTTTCGACCAGTTGACGAAAGAGTTCGGCTTTTTGGCGGTCTTCGTCTACCGTGCTCGTCCCCATGCTCTCCGCTCCGGCGTCCGGCTTAGAGGTGTTTCCTCGGTTTGGCATTCCTTTCATTGGGTGGGGCGTTGACGGTGCCATTCGGTCACCTGCTCCAGCGCGTATGCCACCCGAAAGAGGGTCACCTCGTCAAGGGGACGTCCCACCAGTTGCAATCCCACCGGCAAGCCCTCGTGGAATCCGGCCGGCACGGAGAGTGCAGGAATGCCCGCGATAGCCTGCGAGACGGTGAGCAGATCTGTCAGGTAGGCCTGAACCGGATTTTCCATGACCCAGCCGATGGGCCACGGGAGAACCGGTGCAACGGGACCGGCAATAATGTCTACCCGTTCGAAGGCCTGTTCGAACTCGCGGCGGATGAGGGTTCGCACCTTCTGCGCGCGCAGGTAATAGGCTTCGTAGTAACCGGCAGAAAGGGCATACGTGCCCAGGATGATGCGGCGCTTCACCTCCGGGCCAAACCCTTCCCCCCGTGTGCGTGTGAAATGTTCCCAGATGGTCGTGGCGGTGGCACTGTGGCCATACCGCACACCGTCGTAGCGGGCCAGGTTGGCCGAGGCCTCCGCGGTGGCGATGAGGTAGTACACCGGGATGGAATGACGGGTGAGGGGCAGGGTAATCTCCTCCACGTGGGCCCCTAGCGATTCCAGTTGTGCAATGGCCCGACGCACTACCTCTGCTACGCCGGCGTGAATGCCCTCGCCAAAATACTCCCGGGGCACCCCTATTCGAACCCCACGAATGTCGCCGTTCAGAGCTGGGAGAACCGGCTCTACCGGTTGGGCAATGGACGTGCTGTCGTGCGGGTCATGTCCGGCAATGACTTCGTAGAGCAGCGCACAATCGAGGACATCTTTGGCCATCGGGCCGATCTGGTCCAGGGAGGACGCAAAGGCCACCAGACCGTAGCGGGAGACCCGACCGTAGGTAGGGCGTAAACCCACGAGGTTACAGAAAGCCGCCGGTTGACGGACACTGCCCCCGGTATCCGACCCCAGGGCGATGAGGGCTTCATCCGCGGCGAGCGCGGCCGCACTGCCCCCGCTGGACCCACCAGGCACCCGGGTGATGTCCCATGGGTTGCGGGATGGGCCAAACGCGGAGTTCTCGGTACTCCACCCCATTGCGAACTCGTCGGTGTTGGTTTTACCTACGATAACCGCCCCTTGGGCCCGCAACCGACGGACCACGGTCGCGTCGTAGGGAGGAATGTATCTCTCGAGCATCCGGGAGCCGCACGTGGTGCGCAGCCCGCGCGTGCTGATGACATCCTTCACCGCAATGGGGATGCCCAGCAGAGGGGGGAGAGTATCTACCTCACCTGAGCGGCGGGCTGCGCTCAGGCGCTGGTCGGCCGCAGCAGCCTGCGCTAGGGCTGTGTCCGGAGAGACGGTGATGTACGCCCGGACTTGAGGCTCCACGGCTTCAATACGGCGCAGCACCGCTTCTGTCAGCTCTACCGCCGTGATCTCACCTTTGCGCAATAGGTCACGGGCTTCGTGAGCTGTCAGCCGGTAAAGTTCCATGGACAATGTGTACCTCCCTTGTCAGTGTGGGGGTGCCATTTCAACAAGTCCGGTCAGGTAGGTTGCCCACGTGTCCGTCCCCGCCTGGCCGTTGGGGGTTACCCCTCTTCGTCCTCTGTGTCCAGTACAGCTTGTACCCGGAAGTATCCTTCGTAGGTGTCCGGTGCGTTGGCCAATACCACATCGCGCGGCAGGGAAGGACGCACCTCGTCGTCGCGCATGACGTTGCGCATGGGCAACACGGTCGCGGTGGGCGACACGTCCGAGATGTCAACCTCCTCCAACATGCGAGCGTATTCCAGGATTGCGGAAAGGTGCTCACGGAAACGCTCGATCTCTTCCTCGGTCAAGGCTAACCGGGCCAACCAGGCCACGTGTTCTACATCTTCTCGGCTTAGGGCCATGAGCTATCTCCTCCCGTTATCCGGGTAGAGGGTGTCCTTCATTGGGCTGAAAAAGGACGGTCTTACGCGGCCGGACGGCTCTATCGGCCTTGTCGGGACCGTGTAAGTGTATTATAACTCATCCGGACGTGGTGTCCGACCCCGCTGTGTAAGCTGGCGAAAAGGGCTGTTGTTTGGAGGTAGGTACGGGGCCAGGCATAAAGGAGGCAAGTTTATGTACACGCACGTGTTGTGTCCACTGGACGGTTCTGAACTGGCCGAGCGCGCGCTCCCCCACGCGGTAGCTCAAGCGAAGGCCTTTGGGGCTCGGTTGACGCTTCTGCGCGTGGTGGAGGTGCCGTTGGTGCCTGTAATGCCCGAGGGCATTACGGTGGACATTGACCTGCTGCCCCACCTGCGGGAGGATGCTCGGCAATACATCGCGACCCAGGTGGCGGCCTTACGGGAACAGGTTTCCGAGCTGCACGGAGAAGTGATGGAAGGCCGCGCGGCGGAAACCATCGCCGACTTTGCCGTGGATCGAGGCGTGGATTTGATAGTGATGGCGACTCACGGCCGCAGCGGGCTTAGCCGGTTGGCCTTTGGGTCGGTGGCCGATCGGGTATTGCGGCTGGCCCACTGCCCAGTCTTGCTCGTACGTGCGAACCCTTAATGGCCCATCTCTCAGGGTGTCAATACCGCCGTTTGCAGAAACTGCCACAGGCGGGGGCCGAACACGATGATTCCCACCGCGACGGCGGTCATCGCCGCGATGAGTACGGCCCCCGCGGCGGTGTCCTTGATCACCTTCACCCGGGGATGAATGTCAGGATGGACTAAGTCTATTAGACCTTCCAGCGCGGAGTTCATCATTTCCAGGGCAATCACCAGGCCACTGACCAGGAACACAGACGCCCATTCCACCGGTGTGAGTCGCCACGTGACCCCGGCCAGGACCACGAGGGCCAGGATAACCACGTGAATGCGCGCGTTGCGCTGGGTGCGGAGGGTGTATAGAATGCCGCTGGCCGCAAAGCCGAGGCTGTGCCAAAAAGACGGTGACCTCATACCCTCACTCCTGTGGTAGGCGTTTGCCCCCTGGGCCGACGTACGATCGGCCCAGGATCTGTGCCTGACGTTCCCACATGACGGCTTCTTCTTCCGGTGTGCTGTGGTCATATCCCAGCAGATGCAGCACTCCGTGGACGACGAGCAACCGCAGTTCTTCCTGGACGGTGTGGCCGTATTTGGCGGCCTGGGTTTCGGCCACCGGAAAGGCGATGATCACGTCCCCCAGGTAGGCGGCGCCTTCCGGTGAAGGGGGCATATCAGGTTCGGTAGCCGCGCGCGCGGGGAAGGCGAGCACGTCCGTAGGCGCGTCCACGCCCCGGAAGGCACGGTTGAGCTCCTGCACCCGTTCCACGTCGGTGATGACCACGGTCACCTCACCGTCGCGGACCTGCTCCACCTCCAGGGTATGCTGTGCTACTCGTTTCAAGTCCTGAACGTCCACCCGGTGCTGGAAAGGGGGGTCTACCTCAACGTGCACCTGAATCACGGGAGGTATCTCCTGCACACCGGTGTTGGGTATGGGCTATTCCCCGTCCCCGTCGGTGTCATCGGACTGTAGCGCGCGGGCGATGTCCTCGGCCCAGGTGAGCAACGCTTCGTCGTCTTCCCAGCGGGCAACGCACTGTAACCCCAGGGGAAGCCCGTTGCTTGCCAGGCCGGCGGGCACGGTTATCGCGGGCAATCCCATGTACGTCCAGGGCAGGTTCATGATGGGATTGCCTGTGCTGTGCAAGCCCCGGGGGGCAGGGCCTGGGGCGGCCGGGCACACCCACAGGTCGATGCCCTCCTTGTCCATGAGTTCCTGCAGCGCTTCCCGATAGTGCTGTTGGCCTGCTCGAGAGGTGGCGAGTTCCTCTGCAGTAACCTTTTGGCCTTCTCGGATGAGCTCCACGGTGCGCGGTCGGTACAGGTGTCCGTACCGGGGGAACCAGGCAGCGTGCACCTGGGCGAATTCGGCCGCGATCATGCGGCGATGCCATTGGTTAATGGTGGCGATGTCGGTTAGTGCGGGGACACGGCGCACTTCATAACCGGCCGTTTCCAGGCGTTGTACCTGCCGGGCGAAGGCGGTCAGCGCTTCGGGTTCCGCCTGTTGGAGATAAGGGCCTTCCGGTACAGCCAGCACGGGGCGACGCGAGGCTGCTGTTTCCTCCCGACGTGCATCCCATCCGGTGCAGACCACCCGGGCAGCCAGGCGCATGCCGGGAACATCCTGTGTGAACAGCCCTACGTGGTCCGCGGAAGGGGAGAAGAAGATCAGGCCCTCGGTAGGAATGCGGTTATAAGTGGGCTTATACCCCACAATACCACAATATGCTGCTGGCCGAATGACGGAACCGATGGTCTGGGTGCCCAGGGCCAATTCGCACAAACCGGCGGCAACTGCGGCTGCCGAGCCGCTGCTGGAACCGCCGGGGGTGTGTTCCAGGTGGTGGGGGTTACGGGTAGGCCCTGGTTCGAAGTACGCGAACTCGGTGGTGACCGTCTTGCCGAGGATGAGGGCGCCTGCCTCGCGCAGCCGGGTGACCACCGTGGCCTCCGGGCCGGCGAAGAGCTCGGGGGGCAATTGAGACCCCGCCCGCGTGGGGAGTGTCTCGGTGCGGAAGATATCTTTCACCCCGAGAAGCACACCGTACAGGGCCGGACGCTCTGCCGGCGTGGGGAAGCGGGCGGCCAGCGCCTCTGCCGCTCGTTGAACTCGCGTGTAACGTCCCTCTTCCGGCACAAAGGCTTGCACGTGTGGCTCCACGGCCTGAAACCGCTCCCATCGGGCCATCACATGTTCGGTTACCACGTGTTGGCCGGAGCGCAACAGCTCGACAGTCTCTGCCAGAGGTGCAGGGTGAACGTACATGGTGCGGCCTCCTCGTGTGGTCTCAGGATGGCGTGTCGGGAAGGTTACAGGTGTTCCACGTGTTCCAGGGCCTGCCGGAGCAGGTGATACACGTGCTCGTCGTCCAAGTGGTAATAGACATGGCGTCCCACACGGCGGGTCCGTACGAGGCCTTGCTGGCGCAGCAGGCGCAACTGATGGGAGACCGCCGACTGGCTGAGCTTCAGCGCGTCCGCCAGTTCATGGACGCACACTTCCCCTTCGGCCAGGGCGGTAATGATGCGCAGACGCGTCGGATCGGCCAGCATCTTGAACATTTCGGCCAAGCGTTGAGCCTGGATCTCATCCACCATGTGCTCCCGCAAGGTGAGCACCCGATCCTCGTGCCCCGTCGCGTCGGCACACACGTCGGCTACCGGTAGTGTGTCATCCATGGCACGTTACTCCTTTAAGATAAGCATGCACCCGTGCACGGGGATCCACCGAACCCAATACATGTTGTCCGGTACGTCCGGGCTCTGTGGTGTAGCTTACCCGATATGAGAACGACCGGCCAAGTGGCCGCCCTGCGATAGGGGGCGGTTAAGATCCAACGCGCAGCACCGCAGAGCCCTTCAGTTCGCTGTGTTTCAGCCGTCGGAGGGCCTCGTTGGCTTCCTCCAGGGCAAAGACCTGCACGTCCGTGCGGATGGGGATAGTGGCTGCCAGTGTCATCAATTCCCGGGCGTCCGCGCGGGTAGCATTGGCCGTGCTGCGCACGGTGCGCTCCCAGTATAATAGTTCGTAGGGCAATTCCGGAATGGGACTCAGGTAAATGCCTCCGATGGAGATGGTGCCTCCCCGTTCGAGCACTCGCAGAGCTTCCTTCACGATCCAGCCGGCCGGCGCGTAGATTACCGCAGCGTGCAACCGGTGTGGAGGGGTGTCCTGCGCTTCACCCACCCAGGCCGCACCGAGTTCCCAGGCGTGTTGTTTGTGTTCTGGGCTGCGGGTGAACACGTACACCTCACATCCCCAGTACCGGGCGATCTGGATTACGATGTGCGCCGAGGCGCCAAAGCCGTAAATGCCCAATCGTTGTCCCGGCTGCACCTGACTGAGTTTCAGGGTGCGATAGCCGACAATGCCCGCACACAAGAGGGGCGCGGCGTGAAGGTCGTCCACCGTTGCCGGAATGGGAACCACGAAATCTGCCGGGGCAACCATGTATTCCGCAAATCCGCCATCCACATCCCATCCTGTGAACTGGGGTGCTTCGCACAAGTTCTCCTGCCCCGCACGGCAGAAGGCACATTGGCCACATGTGCGGTGCACCCAGGGGACACCGACCCGCTGGCCCACCTGCACGTGTGTGACATCGGGGCCGATTGCCACCACGGTGCCTACGACTTGATGGCCGACAATGACCGGCGTTTTGTGAAGGGGCAGATCGCCTTCCACAATGTGAAGGTCCGTATGACAGACCCCGCAAGCGTGGACACGTAAGCATACCTCGCCGGGCCCCGGAGACGGTCGTGGGACGTCTACCAAGGTGAGGGGACGCTCTTCCACCGGCCGTTGCGCGGACAAGAGCATCGCACGCATGCGTTTCGCCCTCCCTTACCAGTACCTTTATCGATTGTGCCACACCCCTCGCAAGCTGACAACCAGGGATGGGTACAGGGACACAAGGGTGTTTGCGCGGAAATGAGGGCACGATGCCGCGCTCACGGAGAGGTGTCGTAGCGCGGTACAGGTGCAGTTATCTGTTAACCCTTGGGAGTCATCTAGCCAGAGTAACCCCGGAGGCCCGTGGAAAGACGGTTTCAACTGATACAATCCCCTGGGGGTATCTAATACCGTTTGACATATGTCGCTATTTCTGATAGAATAGAAGTGCCCACTGTGGAGGGCGGTGGGAGTCCGCTGCAAGAGAGACGCGAGAAGTAAAGCACCGGGGTGATGGTTGCCCTCGTGAGATGAGAGAGGTGTGCCGATGTGGCTCTCACCCTACCCTCGCATCGGGTTTTCCCCAATTGATAGCTGGTGAACTAGGGTGTACCACAGAGGAGGAGACACCGTGGCCTACGAGAGTGTACCACCGGGACCGGACGAGGAGTACTGGCAGGCGTTGCTCTCCCAGGGTGAGTTCCCTCCCCCTCCTCCCAGACGACGGCTGTCTCGGCGCCGGAGTGCTCGTTCTGTGATGATACGTCCTCAGGAGCGCTCCACCCCTGTGTCGCAAGAGGGAGATGACGCGGATTGGGCGCGTGCGGCGGAGGATATGGCCAACCACCGCGTGCTGGAGCTTGAAATTGTGGGGTGCAACAAAGGGGGGGTGCTGGTTGCCTATCATTCGATTATTGGGTTTGTCCCCACATCTCACATGTTGAACTTGCCTCGCCTGCCGGACATAGAGGAGCGGTTACGGGTATTAAGCGGCAAGATCGGGGAGACCTTGCGGCTCCGGATCATCGAAATTGACCGCGCTCGAGGTCGTTTGATCCTCTCCGAACGGGCGGCCTTGGAAGATGAGCGGGCGTTACGGCTGTGGGCGACGGTGAAGCCCGGCGACGTGCTGGAGGGTCGGGTTACCCGTTTAGAGCCCTACGGCGCTTTTGTGGACGTTGGCGGGGTGGAAGGATTGGTGCACGTTTCCGAGCTCTCGTGGGCACGGGTGGCCCATCCTGGGGATGTCGTACAACCCGGCGATCACGTGCAGGTCTACGTGTTGGCCGTCAAGCCCAATGAGCGTAAAATAGCCTTGAGCTTAAAACGGCTGCAACCCGACCCGTGGAACGGTGTGAGCGAGCGGTTCCACCCTGGTGATACGGTGGACGGCGTCATTACTCACGTGGCTTCCTTTGGGGCGTTCGTTCGGCTGGAAGAGGGCGTGGAGGGCCTGATCCACCGTTCAGAGATCAGCTCGGAGCCGTTCCAGGATCCGGATGAGGTCGTCTGGGTCGGGAAAGAGGTGCGTGTGCGGGTGTTGCACGTGGATGAGCCCAATCGACGCATTGCGTTAAGCTTGCGGGGCCTGTAGTACGGCCCGCAGCGGCGCGCGTTGTCCAGAGGGCTGGCGGACGGTAGGCGACCCTTGAGCGGACATCGACAACGACCTACACGGCAGCAAACATCGCACATACGGCAAGGGTATGAAAAGGCTCTCCGTCTGGCGCGCGGGGGCACGCGTCTGGTGTGGATAGCCGTGTTGCCCCTGGTCAGTGGTCTTGTGCACTGGTTGCCCCTGCCCGGGGTCAATCGGCCCTGGCAGCTGTGGGTTGTCCTCTGGGGTGCGCTGGCCTGGCCTATGGCCATTCTTTTCACGTTGCTCCCTCTATCCCTGCGACGTTCTCTCCGTTCTCGAGTTGACCCCCTTTTCGTGGTGGGCGGTGAGGTGCTCATCGGCGGGATGTTGGCCGCGCTCAGCTTGTGGGCCCCAGGGGATGGTCACAGCCAGGGGGGTGGTGGCCGGGTGGGGGATACTCTGGCCTCTATACTGGTACAAGGGGTAGGATTGCCTTTCGCGTGGTTGGTGATCGGCATGGGGATCGGGGTGGGTGTCGCTCTGATGTACCTCCATCGCCCCTGGTCCCTGGACCGTGACGTGCTTTGGTGGTGGTGGCTTTGGGTTCGGGCTCGGGTAGGGCCCTGGCTGGGATGGCACTTGCCTGCATCTCCTCGGGTGCGTACCTACGCCTGGTGGGGGCGTCTGCTGTACCGGCTCACCCGGTGGTGGCCCCGCCGTAACCAGGTGTCGGAAGAGGAAGAGGAGGCCTTTCCCGCTCGTTCCACTGTATCTCACGTGGAAGCGGGATATGCCTTGCCCCCCATGAGCCTTTTAGAACAGGAAGATGTCCATCCCCTGGACAACAATGAGTTGCAACGCCAGGCCCGACTGATTCGAGAAACACTGGCCGGGTTTGGGATTCCCGTACGGGTGGTGGAAGTCCACCGTGGTCCTGCTGTAACCCAGTTCTGCGTGCAACCGTTGACCGTTAAACGCGGGGGTAAGAAGCGCCGTATCTCGGTGCGGCGCATTCTCGCCGTGCAGAATGACCTGGCACTGATGTTGGCAGCCGCGCCCATCCGTATCGAGGCACCGGTGCCCGGCAAACCCTACGTGGGTATTGAGGTTCCCAACGCCAGCATCAGCGTGGTGCGCCTGGGCAGTGTCATGGCGTCCGACGCGTTTCAGCGCTTGCGGGGTCCTCTGGCCCTGGCCCTGGGTCGGGACGTCATGGGCGCGGCCGTGGTGTCCGATCTCACAAAATTGCCTCACCTGCTAATCGCGGGTGCGACCGGTTCCGGCAAGTCGGTGGCCATCAACAGCATGATTGTAACGTGGTTGATGCGGAATACTCCCCAGGAGCTGCGGTTGCTCCTCATTGACCCCAAACGCGTGGAATTGACCGCCTACACAGGAGTGCCCCACCTGGTCGGTCCGGTGGTGACCGACGTGGAGGAGGTCCTACGCGCGCTGACGTGGGTTATGTTGGAGATGGACGATCGGTACCGGCGGTTTGCTCGGGCCCGGGCGCGGTCTTTGGCCCGTTATAACGCGTGGGCCCTCCGGCACCACGAGCCACCCCTCCCTTATTTGGTTGTGATCATTGACGAGTTGGCGGACATCATGCTGGCACACGGTAACGAGGTGGAATACGCCCTGGCACGACTGGCCCAAATGGCCCGGGCCACGGGCATTCACCTCGTGGTGGCCACACAGCGTCCGAGCGTGGACGTGATCACCGGCCTCATCAAGGCGAATTTTCCTGCTCGCTTGGCCTTTGCCGTTACCTCTCAGGTGGATTCTCGGGTCATTCTGGACACACCAGGCGCGGAAACCCTGTTGGGCCGAGGGGATGCCCTGTTCTTGCCGCCCGATCGGCCCAGTCCCCTCCGTTTGCAGGGGGCATACGTGTCCGACGAGGAGATCGCGCGTGTGGTGAGTTGGTGGCGGGAACGCGCGGACCCCCCAGGGCCTACCGAGGGCCCCTGGACACAACTGAATGTCGAACGGGAAACCTCCCTTGTGGAGCGTGCCATTGCCTTGGCGCGCGAGGAGGAACGGGTGTCCGCGTCCTTCTTTCAACGCAAGCTCCACATCGGATTCAAGCGAGCTCAGGAGCTCGTTGAACAGTTGGAAGCTATGGGTGTGGTCGGTCCCGACGAGGGTGGTGGCCGGGGACGCCGGGTTCTCCTGCACGATGAGACGGCCGTTACAGAGGAAGGGGACATTCGTGTGTGAAAGGCCAGGCTGTCTGGGCCACCCCGAAACGAGCCGGCGGTTTGTTTCCGGGAGGGAAGCGTATGTCGCGCAGGGTGAAAGGGAAGATGATGGTCTTTTTAGGGATAGGGTGGCTTCTGCTCCTTGGAGCCTGTGGTGTTCCTTCTCTTTCGCCCACCCCTGTGCCTGTTGACATCACGCCGGAACCGATCCTCACCGTTGACTCCCCCGTGGCTCAGAGCCCTACGCCCGATCCATATCTCACCCAACGGTTGGCCATGGTGGAGAAAACCATCGTCGCACGGGGCGTCACGGATCCCGATGTCCTGCGGGCGATGCGTACTGTGCCCAGGCACCTGTTTGTGCCCGAACGTTATCGCGATCGGGCGTACGGTGACCATCCTTTGCCCATCGGATACGGTCAGACCATCTCCCAGCCTTACATTGTGGCCTGGATGACCGAACTTCTGGAGTTACAGCCGGGCGATAAGGTGCTGGAGATCGGTACTGGGTCGGGGTATCAGGCTGCGGTGCTGGCCGAGATTGGCTACGTGGAGGTGTATACCATTGAGATCATCCCGGAACTGGCCGCCCAGGCAGCAGAGCGTCTCCGGCGGTTAGGATACACCCAGGTGCGCGTGCGTCAGGGGGATGGGTACTACGGGTGGCCGGAAGCTGCCCCCTTCGATGTCATCATTGTCACCGCCGCTCCTGATCACCTTCCTCAGCCCTTGGTACAACAGCTCAAGGATGGAGGACGTATCGTCATCCCCATTGGTCCCCCAGGAGGCTATCAGACCCTTTGGAAGTTTGTGAAGGAGGGGGATAAGGTAAAGGGGTACAACCTCGGAGCCGTGCGTTTTGTGCCCCTTACCGGTCCGGGGGTGGAGCGGGGACGTGCCGTGTCCACGCCTGAGCGCTGAGCCACGCGATGAAGTAGGCCAGCACGCCACCACCGAACACAACCCGGAAGCCCCAGGTTAAAGCTATCAGAACAGCCAGGGGAGCGGCCAGCACCGAGAACACGCCGTTGATAGCCCACACCCAAGGCGTCCAGGCATTTGCCGTGCGGCCGAGCTGGTACACACCTCGGGGGAAGGGCATGCCCATTACAGTAGCCAGAGGGGCTAGCCCGGCCACCGTCATCAGGGCACGAGCCCACAATGGCCATCCCAGCGTCTGCCGCATGGCGAGTGGGAGCAACCACGCCATCACCATGGCCAGTACCGCTACTGCCAACCCGGTGTGCCCCGGTGTGGCGCGTCCCCAGCGCCAGCTCCCTATCGCGCCGAAGATGAACAGGGAGATGAGCACGGTGGTGAACGCGTAGATGGGGTGGTTGAGGTAAAGGATCAGGGCTTGAATGAGAGGAATCTCCACGAAGAGGTACCCCACTCCCAGCGCGCTGAAGTACAGGAAAGGATATCGTTTGGGCCATGGAAGCGCCGTGCGGGATGTGTGACGTTTCACAGCCAGGGGCATTCCAATAAGCAACCCGGCCAACAGGCCTAGGAGCACCAACATCACCAGCACCACGAAGTACCCTGCTCCCCCAAACGGTGCCCACGTCTTGCCCAGGCTGGCCCACACGTCACGAGCTTGGGACCACCGAAAATAGTGTTCGAAGAAGGGACGGTCATCGGTGGGGGGACGCACATCGAACGTGTACTGCGCGTACCACAGGTCTCGGTTCTCCGCTTGTAGAAGCTGGGAAAAGAGTTCGTAGTAAGCAGGTCGGGGTAACACGTTGTGGCGGTTTGCCCACTCAGGCTGCATACCCGGTGCCCAGGCCAGATCCCAGCCGCGGGTGTCCAGAAACGCTCGCAACCGGGCCACCTCCGCGGGGGTAAAGGGCTGGCTTCTGATCAACAGTGTGCCCGTGTTGTAACCCCGGAACGCCACCACTTGCGTGGCAGGATCCCCTCCCGTGCGCTCTACCGCGGTGATCGCGAGGGCGAACGCCCGCACCCATTCGCTCGGTGGAGTCTGTAGCCAACGGGTTAAGACCACCATGCCACCCGGACGTAGACGGCGAAGTGCGTCCACAAGTGCGTCCACCGTATACCGGTAATCCTCGGTCAACGTGTAGGCACCAAGCCGTACAGGGCGATATCCGGTGGTCAAACTGAACACGATCAGGTCAAATGCGCGGTCCACACGTCGTAAAAAGGCGCGATCCCCTTCTATCACCACGTTTACCTTGGGTAACCGGTAAACGTCCTGAGCCGCGGTGACCATCAAGGGGTTAGCCTCCACCGCCCATACCCGACGGGCCCCCAGCGTTATGGCGGTGAGCACATCCAGCCCGCCGCGAGCGGACAACACGAGAACGTCCGGCTGGGGGTGGAGGACGAAAGCAGCCGCAAGGGGGAGATGCTCGGCCGCGGGAAAGGAAGCCGACGTCACCAAAGCCGGAGACGGGTTATCCCCATCCCAAAACAGGCCGCGTTGCTGGGGGATTGGACCGGTGTATCGCACGCTAAGCCCGGGCAGGAAGCGAATGCCGGGGCTTTCGACGACGTCTACGCGCGAGAACGCGTTCCAGCGTTGCCAGATCACGCGTGCACCGGGATAGCGAAGGGCCTGAGGCAGCGCTTTGTAAGGGGAGAGGTGCACTTGAAACGGAGCCGGACGTGTCATGTTCAACGCCAGGGACAGGCCTAGCACAGCCAGGGCAAACAGAGCGTGACCTCGGTGTTCCGCCCCTGCGACGCTCAGGGCGGCCAACGCGGCCAGGCTTGCGCTGAGCATCAGTACTCCTTCGGCGCCCAGGAAGGAGGGTGTAGTTAAGGCCAGCAGCGCGCCCAATGCTGCTCCTCCTAAGTTGAGGCCGTACACTATGCCGCTCTTCTCCCTGCTCTGGGCCAACAACACGGCCACGGCTATCCCGGTGGCTACAAAGGGAAGGGTAAACCCGATCACATGTCCGCCCAGGATGAGCCACTGTCCAGGGTCCCAGGCCACACTGAAAGGGTCGAAGGGGACGGCGTTGAACAGGCCAAACGCGGTCAACGTCGCCAGGGCAAAACTGATACCGGTAGCCCACAAGAGGGTTGCCGGTGGCCATCGAGTAACCTGCGGAAAGAGGGCGATCGCCGTGCCCGCCGCGCCTAGGCCTAACATGGCCAGGCTCACCACCATAAACGCGAAGTGGTAAAACTGTGCTATCGCGAACACCCGCGTCAGGGTGATTTCCAAGCACATCATGGCGGCGGAAAGCAGCACCAGGGCTCCCGCCTCCTGCCAGCGCAGTGTGCACCGCCCCATTGGCACCCTCCCTTGGTTACCAGGCATTCTACCAGGGAGGTAGTGGAGAAGCCAGTGTGACAGAAGGTGAGAGCCGGCACCGTCTGCAGGTATGTCCGATGGGTAGTCACCGCGGGGGAGAGGATGCCCTGCTCGGCAAGGGCCTGAGAGTAAGGGGCAGGCAGATCGCTTTCCGCCCCGGGCGTATCATGCTACAATGTGTCACCACACCCGGATGTCGTCCACGTATTCCACCGCGAGGAGGAGGGCCTATGGACCTTGGATTACGGGGGAAGGTGGCGTGTGTGGCCGCGGCCAGTAGCGGCCTGGGCAAGGCATCTGCCCTAGAACTGGCCCGCGAAGGCGCGCGGGTTGCCATTTGCGCCCGCCATGAGGGTCGGCTTCAGCAAGCTGCGGAGGAGATCGCCCGCGAGACTGGAGGTGAAGTTTTGCCTCTCGTCGCGGACGTGACCCGAGCGGAGGACGCGCGTCGCTTTGTTCAGGCCGCGGTAGACCGGTGGGGGCGTTTGGACATTTTGGTCACCAACGCAGGGGGACCGCCTTCCGGTACGTTTGAAGATTTTGACGAGGAAGCGTGGTTGCAGGCCTGGAACCTGAACTTTCTGAGCACAGTACGGCTTATCTACGCGGCCCTTCCCCACTTGAAACAAGCGGGCAGTGGCCGCATTATTACCATCACCTCTGTTTCTGCCAAACAAGTATTGCCTAACTTGATCCTTTCCAACGCGGTGCGAGCTGGTGTGCACGGTCTGGTCAAGACCTTGGCCCAGGAATTGGGTCCTCACAATATTACCGTCAATGCGGTGTGTCCCGGCCCTATTCTCACCGAACGGCTTCAGAGTTTGTTGCAGCGGGCTGTGGAAACTCAGGGTATCACCATGGAAGAGGCACAGCGTGCTTGGGTAAGTCAAATTCCTCTCGGCCGTCTAGGGCGTCCTGAAGAGTTCGGGGCTGTGGTAGCTTTCTTGGCCTCGGAGCGGGCGAGCTTTGTCAACGGAGCCCTGCTACAGGTGGACGGTGGGATGATCCGCGGGGTGATGTAATCCTGTTTCCGGAAGAGACAAAGCTGAAATGACACAGGCCACGTATGCAATGGAAAAGCGTGGTTCATCCGGTTTCGGAAAGGGTGGGGGGGCTATTTACTCTTCCACTCTTTTCGTGTGGAGCGGTTTGTTCGTCCGTGAATTTTACGCGTAAGGAGGGCCATGTATGACCTCAACATCGACGGAGATGACGCAACGTCCCGGTGTGGTGTGGCCCCGGGAGCGCTATTACATGGTGATGATTTTTGTTTTGTTGGTGGGGATCATGTGGGTGGTCCTTTCACGAGCGCCGGAAGGTACGGGCACCCGGGAGATGGCCGCGCCGCGCCCCGGTTTTCTGGCCCCGGATTTCACTCTCCTCACCCTCGAGGGGGACACGTTGCGTCTCAGCGCCTTGCGCGGTCAACGGGTTGTGTTGAACTTTTGGGCCACGTGGTGTCCCCCCTGCCGGGCTGAAATGCCCGCCTTTGAAAAGGCATATCAACGGTATCGCGATCAGGGGCTCATTATCGTGGCGGTAAACGAGGCTGAAGATCCTACGGTGGTGGCGGCGTTCCGTAACGAGTTGGGGTTGACATTTCCCATTGTGTTGGATACCCGTATGGAGGTAGGGGAACAATACCGGGTGCGCTTTTTGCCCACCACCTACTTTATTGCGCCGGACGGCACCATTATTGAACGGGTGGAAGGTGGAATGTCAGAAGGGGCCATCTACGCCCGCATTCAACGGTTGATGGAGGCGCGTTAACATGTACCCGGCCATCACCATCGGTACGTTGGCGTTACCGACCAAACCTTTGCTCTTGCTGGCTAACTTGTATCTGGTCCTCTGGCTGGGAAGTCGCCGTGCTGCCGAACGGGGCATCTCAGAGGATGTGGTGTGGAATTGGGGGTTGTTAAGCGTGTTGGGTGGGCTCATCCTTGGCCGATTGGCCTACGCGGCCCGTTACCCACAAGCTTACCTGGCATCCCCGCTGTCACTGCTGACCCCGCGGTTGAGCACATTTATCCCCGAGGTGGCTGTGATAGGAGGGATGCTCCTTGGGCTGATCTATTTGCGGCGTCATCGGGTACGATTAGCTCTCTTGGCGGATGCGCTGGCCCCTGCGTTGGCTTTGGGGTGGGCTGTATACGCGCTGGCCAACTTCTTGGCCGGGGATGCTTACGGCACGGTGACCAACCTACCTTGGGGAATCGAACTGTGGGGCGCCCGACGGCATCCGGTGCAATTGTACGAGATGGTGGCCGCCCTGCTCACGTTTGTCTGGTTGTGGCGTCGGCCGGCGCCTTGGGGCAAAGGGCTTGGGGGGTGGCGACTGCTTTTTGCGTACAGCTTTTCTCGGTTGGTTCTGGAAGCCTGGCGGGGGGACAGCTGGTTGCTGCCGGGAGGATGGCGCGGGGCCCAGCTGATAGCGCTGGTGGGAGCGTTGATTGCGCTGTGGGGACTGGCCCGGTCGGCCCCGCCAGCCGCACTTGTTGAGGAAGGAGAACGGCCCGTCGAGAGTTGAGCAAGTGCCCTGGACGTTCGGTCTGCCAGTTATCGAAACAGAGAGAGGCGCCGGATTAACCGGCGCCTCTCTCTGTGGCCGTGCACCCCCCGTCGAAGTCCGCCTCCACGCCTTACCCGGCCAGCCAGCTCAGGCCAGGCACCCCCGCGTCGCCCGGGCAGCACCACTTAGGGCTGCTTCCTTCCGGACCTGACCCGGTTCGTGGGTGCCCGCCGCGCGGGACCCAGCCTTCAACGCCGCTTAGCCGGGCAGTATCGTCAAGGCGGCCCCTCAGGGGGGAATTCGGCCCCGCTATGGCGGATTGCGGGTACAGGGCACCGCCAGCTCCCCGCCTAGCACGGCCGATTTCATGTTAATGCGAATCCTGGCTTTCGTCAAATGTGGCAGGCTGGCGGACAGAAAGCATAATTACGCCCGGAGCGAGACCATGGCTCACCAAAGGCTCCCACACTTTTTATACCATTCGTGCCACCGCTTGGGCGTGAGATTGGCGACAATGAAATTCATGGTCACGACGTTGGCCACTGCCGCCCCTTTCGCGAACACCACGACGTGCTTGCATCGCGCCACGAGCAGATGCTTAAAAGTCTCTCGTCGGACAACCATCACTTCCTGGCCTTTCGCCAGTTCGCGCACATCCTGTTCCGCTACCGCCACCTCCTCACCAATGGTTGTCGTTCTTATTCTGCCAAAGGAGATGGCCTCTTTCAAGGCTTCTTCGGAAATCTGGAAGCGGCGCAGCGCTTAGACAAAGGGGATGTAGTGGGGCAAAGCCGTGTCCTGGCCCGGCCGGACCAGGACACGGACATGGTGGGCGGAACAGGACTCGAACCTGTGCCCTCCTCCTTGTAAGGGAAGAACACAGATCGGATTCCTCACCTTACCTCCCCGCTTAAGAGGGGAAGAACCTTCACCCTTTCCACAAGATTTCCAGCCGGATTAAGCCTCCGGTGTTCCTCCAGAATGTCCTCAGGGCGCGCCATCGCGTAGATGTGGGTGGTATCCAGACGGGAGTGCCCCAGAATATATCGCAGCTTTTCCACGTTTCCGCCCATTTTGATCCAGCGGTACGCAAAAGTGTGCCGGAAAAGATGGGGATACACCCGCCGCTGCAGGCCTGCTGCTCTGGCTATCCGTCGGATGATCTCCCGGAGCCCGCACACGGTGAGCGCCTCTCCGGTCTTTGTACTGACGAAAACCGGCGCCTCAGGATCATGAAGGCGGTCCTTGAGGTATGCTCTCAGAGCCTTGACGGTGGCCTCGCTGATGGGTATGCAGCGCTCCTCCGCATCCTTGCCGTACACCGTTATTGTTCCCATCTCGAAATTGACGTTTTTAACCCGAAGCCCTACCAGCTCTCCCGCCCGAATGCCGGTGTCGAACAACGTGAGGAGAATGGCCCAGTCTCGCAACCCGGAGCGAGACTGTTTTGCGGCCTGAAGCATTCGCTGACATTCGCTATCCGTGAGATATGGGGGCAATCTCTTTGGCACGTGAGGCCTATCTACACCCTGCATGGGATTGTTGCCTAGGGCGTATTCCTCCGTTGCCCATTTCCAGAAAGTGTGCAACGTGCGGAAGTAGGTGTCTATCGAGGAGGCGCTCAATCCCTCTCGCCTCCTGGAGGCAAGGAAGTCGCGGATCATCCGGGTCTGAATCGCTGCCAGCGGCGTCTCCTCGCCCACATATCGGGCGAATCTTTGGAGGATGTCGCTGTATTTGGCAATGGTGGCCTTAGAACGGAAGGCGGCTTCTTTTGCTTGCAGGAACTGCTCTATGGCGGATACCAGTGTGGGCGGTGTGAGTCGTCCTGACATCATTACAATCCTCCTTGCCCGGGGATGATGCTCAGGCGGGACCGCCGGCTCATGGCAGAGCAGGGGACCGGGGAAGATTATACGCGCGGGGATTTATGGAAGCACAACACAACCGGACCGGGATATGTGAGGTGAGTAAAAATTTGACGGGGCAAGGCTTTTCGATTATCATTGGGGAAAAATAAAACGGGGCCAGCGACGGACACGCCAGCCCCTGTGGAGCAAAACTCAGATTCGATTGTACCTCCAAGTGTACCTCGCTGTGTTCCCGGTGTCAAGTTTCCTGGACGGGTATGGTGCGTGCTTGTACTGTTTTTGCACCCATGTTATTGCATGTACAGATTGAGCCTATCACCTCCAGTAATGTGGCCGGATATCGCTCTATGTGGGAGTATATCCGACAGTTTTGCTGGATATACACATCCTTATCCGGCAGATCTACCGGATAATCCCCGGGATAGGGTGTATATCCGCCAAATATGTCGGATAACGGGTGATGCACTTCAGCCAGAAAGGAGAACAAATATGCCTTACAATATCTACGACAAGCACGGAAACAAAATAGGCGGGGTTAGACGACCAGAAGACGAAGCTGCAGCAGTAATTTTAACCATTATTCTGACTACCCGACAGTTTGGGGAGGGGAGAGGAGGCCAAAAACAGTTGACCGGCAGGCCCTCCTAAGGTTGAATTCAGGTGAGAGAAAACCAACCACCTCAAGGAGGGAGCCATGCCGGTCTACCAAGTCTATTCTAGCTGGTTCCAGCGGCTGCGCCAACTTTGGCCCCAGGAACGCCTGACTCGCGTGCGCAACATGGCCTGGTTGCTGACCGGTTTGTGGGTGGCCAAAAGCATTCACCTCAGTCACATGGCTGTCCACCTGCCCTGGCCCATTCAGAAGGTCAGCATCGAACGTCGCTTGAGCCGTTTTCTGCATAATGCAGCGGTACGGGCCCTGGTCTGGTACGAGCCGGTGGCCCGGCAACTGCTGGCTCAGGCCGCTGCGGCCCAGGGCGAAGTGCACTTGCTGGTGGACACCATATCTGTTCATGCCCGCGTTCAGGTGATAGTGGTCAGCCTGGCCTTTCGCCGCCGGGCCTTGCCCCTGGCCTGGACCTGGGTGCGTCACAAGAAAGGGCATAGCAGCCGTGTCCAACAGCGGGCCCTCCTGGCCCGGGTGCGGCGTTGGATACCGGAAGGCACACCCGTGCTGGTGGTGGGCGACAGTGAATTCGGCAGCGTGGCTTTGATTCGGCAACTGGAGGCCTGGGGATGGGATTACGTGTTGCGGCAAAGGAGCGGCATATGGGTCTACCTGGTCGACCGGCGCCGGTGGCTGTTCTTGGAGGAGCATATGGCCACCCCGGGCCAAACGCACTGGTACCCGGAGGTGCGGTTGACCGCTGCCCATCGCCATCCGTGTCGCCTGGTGGTGCATTGGGAACCGGGTGAGGACAAGCCATGGTTTCTCGCCACCTCCTTGGCTACGCCTCGCCAGGCGTTGCGGGCCTACCGCCGTCGCATGTGGACGGAAGAAATGCACCGGGACTTGAAAAGCCACGGCTTCCACCTGGACAAAACCCATATCCGGGATGGGCGGGTGCTGGTGCGCCTGTTCCTGGCCCTGGCGTTGCTCTACGTGTGGCATGTGGCGGTTGGGACAAACGTCATCAAGCGCGGTCAACGGTATCTGGTGGACCGCCGGCATCGTCACACCTTGAGCGTGTTTCGGATTGGGTATGACAGCCTGAAACGTCACTTCACCCTCGGCCATCCCGTCCGTATCCGCTTGCTACCCTACTTCAAGTGAAAACTGTCGGTTCCAAGGAGAAAGTCAATGTTAGAGCATGCCAACACGAATTTGGACCTTAATGGATTGGAAGAAGCTGTCAATGCAGCACGAAAAGCACTTGAAATTGGCGATGCGCCTTATGGGGCCGCAGTTTATAAGGATGGTGTGCTAATAACGTCTGAGCACAACCGTGCATATTCCACCGGGGATCCAACCGCACATGCGGAGATGTTGGCAATCCGCACGGCAGTGGCGCGGCTCGGACGAGACTTGCAAGGATGTATATTGTATACAACTTGTGAGCCCTGTACAATGTGTCTCGGCGCTGCAACGCTCGCGGGCATTGATACTATTGTAGCAGGTGCAACCGACCCGGTATACGGAGCTATTACACATGGTCACTTGACGCTTAACAAACCGCGCGTTGTGTTCGTGGATGACAGCCAATGCAGAGCTCTTTTAGAATTAGCCGCCGCTCTGAGAAAGGTGAAGACGCCTTTCACGCCAACAGATGTCCGTAAACGGGAACAGGCGATGACACTTCGAGTGTTTACTGGGCCATATGCAGAAGTTTACAAGCTCTTTGGCAGACAGTCTGTATCTATAGAAGAGAGTGCTAATGCTCTCATCACTTTGACAGGATTACTTGTTGCAATAACAGCAGCTGGACTTTCATCGATCGCTATGCTTAATCCAGCATCAAGAGTTCTCATAGGGCTGGCCACGTTTCTCGCGCTAGTTGCATGTATTGTTGTGATAACAAGGATACTTACTTTTAAGTGGGCAGGGCAGATTGCCGCGAAACTTAACTCAACACAATCTGTGATAGACATAATTCAACAGATAAGAGATAGAAAAACGAAATGGCTTTACATAAGCGTATATATTCTCATTGTTTCGCTAGCTTCTTATTCAGCAGCCATTTTTCTTGAATTAGTGCTTGGGTGGTAGTGTTACTCGCCATCGTACACATTTGCTCTATTCTAATGGAGTACAAGCAAGGTGTGCAAGAAGCGCTTTGAGATGGATAAACTTCCTTTCAAGCATTAGGCATGGCGGGCTTTAGTAATGCAAGATGATAGCAAGAAGCTTGAACAAATTACATTTAAAGTCATTTTGAGAGAAGTGCAACCATCATCATTTTGTCGCCATGATCCGTTGTGCGAACTTTTTCTCAGAATATTTTATCAAAACATATGGAATGTTATTGCATTTGCCTTCACTGTATATGGCATAGCAATGATCGGTGGCGGTTTTTTGTTGTCTACAGCATACGGGAAGTTTAGCAGCAACTTTCTATCTCTATTTGATTCACGAGAATTACCAATTGCTATATTCTTATGCCCCACTTGTTTGATCGTTCTGCGCTTGGCAACCACATGGCATCTCAGAATCATTCCATCGACTTTACAAGAATGGTGTTATTGGCAAATTCCTCTATAAGCAAGCACAATACAGATTCGCAGTAAAGGATTTTTTGAACAGAAGATTG